>CAZPOS010000052.1:10633-25333 GCA_964588065.1 uncultured Reyranella sp.
TACGCATTCTACGGGTTTCGCTTCGAAATTCTGAAGCGCGAGGGCACCCGCGTCGCCGAGTTGCGGATCGTGCCGCCCACCGCCATACAGGCGGGCAACTGACTTCCACCCGACACAACGAGGAACGACCATGCCGCTTTCGCCGCCGGTCGGGCGACAGCACCTTCATACGCGCCGCGTCGTCTGCCAGGGCTTCTTCCGCGACGACGGGCTGTGGGACATCGAGGGCCGCATCACCGACGAGAAGACCTACGAGCACGCCAACGAATGGCGCGGCCCGCTGCAGCCGGGCGACTTCGTCCACGACATGTCGATCCGGCTGACGATCGACCACAAGTTCACGATCGTCGATGCCGAGGCGGTGACCGACAAGTCGCCCTACCGGATGTGCGGCGACATCGCGCCGGCCTTCCGCAAGCTGATCGGCCTGCGCATCGGCGGCGGCTTCCACCGCGCGGTGCGCGAGCGGCTGGGCGGCGTCCATGGCTGCACGCACATCGTGGAGCTGCTGGGGCCGGTGGCCACCACGGCCTTCCAGACCGTGTCGTCGAAGAAGGCCCGCGACCTCAACAACGCGCATCGGGAGAAGACCGGCACCCTGCCGGCGAAGGATCCCGACGCGCCGCGCAAGCCGCCGCGCCGGCCCTACATGCTCGACACCTGCCACACCTGGGCCTCGGACAGCGAGGTCACGAAGCGCTGGGTGCCGCACTTCTACACCGGCCCCGACGCCGAGGCCGTCCGCGCCGCCGTCGAAGGCAAGGACGTGGAGATGGAAGGCTAGCGCTTTCCGTCTTCCGCCGGCGTCAGCGTCTCCATCGCCAGCGCGTGCAGGCCGGCGTCGAGCTCGTCCTTGAGGGCGGCATAGACGAGGCGCTGGCGGGCGACGCGGGTCTTTCCCTCGAAGGCCTGCGACACGATCTCCACCCGGAAATGCGTCTCGCCGCCCTCGCGCCAGCCGGCATGGCCATGATGCTTCGAGGACTCGTCCTCGATGGCCAGACGCGCCGGCGCGAAGGCCGCCCGAAGCTTGCTGTCAATCGCCGTCGCCACCTTGCCCATGACCATCTTGCCTCATCTTGCCGGTTCAATTCGTTGAACACATATTAGCCCGATGGCCCGACGGCGAGCGAACCCCTTGGCGGCACTGGATGGTGCGAAGCCGCACCAGCGCGTATGCGAGGCGCCGGGCTGCAAGCTCGCCGGCGACTATCGTGCGCCGCGCGCGCGCGACAAGCTCGACGAGTATCGCTGGTTCTGCCTCGACCATGTCCGCGACTACAACAAGAAGTGGGATTATTTCGCCGGCCTGGACTCCGACCAGATCGAGGCCCACATCCGCGCCGACACGACCTGGCGCCGGCCGGTCTGGCCGCTCGGGGCGCGGCGCAACGGCAATCCCTACGCCCATATCAAGGATCCGCTGGGCCTGGCCGACGATGCCGGCCTGGGCGAGAAGCCTCCGCCCAAGTACGACGGCAGCGAGCAGCTGACCCCGGCGGAGCGCAACGCGCTCGATGTCCTCGAACTTTCATGGCCCCTTACCCGGAAAGTCGTGAAATCCCGGTACAAGGAGCTGGTGAAACTCCACCATCCCGACGCCAACGGCGGCGCCCGGGAGGCCGAGGAGAAGCTCAAGGAGATCAACGCCGCCTATTCCACTCTGCGAGCCTGCGAATCCCTCCCCGTGGAATGATTTAGCCCTGCTTGGGGCCGCTCCTGCATTTGGCCGCTTGCAGTGCACAATCCTGCCTGCGACTATCGTTTGGCCCGCAATTGGCGGGCATTGTTTTGTAGGAATTCGTGTGATGGCCTCTACGACGACCGCGGCGCGTCAGAATGTTTCGGGCATGCCGGATATCAAGGTTTCTGCGCGTCAGGTTTTCGGCATCGATACCGACATGGAAGTGCCGGCTTTCAGCACGCCGACCGAGCATGTTCCCCAGGCCGACGACGCCTACCTGTTCGATCACGACACGACCATGGCGATCCTGGCGGGCTTCGCCCACAATCGTCGTGTGATGGTCCAGGGCTATCACGGCACCGGCAAGTCGACCCACATCGAGCAGGTCGCGTCGCGCCTCAACTGGCCCTGCCTGCGCGTCAACCTCGACAGCCACATCTCGCGCATCGACCTGATCGGCAAGGACGCGATCGTTCTGCGCGACGGCAAGCAGGTGACCGAGTTCCGCGAAGGCATCCTGCCGTGGGCGCTGCAGAACCCGACCGCCCTGGTGTTCGACGAGTACGATGCCGGCCGCGCCGACGTCATGTTCGTGATCCAGCGCGTGCTCGAGGTCGACGGCAAGCTTACCCTGCTCGACCAGAACAAGGTCATCCATCCGCATCCGGCGTTCCGCCTGTTCGCCACCGCCAACACGGTCGGCCTCGGCGACACCACGGGCCTCTATCACGGCACGCAGCAGATCAACCAGGGCCAGATGGACCGCTGGTCGATCGTGACGACGCTGAACTACCTGCCGCACGAGCAGGAAGTGAACATCGTCGCGGCGAAGACGCCGTTCTACAACAGCGAGGAAGGCCGCAAGACGATCGGCGCCATGGTGGCGCTGGCCGAGCTGACGCGCGCCGGCTTCATCGCCGGCGACATCTCGACCGTCATGTCGCCGCGTACGGTGATCACCTGGGCCGAGAATGCGCGCATCTTCGGAGGCGACGTGGGCTTTGCCTTCCGTCTCACCTTCCTGAACAAGTGCGACGAGGTCGAGCGCAGCACGCTCGCCGAGTACTACCAGCGCTGCTTCGGCAAGGAACTGCCGTCGACCAGCGGCAAGGGCGGAAAGCTGCACTAACGGAGAGGGCCGCATGGCCAAGGACTCCACTCCCCTCGAGGAGTTTCGTCGCGTCACCGCCACGACAATGCGGGCGGTGTCGCGCAAGGAAGTGAACGTAGCCTTCGTCCCCGAGGGCGGTTCGCTGCTGGGCCAGGAGGCCCGCATCACCGTGCCGGCGCGCGACCTGCCGGCCGAGGATGTGAGCCGTGTCCGCGGCGAGGCCGATTCGATGGCGCTGAAGCTGCGCCATCACGATCGCAAGACCCACCTGCGCCGCGTGCCGCGCGGCGAGGCGGCCCGCGCCATCTTCGAGGCCGTCGAGCAGGTGCGCGTCGAAGCCTTGGGCGCCCGCAAGATGGTCGGCGTCGCCGACAATCTCTCCGCTTTGTGGCGCCAGCGCTCCGACCAGCGCGGCCATGCGCGCATCAAGACCAAGGAAGACGCCCCGATCGCCGACGTGATCGGGCTGATCGCGCGCGAGCAGCTGCTGGGCGCCGAACCGCCGGAATCGGCCAAGGCGATGGTCGACATGTGGCGCGCCGACATCGAGAGCGCCGCCGGCCGCGACTTCCAGAAGCTGCGCGATTCGCTCGCCAACCAGGAAGCCTTCGCCCGCGCTGCGCGCCAGCTGATCCGCGACCTCAAGCTGGGCGACGAGACCGCCGAGCTGCAGGACGAGGACAACGAGGATTCGCAGGATCAGGAAAATGCCGACGGTCAGTCGAACGAGACCGGCGACGACCAGAGCGATTCGAGCGAGACCCAGGGCTACGGCGCCCAGGGCGAGGAGAGCGAGGACGCGTCCGAGCAGGACGACGCTTCCGAGACCGTCGCCGACCAGGCCCAGACCGAGATGCAGATGGGCTCCGGCGACGAGGAGGAGCCGGGCCGCGCCGAGCGTCCGTGGCTGCCGCCGGGCGCGCTCAGCAACGAGCCGGCCGGCCAGCAGTATCACGCCTATTCCAACAAGTTCGACGAGATCGTCGAGGCCGACGCGCTGTGCGACGCCGAGGAACTCGGCCGCCTGCGCAACCATCTCGACCAGCAGCTCGCCCATCTCCAGGGCGTGATCGGCAAGCTCGCGAACCGGCTGCAGCGCCGCCTGATGGCGCAGCAGAACCGCGCCTGGGAGTTCGACCTCGACGAAGGCATGCTCGATCCGGCGCGCCTGTCGCGCGTCGTCACCGATCCGTTCCATCCCCTGTCGTTCATGCACGAGAAGGAAGCGACGTTCCGCGATACCGTGGTGACGCTGCTGCTCGACAACTCCGGCTCGATGCGCGGCCGTCCGATCACGGTGGCGGCGGTGTGCGCCGACATCCTCGCGCGGACGCTGGAGCGCTGCGGCGTGAAGGTCGAGATCCTGGGCTTCACGACACGCGCCTGGAAGGGTGGTCAGAGCCGCGAGCAGTGGCTCGCCGCCGGCAAGCCGGCCAATCCGGGCCGCCTCAACGACCTGCGCCACATCATCTACAAACCGGCCGATGCGCCGTGGCGGCGGGCCCGCAAGAACCTGGGCCTGATGCTGCGCGAGGGGATCCTCAAGGAGAACATCGACGGCGAGGCGCTGCTGTGGGCGCACAACCGGCTCCTGCCGCGGCCCGAGGAGCGCAAGATCCTCATGGTCATCTCCGACGGCGCACCGGTCGACGATTCGACCCTGTCGGTCAATCCGGGCAACTATCTCGAGCGGCACCTGCGCGACGTCATCGACTGGATCGAGACGCGCTCGCCGGTCGAGCTGGTCGCCATCGGCATCGGCCATGACGTCACCCGCTACTATCGCCGCGCCGTCACCATCGTCGACGCCGATCAGCTGGGCGGCACGATGATGGAGCAGCTCGCCTCGCTGTTCGACGACGACGACAAGGCCGACACGCGCGCCGCCGGCGGTACACGCAAGGGCGGCGGCAAGCTCGGAGCCAAGTCCGGCAAGCGCGCCGCTTAGAAGAAGTTGAGAAACTCCGTCCTCTCGACCGGAGCCGAGCCAAGCGAGGCGGAGCGGAGAGACATTCTCTCGACGACTTGCCGGCATTTGGTGGAGAGAAGGTCTCTCCACTTCGCGCGACGCGCTCCGGTCGAGACGACGGATTTGCTTTCAGGCCGGTGATGAATCGCTTCCTTCTCACGCTCTGCCTGCTCGTCGCGGCCTGCGCCGGCGTCTCGCCGCCGCCGGCCGGCGCGCAGGAACAGCCCGTCACCATCGAGAGCTCGCCGCTCACGCTCAAGATCGACGAGCCCACGGCGCCCCGCGTCGGCCGGCTGATCTGGCGGGGCGGACTGGAGATGCGCGCCAGCTCGCGCAGTTTTGGCGGCCTGTCGGACCTGCACATCACGCCGGACGGTCGTACGCTGACCTCGATCTCCGACGAAGGCGCCTGGCTGGTGGCGACGCCACGCTTCGATGCCAAGGGCATGCTGGTGGGCCTGACGAACGCCACCATGGGGCAGTTGCGCGGACTGGACGGCAAACCGATCGACAGCAAGCCCGAGGCCGATGCCGAGGCGATGGCGCGCCTGCCGGACGGATCATGGGTGGTGGCCTTCGAGCGCCGCCACCGGCTCTGGCGCTACTCGTCGCTCACGGCGACGCCGCTGCCCGTCGAAGGCCCGGCCGATATCGGCCGCCAGCCCGCCAATGGCGGCATCGAGGCGATGACGGCGCTGGCCGACGGCACGCTGATCGCCATCAGCGAGGAATACAGCCTCCATCCCGCGACCGTGTCCGGCTGGATCGGCAAGCCCGACGGCAGCGGTCGCTACGCCTGGAGCCCCTTCGCCTATGCCACGATTCCCGACTACAGGCCGACCGCACTGGCGGTCCTGCCGGACGGTTCGTTCGCGACCCTGGAGCGGGCCTTCGACATGGTGCGCGGGGTGCGGGTCCGCGTGATGCGGTTCGAGGCCAATCAGCTCAAGCCCGGCGCGACGGTACGGCCCGAGGAGCTGGCGCGCCTCGCCTCACCCTATGCCGTCGACAATCTCGAAGGGCTGGCCGCGACGCGCGGTGCCAGAGGCGAGACGCTGCTCTGGCTGATCTCGGACGACAACTTCAATCCGCTTCAGCGCAATATTCTGATGCTGTTCGAGCTGGAGCCGTAGCGAGGGCTCACGATTTCAAGGATCCCTCACTGCGTTCGGGATGATACCAGGGTGGACCATGCGCCGTGCGCCGATCCGGAAACCGGTGTCATCCCCAATGAGGATCGCTCGCTGCGCTTGCTTTCAAGAATGGCGCAGTGTGCCTATGCAGGAACCGGTGTCATCCCGAACGCAGTGAGGGATCCTTCGCTTGCGTTCGTCCCTCGGCGCTCCCGGACATTGCAAGGCTTGGCGGCTTGTAACCAAGCCGCGGCCGGTCGCTGACGGGGCTGAGCTTCGCTCAGCCCTACGCCGCCGCCTTTGCGTCCTTCTTGCTCTTGGCCGAGACGACGCGGCGCTTCAGCACCTTCATCTCGGGCGAGAGCTTGCTGTCGTTCGTGTCGAGCAGGTAGGCGTCGATGCCGCCATTGTGCTCGATCGTCTTGATGCCGCGGGGGGTCAGGCGCAGGCGCACCGCATGGCCCAGCGCGTCCGACAGTACCGAAGCGATCTGGAGGTTCGACATGAACCGGCGCTTCGACTTGTTGTTGGCGTGGCTCACATTGTTGCCGTACTGGACGGCCTTGCCCGAGAGGGCGCAACGACGAGGCATGGCGATATCCGCTAAAAAAACGATCCCGCCGGAGGGCGGGAAGGCCGGCTTTTTACGGGCCCGAAGGGTGCCCGTCAAGCAAACCAGTCCACGACTCTTTCACTGATATCCTCGACCTGGTCCTCCGGGATCACCCGCCCCCGGGCCGAGATTCCCGCTTCGTGCACGGTGTTGGGGTCGCCGGACACCAGCGGATGCCACCAGTAGAGGTCCTGCTTGAAATGGACCAGGCGGTAGCCACAAGTCCTGGGCAGCCAGTCCATCTTGGCCACCACCTTTGGGGTGAGCTGAATGCAGTCCGGCACGATCTTCTTGCGGTTCTTGTAGTCCTTGCAGAGCGCCGTCCGGGGGTCGAGCAGCCGGCAGCAGGTGTCGGTCTGCACCAGCTCGCCGGTGCCCTCGTATTCCAGCTTGTTGACGCAGCACATGCCGCAGCCGTCGCAGAGCGATTCCCACTCCTGCTTCGTCATCTCGCCCAATGTCTTGCGCTTCCAGAACGGCTCCTGCTGGGCCTCGGCGGCGCGGCGTGCGCGCTTCAGGAAGGATTTAGCGGCCATGAAACGCTTCTAGCATGGAACGGGCCGCCGCGGCCGGCGTCAGGCGGCCGGCCTCGACCTCACGCTCCAGCGCGCCCACCCGCCGCCTGACCTCGGGATGCGCCTTCAGCTCCGTCAGCAGGGTCTCGCCGACCTCGTTCCACATCCAGGCGCGGGCCTGCTCGGCGCGCCGCTTCTGGAGTCCCGCCTCGCCCACCGCCTTGTTGAAGCGCTCGACGACGTCCCAGATCTCCACGATGCCCTCGCCCGTCTGGGCCGAGCTGGTGGTGACCTCGGGCGTCCATCCTGGGGTCGGGGTGCGCAGCATGCGCAACGCGTGCTGGTAGTCGGCGGCCGAGCGCTTGGCCGTCGCCTTGAGGTCGCCGTCGGCCTTGTTGACCACGATCAGGTCGGCCAGTTCGATGACACCGCGCTTGATGCCCTGCAGATCGTCGCCGCCGGCCGGCAGCAGCAGCACGATGAACATGTCGACCATGTCGGAGACCGCCGTCTCGGACTGGCCGACGCCCACCGTCTCGACGATCACCGTGTCGAAGCCGGCGGCCTCCACCAGCAGCATCGTCTCGCGCGTGCGCCGCGCCACGCCGCCCAGGGTGATGCCGGCCGGCGACGGCCGGATGAAGGCCGCGTGACGGCGTGACAGTTCTTCCATGCGCGTCTTGTCGCCCAGGATCGAGCCGCCCCCGCGCTTGGACGACGGGTCGATCGCCAGCACCGCGAGCGACCGGCCGCGCTCCAGGAGCGACAGGCCGAAGCGCTCGATCAGGGTGGATTTCCCGACGCCGGGGACGCCGGTAATGCCGAGCCGCACCGACTTGCCGGTGTGCGGGAGAACCTCGGTCAGCAGCGCATCGGCGCGTGCACGATGGTCGCTGCGCGTCGATTCGATCAGGGTGATGGCCTGCGCCAGCGCGCGCCGGTCGCCGGCCAGGAGGGGCGCGAGAAGCGGATCGACCGACTCGCCGGAAATCGCTGCGGACGCACTCATGGGCGGCCAGACTTATCAGCCGCGGCGGCGCATTGCCAGCAAGGCGCCGATCGCGGCGATCGCGTAGAAGAAGGCCAGCGTCCAGCCGAGGCCGGGCTCGCCGACCGCATCCATGGCCGCCCCGGCGAGCGGCCGGCCGACCAGCCCGCCCACGACGTAGATCAGGCTGAAGGCGGTGTTGGCGCGGGCGATGTCGCCGCCGTTGAAGCGCTGGCCGAGCAGCGCCAGGCCCACCGGATAGATGGCGAACGAGATGCCGCCCCACAGCATGATGACGCCGACGATCGAGAGCGACTGCGCCGGCACGAAGGTGAGGCCGATCACCAGCCCCGCACTGACGAGTGCGAGACCCGCCAGCACGCCGCGCCGGTCGAAATGGTCGGCCAGCCAGCCGATCGGCCATTGCAGGGCCACGTTGCCGACGACGAAGGCCGAAAGCCACAGCGCGCCGGTTTCCGGCGCCACGCCGGCGCTGACCGCATAGACCGGCAGGAAGCTGAAGGCGACCTGTTCGCCGAGGCCGCCCGCGAAGGCCGCGAGCATGGCGAGCGGCGCCGCGAGGAAGACCGCGCCGTAGCCGCCGTCGGCGTGATGGCGGATCGCCGGCGCCCGGTAGCGGTAGGGCAGCAGCGGCAGGGCGACCAGCAGGGCGAGCCCGGCACAGGTCAGGAACGGAAGCGGCCCGTAGACGCCGACGATCTGCAGCACGAAGGGTCCCAGCGCCATGCCGCCCGCGAACATCGCGGCATAGATCGCCATGGCCCGCCCGCGCCGCTTTTCCTCGACGACGAGGTTCATCCAGATTTCGCTCACCACCCAGGGCACACCGCCGACCGCGCCGTGGACGAAGGTGAGCGCGAACCAGGCGGCCGGATCCTCGAGCTGGGTATAGGCGACCGTGCACAGGGAGCCGGCCATGACCGCGGCCAGGATGAGCGGCACGGCACCGAAGCGGGCGGCCAGCCGCGGGATATAGGGCCCGGTCGCCAGCATGCCGATCGCCCAGCCTGCGGCGACGATGCCGATGGTGAGCTTGTCGTGTCCCTGCCGCTCCAGGGCGAGCGGCACCAGCGGCATCGCCGCGCCCGACTGGAGGCCGATCGCGGCGCAGGCGACGAAAACCGGAACGAGGGGACGCCAGGAGCCGGAGACGGCCGCCTTAGTCGCCGACACGCAGATGCCCTTCGGCGCGGAAGGAGGCCGGCTCTTCGACCCGGCGCTCGGCCTCGGCGGCGGCCTCCTGCTGGCGCCGCCACATGTCGGCATAGAGCCCGTTGCGGGCCAGCAGGTCGCCATGGCGCCCGCGCTCGGCGACCCGGCCGCGATCGAGGACGATGATCTCGTCGGCGTTGATGATGGTCGACAGGCGATGGGCGATGATCACCGTGGTGCGGCCGCGGCTGACTTCTTCCAGCGAACGCTGGATCTCCTGCTCGGTGCGCGTGTCGAGCGCGCTGGTCGCCTCGTCGAACAGCAGGATGCGCGGATTCTTGAGGATGGTCCGCGCGATCGCCACGCGCTGCTTCTCGCCGCCCGAGAGCTTCAGGCCGCGCTCGCCGACCGTCGTCTCGTAGCCCTGCGGCAGCGACAGGATGAAGTCATGGATGCGGGCGAGCCTCGCCGCCTCCTCCACCTGCTCACGGGTACAGTCCGGACGGCCGTAGCAGATGTTGTAATAGATCGTGTCGTTGAACAGCACCGTGTCCTGCGGCACGACGCCGATCGCGGCGCGCAGGCTGGTCTGCTGGACGTCGCGTATGTCCTGGCCGTCGATGCGCACATGGCCGGCCGACACGTCGTAGAAGCGGAAGAGGATGCGCGAGACGGTCGACTTGCCGGCGCCGCTGGAGCCGACGATGGCCACCGTGTGGCCCGGCGCGACGCGGAAGCTGACATCGTGCAGGATCGGCCGCGCCGGCTCGTAGCAGAAGTCGACATGGTCGAACACGATCTCACCGCCGGTGACGGCGAGCGGCGGGGCGCCCGGCTTGTCGGCGATCTCGGCCTTCACGCCCAGCAGGCCGAACATCTTCTCCATGTTCACGAGCGCGTTGCGGATCTCGCGATAGGCGAAGCCCAGCATGTTGAGCGGCATGTAGAGCTGGATCAGGAAGGCGTTGACCGCCACGAAGTCGCCGATCGTCATCGTGCCGGCGATCACGCCCTGCCCCGCCATCGCCATCACCGCGACCAGGCCGATCGAGATGATGGTGCCCTGGCCGATGTTGAGCAGCGAGAGGGTGCGGCTGGAACGGATGGCGGCATCCTCGTAGCGCCGGCGGCCGACGTCGTAGCGGCGGGCCTCGTGCGCCTCGTTGCCGAAATACTTCACGGTCTCGAAGTTCAGCAGGCTGTCGATCGCCTTGGCATTCGCCTCGGTGTCGGCCTCGTTCATCGAGCGAACGAACTTGATGCGCCATTCCGAGAAGACGATCGAGAAGACGATGTAGACGCCGACCACGACCAGCGTCACGACCGAGAAGCGCCAGTCGTAGAGGCTCCACAGGATGCCCCCGACCAGGACGATCTCGAACAGGGTCGGCAGGATGTTGAAGGTCGTGAAGCGGATCAGGAAGTCCATGCCCTGGGTGCCGCGCTCGATGACGCGACTGATGCCGCCGGTCTGCCGCTCGAGATGGAACCGCAGCGACAGCGCATGGAGATGCCCGAACACTTCGAGCGCGAGGTTGCGGATCGCCCGCTGCGCCACCGGGGCGAACACGGCATCGCGGATTTCGCCGAATGCCTGCGCGGCCACGCGCGCGATGCCGTAGGCCACGATCAGGGCGATCGGCACCGCGACAGCCTGGGCGGCGGCGGTCCCCAACGCATCCACCGCGTCCTTGTAGAGCAGCGGGACGTAGACGTTGGTGACCTTGGCGACCACCAGCAGCACGAGGGCGATCACCACCCGCGTGCGCAGCGCCATTTCATTGTTCGGCCACAAATGGCGCCCGAGGATCTTGATCACCCCCCAGGCGCGGGGTCCGTCTACCGTGGGAGGGGCGTCAGAGCCGGGATTCGACATGAACGAAAAATGCCTTATTGGGCCACCATGTTGGATGGCGAAGGGCGCCGCGGCCTTCTATCCTGCCCAGCGAGCCGACGTAAGCCCTTCCGGGAAAGGGAGTCTCATGAGATTTCGTAGGGCCCTTGCAGCGATTGCCTTGAGCACGGCCGTGCCTGGCGTGGCAGTGGCCCAGGATGCCGCGTCCGCGCCGCGGCAGGTCGACATCGCCTACGAGATCACCTTCGCCGGCCTCTCCGGCTTCCGCATCGACCTGACGGCGAAGTTCAACGGTTCCAGCTACGACATCGAAAGCCGCACCTTCAAGGAAGGCATCCTGCGCGCGGTCACCATGCACTATGACGGCCGCAACCGTGCCTGGGGCGGCTTCTCCCCGCAGGGCGCGCAGCCGACCGCCGGCTCGCTGTCCATCGTGGTCGGCGACAAGCCCCGCACCTGGGTCGCGCAATATGTCGGCGGCACGATGCAGGAGCAGCACAACCCCGCCTACAAACCGTCGCCGCAGAACACCATCTCCGAGGAGCAGCGGCGCGGCTCGCTCGATCCGCTCTCGGCGGCGCTGAGCGTCGGCATGGCCGGCGACGCGGCCTGCGACCGCACGGTGCAGACCAACGACGGCAAGCGCCGCATCGACGTCATCATCAAGAAGGTCGGCAGCGAGCCGGCCGCAAAGGCGGGCGTTCCGGGCGCGCAGGGCGACCTGCTGGTCTGCGAGATCTTCACCCGGCGCGTGGCCGGCGAGTTCGACAGCGCCCCCAAGGAAGCCGAGACCGAGCGCGAACGGCCGATGCGCATCTGGCTGGCCCGCATGGACCAGAGCCAGATGCGGTACCCGGCCAAGCTCGAGGCCCAGACCGGCTTCGGCACCATCCGCGGCCGCATCCTCTCCTTCCGCGAACGTCCGATGACGCCGGACGAAAGCCAGGCGATGCGGAAGTAGCGCCGCCCGACCTCATCCTGAGCGACCGTCGTGTCGGTCAAGCGTTTGCCCATGGTTTTCTGTCCCTGAGGATGGCGTTGAGGATGGTCACGAGCTTGCGCATGCAGGCGACGATGGCGACCTTGGCCGGCTTTCCGGCGGCGCGCAGGCGATGATAGGTGAGCGCCAGGGGCAGCTTGCGGCGGATGGATACGAGGATGCTCATGTAGAGGGCGGCCCGTACGACGGGTCGTCCGCCTGCGATGGTGCGGCGGCCCCGCAAGGTGCCGCTGTCACGATTGAATGGGGCGACGCCTGTCAGGGAGGCGATCTCGCGTCTGCCGAGGCGGCCCAGTTCAGGCAGCTCGGCGATCAGGGTGCGTGCGATCCTGGGCCCGATGCCGGGAACGCTGACGAGAAGATCCTCGGCCTCGCGCCAGGCCGGAGTTCCCCGGACGGCACTGTCGATGTCGTCGTCGATCTGTTCGAGCTGGGCCTTCAAGGTGGCCAGCACGCGATCGACGCTCTTGAGGGTGCGCCGCACGGTGAGCATGCGTCGGCGGTTGCTCTCGGCGCCAATCATCTCGATGAGCTGACGGCGGCGCGCCATCAGTTCGCCCAACAACCTGGACTGCTCGTCGGCGAGCGGTCGCGCCGGTGGGTTCACCGCCTCGGCGAAGTGGGCGATGACGGCAGCATCGAGAGCATCGGTCTTGGCCAGCCGTGCGGTGGCCCGGGCGAAGTCCCTGATCTGCCGGGGATTGACGACGGCCACGGGCAGGCCCGCCGCGCCCAGACCTGCCGCCACGATCGTCTCGAAGCCACCGGTTGCTTCGAGCACGACCAGGGCTGGCGCCATTTTACTCAAGCGCCCAACCAGGTCCTCGATGCCTTCTCCGTCGCGGGCAACGGTGAAGACCTCGCCTGCGGGGCGCACATGAACATCCAGGCGATCTTTCGCCACATCGATGCCAACGAACATGGATCTTGGCTCCCATCCTTGCGCATGCGGGCTCGCGGTTCGGCCCAGGCGACCGTTCGGGATCACAAAATCAACGGTGGAGGCGCCGAGCTCAGGAACGGGCTTGCTGGCCCCAGGAGCCTCCGGGCTCTCCACCGAGACCGCACCTGTAACTCTACGACGGCGCGGCCGTCCTTTGATACAAGGAGCAGCCGCAGGCTGCGTCTCGAAGGATGGGCAATCGGCGGGGTGCGTGTGCCCATGCTTCGAGACGGCTGCTCCGCAGCCTCCTCAGCATGAGGTTATCTTCTGACGCCAGGCCGATGTCAGGCGGCGCGCTTCTGGTCGCGCTGGCGCAGGATCGAGAGGATCTCGGCGGCGGCGGCCGGGATGTTGGTGCCGGGGCCGTAGATCGCCGCGACGCCGGCCTTCCGGAGGAAGTCATAGTCCTGGGCGGGGATGACGCCGCCGACCACGACCATGATCTCCGAGGCGTTCTGCTTGGCCAGCTCCTCGATCAGCTGCGGCACCAGCGTCTTGTGGCCGGCCGCCTGGCTCGAGATGCCGATCACGTGCACGTCGTTCTCGATGGCGGCGCGCGCGGCCTCCTCGGGCGTCTGGAACAGCGGGCCGATGTCGACGTCGAAGCCCAAGTCGGCGAAGGCGGTCGCGATCACCTTGGCGCCGCGATCGTGGCCGTCCTGGCCCATCTTCACGACCATCAGGCGCGGGCGGCGGCCCTCCTCCTCGGCGAAGGCGGCGATGTCGGTGCGGATGCGCTCGAGACCGGCATCGCCTTCCCATTCGCCGGCATAGACGCCGGAGATCGAGCGGATCGTGGCCTGATAGCGGCCGTAGACGCCTTCCAGCGCCGACGAGATCTCGCCCACCGTGGCGCGTGCGCGCGTCGCCTCGATCGACAGGCCGAGCAGGTTGCCGGTGCCGGTGCGCGCGGCCTCGCCCAGCGCCTTGAGCGCCGCGACGCACTTGGCCTCGTCGCGGGTCGCGCGGATCTTGTTCAGACGGTTCACCTGGGCCTCGCGCACGACCACGTTGTCGACGTCGAGGATGTCGATCGGC
Source organism: uncultured Reyranella sp. (assembly GCA_964588065.1). Lineage (GTDB taxonomy): Bacteria > Pseudomonadota > Alphaproteobacteria > Reyranellales > Reyranellaceae > Reyranella. The sequence goes on from CAZPOS010000052.1 coordinate 24,656, forward strand.
GGCTCTTCCTTGAGCTGGAACCTGTTCACGCCGACCACGATCTCCTCGCCGCGGTCGATGCGGGCCTGGCGGCGGGCCGAGGCCTCCTCGATGCGCATCTTGGGCATGCCGGCTTCGACCGCCTTGGTCATGCCGCCCAGCGCTTCCACTTCCTGGATCAGCTTGCGCGCCTCGGCGACCAGGCTGGCGGTCAGCGATTCGACGTAGTAGCTGCCGGCCAGCGGATCGACCACCTTGGTGACGCCGGTCTCGTGCTGCAGGATCAACTGGGTGTTGCGCGCGATGCGGGCCGAGGTCGGGGTCGGCAGCGCGATCGCCTCGTCGAACGAGTTGGTGTGCAGCGACTGGGTGCCGCCCAGCACCGCCGCCATCGCCTCGTAGGCGGTGCGGATCACGTTGTTGTACGGGTCCTTCTCGGTCAGCGACACGCCCGAGGTCTGGCAGTGGGTGCGCAGCGACAGCGAATCGGCCTTCTTGGGCTCGAACGGCCTGATCAGCTCGGCCCACAGGAAGCGCGCGGCACGCAGCTTGGCCGCCTCCATGAAGAAGTTCATGCCGATGGCGAAGAAGAACGACAGGCGCGGCGCGAAGGCGTCGATGTCGAGCCCCTTGGCCTTGGCCGCGCGCACGTATTCGAGACCGTCGGCCAGCGTGAAGGCGAGTTCCTGCACCAGCGTC
>CAZPOS010000053.1:0-16024 GCA_964588065.1 uncultured Reyranella sp.
TTGGTGAACTGGGTATAGCGCTGCTGGCCCGGCTGCAGGCCCGCGATGTCGCCCGGCACCAGGGTTTCCATCGCCTTCGCGGCACTATGGCCGGGCTTTGCGGTGAGCCGAACCTGGCCCATGTGCGAGACGTCGAACAGGCCGCAGGCGGTGCGGGTGTGATTGTGCTCGACGAGGATGCCGGTCGGGTACTGGACCGGCATCTCGTAGCCGGCGAACGGCACCAGGCGCGCGCCCAGCTCGCGGTGAAGGTCGTAGAGCGGCGTGCGCTTCAGGGGGCCGGCAGGTGCTTCGGTCAAAAGAGTCTCCGTCGAAGTCGCGTTGAACGCGACCGGAGTCGCGCCGTGGCGACGCAAGGACTGCGCCGCTCGCGACCCCCTCTGTCCGGAGACCTGAAAGATTCGCCGGGCGCCTCCCAAGGAGGTCCGGCTTACTTCGTCGGTGGGCGTGCGCCGAATGGGGCGCCAGCCGCTTTCCAGAGACCCATCCTCCTGCGGTCCGTTTGCCTGAGAGTTTCCGGGGCCGGTTGCTCCTTCGGCGCCATCCTCGCGGATGGGCTCTCCCACAGGGATCGTCTGGGTGGACGGACCATAGGCAGGGCCCTGTTCGGCGTCCACGCACAAAGGCGCGCAGTGCCGGGAAATTACGGGAAAACGAACATGCCACTTGAAATTGAGTGATTGCTCACATATTTTATGAGCGCTTACTCACTTATGGAGGCTGGCATGTTGATCCGCAAGTCGTTCGACGAATTCTCCAAGCTTCATACCGATGCGACCCCGCGGGACGCACGACCCGACAAGGTGATCGACTGGCGCTGGTTGTGCACGGACGGCGAGAGCCCCTCTTTCCCGAGTGAGCGCTCCCTCATAGGATGCGGGACATGGGCAAAGCCGAAGAGACAAAAGCCCGCGTAGAGCGCGCGGCCCTTACCCTGTTCGTCGCACGGGGTGTCGCGGAAACCACGACCCGCGAGATCGCCATGGCGGCGTCGATCGCCGAGGGCACGATCTACCGCTATTTCCCGAGCAAGGAACAGCTCGCCCTCGACATATTCCTCGGCCACCATCGCGCGCTGGCCGAGGCGCTGGCCGAGGCGCATCGCCCCGTCACGGGCCTGCGGGACAAGATCGAGGCCATCGTCCGCTGCTACTGCGAATGGGCGGACAGGGACTGGTCGCTGTTCGCCTACCACCTGCTCACCCAGCACCTGTTCCTGGCGTTGGTCCCCGACGGCACGCCCAACCCGGTCGACGTCGTGCGCGAGGTCATCGTGAGCGCCATGGCCGCCGGCGAGATCCCGACGCGAGACCCCGACCTCGCGGCCGCCTCGGCCATCGGCACAGTGATGCAGCCCGCGACCTACAAGGTCTACGGCCGCTTCGAAGGCCCCCTCACCGATCACGTAGCGTTCTTCGCCGATGCCGCCTGGGCGGTGCTTGCCGTTCCCGACCGCTAGGTCGGCGATCAGGCCGCGACGTAGACGAAGGCTTCGAGGCCGGACTTCAGGCGCACGGCGACGCGCTTGTAGTCTGACACCTCGTATGTGTCGGCGGCGGCAAGTTCGGCGGCGGTGATCCGCAGCACCACGCCCGGCACCTCGTCTTCGGCCTGGCCGGTGGGCTGCGCGATCAGGTGATGCGTCTTGCCGCTGGTCTTCACGACCTCGGCGTCCTTGATCTCGAGCAGCGAGGTCGCATAGCCCGGCAGGGCATCGGCACGACCTTCGAGCCGCCGGCCGAAGGTCGCGCGCTGCACGTCTTCCTGCTGCAACGTGCCGTAGGAGAAGAGCCAGACGTCGGCAGACGACATGCCGAGTTCAGCCCTCGCGGGCCAAGGTAGCGAAGGCTTCGGCGAAGGCCTCGCGCGGGCCGCCGATGCCGGTCTCGTTGAAGATGTCGGCGGTCAGCGACTTCACGGCGTTCTCGTCGATGCGCACGCCGTTGTTCTCGAGGAAGCCGCGCGCCGCGGCCACGGCCTCGTCCATCGCGCCGCCGCGCTTGTAGAGCTGGTAGTAGTCGGGATGCCCGCCGCGGCCCAGCGCCTCGGCCAGCACGTCGGTGAAGTTGACGACCCGCAGCGAGGGATAGATCGCCTCGGCGCCGGAGAGGGCGCGATGGCAGGAATGGTACATGGTGACGATCGTGTCGGCGCCGGCGTCGACTGCGCCCATCACCAGGTCGCGATGGATCGCCTGTTCCCGCGCCTTGAACTTCGCGGCCTGGCCGCCGCAGGCATAGGAGAAACCGGAATCCTGCGACAGTTCCACCAGCTCCAGGTTGGGCACGGCGCGCAGCAGGGCGCGGATGCTCTCGACCGTGGCGCCGATGCCCTGATGCTCGTGGATCACGACGCGTCGCTTCGGCTGGTCCGCCGTGAAGCGCGCCTTCAGCGAATCGAGGTTGGCGGCGAGGAATTCACTGACATGGCCGAGGTCGAACGACGGTTCCTCGACGTCCTTCTCCAGCTCGTCGAAATTCTTGGTGCAGGTTGGACACCAGGTCAGGACCTTGGAGGCGCCGGACTGCCCGAAGCGCTGGAAGGTGCGATGCCCCATGCGCTCGTAGGTAGGAAGGTCGGCTTCCTGGAACTGGTAGACCCCGCAGCAATGGGCGGTGCCGCCGACCACGTCGAAGTCGAGTTCCAGCGCATCGAGGATGTCCATGACGTTCAGCACGATGTGCGGCGTGCGCAGCACGTTGCAGCCCGTGTAGAACAGCACGTCGGCGGTTCGCCGCTCGGCCGGCGCCAGGATCTTCTTCAGCGTCTCGGACGGAAGCTGCATGCTGGCCAGCAGCCGCACCGCCTGCGCCATGTGGCGGAAGCGGCCGGCGGCGTTGGCTGCACCCTCCTGAACCGGCCGCACGGCCTGCAGCGACTTCAGCTTGGCGATGGTCACCCACTGGCGGACGTTGATGCCCTCGGGACAGGCGGCGCTACATTGGGCGCTGCCGTCACAGGCGCCCAGCCACCTGTCGAGCAGCGGCGCCGCGGCCCCACCGTCGCGCGTCAGCGAGACGAGTTCGCCGATCCGCTGTACGGCCTCGCCGCCATCGAGCCCGCTCTCGCGCGCCGTGGGACAGGCCTCGAAGCACTTGCCGCAGGTCGTGCAGCGATCGGCCGCCTGGGCAGCCAACGCTTCCAGCCTGTCGGCATAGGCGCTCATCAGCGCAGGCCCTGGCGCCTGTTGTACTCGAGCTCCTCCGGCGACGGCTTGAGGCCGACCGCGATTCGGTAGCTGCCGAGCTCGGAAATCTGGCTGAACGGCAGGGTGAGGTTGAGCTCCTCCTGCGACTGGCCGCGTGGATTGGCGCTCGACAGCTTGAAGTCGGCCGTGAAGTCCTGTCCCTGCACGACCTGGCCCGAGGCGCCGATGACCCGCACGAAGTATGGCACGCGCGTCTGGCCCGCGATCACGGACGGACCGGCCGTGGCCGCCACGCGCATGACCAGCGTCACATCCATGCGATTGCGCCGCAGCGAACACTTCGCGCCGACGCCGCTCAATACCGCCTCATATTCGACGTCGCGCGGATCGCGTCCCGGACCGTCCCTGAAATGGGTCAGCCGCCCGGCATCCTGGACCGTGAACGGTTCCGGACAGTAGGCGGCCTCCGAGTCCTCGGAGCCGCCGCCGCAGGCGGAAAGAACGAGCGCGAGCGCAACCGGCGCGGCGCGGAAATACATGCTGAAGGTCATGCCAATGTCTTGTGTGAGCCGTCGCAAAGCGGTTTCTTGGAGGAATGCTTGCAGTCGCAGAGCCAGTAGTCGCCGCCCTTCTCGACCGAGTACTTCATGGGGACGAGGCCCGAGCCCTTGTGACTGCCGTCGCAGAACGGCTGGGCCTTGCTCAAGCCACAGGCGCACCACCAGTAGTCCTTGCCCGCCTCGAGAGCGACCTTCGAAGGCGCCCTGGCCGCGACAACCGGCTCGGTCATGTTGCTTTCCCCGTTGCGGCGGCTTTGTTACGGTGCCGCGCCAATCCGTACCGCGCGGACTCTAGGCAATGGTCCGCAGGCCCGCAAGCGAACGGGTCGGCATAGTGTCGAACGAATTTTCATGGTCACCCAGAAGAAGCCGCTCACGATCCTGCTCGCCAGTCCGCGCGGCTTCTGCGCGGGCGTCGACCGCGCCATCCAGATCGTCGAGCAGGCGCTGAAGCGCTACGGCCGGCCGGTCTATGTGCGGCACGAGATCGTGCACAATCGCTTCGTGGTCGAGAACCTCGAGGCGCAGGGCGCGATCTTCGTCGACGAACTGGACGAAGTCCCGGACGACCGGCCCGTCGTCTTTTCCGCGCATGGCGTGCCGAAATCGGTGCCGGCCGAGGCGGGCCGCCGAAACCTGCTCTATGTCGATGCGACCTGTCCGCTGGTGTCCAAGGTCCATCGCGAGGCCGAGCGTCACAGCGAATCGGGACGGACGGTCGTGCTGATCGGCCATGCCGGCCATCCCGAGGTGATCGGCACCATGGGCCAGCTGCCCGATGGCGCCGTGATCCTCGTCGAGGATGCCGCCCAGGCCGAGACGGTCGAGGTGCCCGATCCGCAGAACCTCGCTTACGCCACCCAGACGACGCTGTCGGTCGACGACACCACCGGAATCGTCGCGGTGCTGCGCCGGCGCTTTCCGGCGATCCAGGGCCCGAAGATGGAAGATATCTGCTACGCGACCACCAACCGCCAGGCAGCGGTCAAGGCGATCGCCGGACGCTGCGACGCGCTGGTCGTGATCGGCGCGCCCAACTCGTCGAACTCGATGCGCCTGGTCGAGGTTGCGGCCAACTACGGCTGCACGAGGTCGCGGCTGGTCCAGCGCGCCGCCGACATGGACTGGGCCTGGCTGGGTGAGGCCCGTCGCCTCGGCATCACGGCCGGTGCCTCGGCGCCCGAGCTGCTGGTCGACGAGCTGATCGAGGCCTGCCGGGAGCGCTACGACGTCACCGTCGAGGAAGTGCGCACCACCGAGGAAAGCGTCGTCTTCAAACTGCCGCGCGCGCTGGTGGCCTGACGTGGCGGTCTACACGGAAGTCGGCGACACCGAGCTCGAAGCCTTTCTCGCCGAATACGACATCGGTCGCGCCGAATCCTTCAAGGGAATCGCCGAGGGGGTCGAGAATTCGAACTACCTGCTGACCACGACGACGGGCCAGTACATCGTCACGCTCTACGAAAAGCGCGTCGATCCCCGCGACCTGCCCTTCTTCCTCGGCCTGATGGATCACCTGGCCGCGCGCGGCATCAACTGCCCACAGCCGATCCACGGGCGCGACGGCAATGCCCTGCGATCACTGGCCGGCAAGCCGGCGGCGATCACCAGCTTTCTGCAAGGCATGTGGCCGCGACGCATGACGGTCGCGCATTGCGCCCCCGTGGGCGAGGCGCTGGCCGGCCTGCATCTCGCCGGCCGGGATTTCGCGCTCAAGCGGCCCAATGCTCTCTCGGTGGCCGGCTGGCGCCCGCTCTGGGAGGGCTGCCGCCGCGAGATCGACGCGCCGCTCGATCAGGAACTCGGCAGCGAGATCGCATTTTTCGAAGCCAACTGGCCGCGCGACCTGCCGGCCGGCGTGATCCATGCCGACCTGTTCAATGACAATGTCTTCTTCCTGCAGGACAGGCTCTCGGGCCTGATCGACTTCTACTTCGCCTGCAACGACCTGCTGGCCTACGACGTCGCGATCTGCCTCAACGCCTGGTGCTTCGAGATCGACAACTCCTTCAACGCCACCAAGGCGCGCGCCCTGCTCCAGGGCTATGAGCGCGTGCGCCGGCTGGGCGACGAGGAGAAGCGGGCGCTGCCCCTGCTGGCGCGCGGCGCGGCGCTGCGCTTCCTGCTGACCCGGCTCTACGACTGGGTGCACACGCCGGCCAACGCACTGGTGAAGCGCAAGGACCCGCAGGAATACCTCGCCAAGCTGCGCTTCCATCGCAGCGTCACGTCCCTCTCGGATTACGGCCTGTAAGAGCGCGATTGTGAGCGAATCCCCGAAAGTCGAGATCTTCACCGACGGCGCCTGCAGCGGGAATCCCGGCCCGGGCGGCTGGGGCACGATCCTGCGCATGGGCGACAAGGAACGCGAACTGTCCGGCGGCGACCGCGCGACCACCAACAACCGCATGGAGCTGATGGCCGCGATCCAGGGGCTCGAAGCCCTGAAGCGGCCCTGCCACGTCCGTCTCTTCACCGACAGCGTCTATGTGAAAGACGGCGTCACCAAGTGGATTCACGGCTGGAAGAAGAACGGCTGGAAGACGTCCGACAAGAAGCCGGTGAAGAACGTCGAGTTGTGGCAGCGCCTCGACGCCGCCCGCGCCGTCCATCACGTCGAATGGCACTGGGTGAAGGGCCATAGCGGCCATCCCGAGAACGAACGCGCCGACGCGCTGGCCCGCGCGGCCATCGCGACGATCAGGGCGCAGCGCTAGACGATCAGCTGCGCTTGGGCTGGGGCGGGACGGGCTTCTTCTCGCCCTGCTTGTCCATCACGAGATCGACGCCCTCGCGCTTGCCGTCGCAGGGATTGTCGCCCTCGGCCAGCCGCCAGACCTGTGACTTGCCGGAGCGGCGGAAGGTGAGCAGGCCCGCCACCTTGCAGGGCGTCCCCTTCTCGACCGTGGCGACGCGGAAGGCGACCTCGCCGCGCACCTGGACCACGCCCGCCGCGATGCGCTCGACGACGCCGTCGATCGAAACCCAGTCCCCCTCGGTGCCGGGCGCGACGCTGTCGAGGCGGCCCTTCACCGTCCAGAGATTGCCCTGGCGGGTCACCGTCACTTCGCCGGGCTTGGCTCCCTTGATCTTGGCATGGCGGCCCCAGGTGATCCGGCGCGCCTCGGCGAAGAGCTGCGCCTCGGCATCGGAATCGATCACCGTCCGCTCGACCTTCGGCGGCGTCGGCGGCAGCGGCGACGAGAGATCGGCCGGCGACGCGCCACGTTCGGTGACCGGCGCCCGCTCGGGCGGCGGCGCCGGATAGTAGGACGCAGGCGGCTGCGGGGCGGCGGCCGGCTGGGCGAAAGCCGGCACGGCAACGACCAGGGCACCGAGAAGGACGATCGACGAGAGGGCTTTGTTCATTTGCATGGATTTTACCTGAGGGGCTTGAACGAGGCTATCGCTTCCCGCCGGCCGGCGGGGTCGTGGGAGCAGCAGGAGCCGGCGCGCCGGCATTGGCGAGCCCGGCTTCGGCGCGCCGGGCGGCCGGGGTGCCGGCCGGCACCAGTCTCAGCACGCGGTTGAAGTCGGCGTTGGCGGCCTCGCGCGACCCGCGCGCCAGATGGGTGAAGCCGCGTTCGAGCAACGCCTCGGTACTGTCCGGCGCGATCGACAAAGCGCGATTGAGGTCGACCAGCGCGCGGCCGGGATCGCGCGCATTGCGCCAGGCGGCGGCACGCAACACCAGCGCGTCGATATCGTCCTGGCGCAGGCGGAGCGCCCGGTCGAAGTCGGAGATGGCGCGCGGCCAGGACTGCATCGCCGCGTAGGACAGGCCGCGATCGATCCAGAGATCGGGATCGTCGGTCTTGAGTTCGAGCGCCCGGCTCTGTGCCGCGGCGGCCTTGTCGGCGGCGCCGGCCTCCATCCAGGCCTGTCCCGCCTGGACATAGAGCTCGGCCCGCAGGCCCGGCCGGTCCTGCCCCATGTCGCGGGCGATCGCCTCGAACTGCGCGGCCGCCTGGGCGTACTTTCCCGACTGGAACATGGCCAGGGCGACGCAGTGGCGGGCCCCCATGCCGCCGCCTTCGGCGATCCATCTCTCGGCCGCCGGCAGCGCCCGCAGCGGCTCCATGCGGGCGAGGCGCATGCAGTCGTTGTAGCGCTGGACGTGGTCGGGCCGCGTTTCCAGCGCAGGCGGTCCGGGCAGAGGCTTGGCGGGCCCGGGGATGACGGGAATGGGCTGGGCGAACGACGGCGACGCGGCGAGGATGCCGAGCAGCAGCCAAAGCGGCTTGCGGCGAAACAACATGGTTGAAAAGAACCGTGCCGAGGGGTTCCTGACAAGATGACAAGACGACTTTTCATTTTCGGCCTGGGCTTCAGCGGCCTTGAAATCGCCAAGCTTGCGAGGGCGGACGGCTGGACGGTGGCCGGCACCTGCACGGCCGAGGAGGTCCAGTGCACGGACTGCAAAGGGTCCGGCCGCCAGCTTGTGAGCCTCTAAGGCCATGCCCCGCGACCAGTCCGCCAGCACTTCGGCGTGCCCTATAAAGTGCACTGCATGAAGATGTGGCGGGAGAAGTCTAAGGAGCCGCCCGACGCCCTCCCGCGCTGTCTGTATGAATGGATCCAGATTGCAAACGGCCGTACGGGCCTCGACCTCCCCGCCTTCCGAGCCATTGTGGAGCCCGTGATCGCGGATTTGCACCGGAAGGGCAAAGGGGCCAAGCCAACGCCTACGAGCTCACGGGGGCACTGTGCGATGCGCTCGTGGCGGTAACGTCGGGACCGCCAGCGCAGAGCTCTACGACCCGCTACAAGCGGTTGTGGCGTGTCTATCCCCGTAACCCGTGCTTGCGAAGCCAGGCCCCCGCTGACACCTTCAGGTAATTCCACACAGCGGCAGCTTCCATGGCCCCCATCGACGGCGTTGACGAGGACTACTTCTACAAAAAGGTCCCCGGACGAACTTACTACAGCAAGACCTTCCGCACCGAGCGGGCAATGCGCTACCACGACCGCGTATTTGAGAACGCACCCGCACCATCCTTCTATCAGGTCGATAAGGAGCTGGTGATCAAGGAGGAGCCCTCAGGGCGCAGTCAGATCAAAGCGGTCGTCGTGGACGATGATCGCAGCATCAAGACCCTTATCATTCAAAAGTACGGCAAGATCGCAGGCCCGAGCGGTCACGCCCGGTTTACCTTCAAAGGTCCCGAAATCGACGCGCTGCTCGACTTCATAACGAGCATTCCCGTGGTCCCACTCGAACACGAGACCAAGCTTCGCCTCACCGACGAGGAGATACGCCGAGTCAAGCTCACCCACGGCCAGGCAAATTCGTTCATCAAGCAGAACCTTGAGCTCTTCCTTCAGCTTACCCAGAGCGAACACCTTACCCGTGATTTGATCGCCGTGGGATACCGCAGGAAGCAGCTCGACCGGTTCCGTGAAATGATGGCCGATCCGTCGATCGACGAGCCGACATGGCAGACATTCTTCGAGGAGAACACCTGGATCTTCGGGTATGGCCTCTCCTACCAGTTCCTCTCCTCGCTCGACGGCAAGAAGCTGGAGCAGACGGTGCGCGGCACCGATATCGAGGGCGGCGGCAAGCGCGTGGACGCATTGATGAAGACGCGCGGGCGTATCAACTCACTGTGCTTTGTCGAGATCAAGAAACACAACACCTCGCTGGTCAGTCGCGAATACCGAACCGGCGTGTGGGCACCGCACTACGAATTGGTCGGGGGTGTGGCTCAGGTACAGAACACGGTCCATACCGCGCTCGAAAACCTCGCACGCGCGTTTAGACCCCGACACGAGGACGGCGGGCGCACTGGTGAGGTCCTCTACAACATTCAGCCGCGCTCATGCCTTGTGATCGGCAACCTTGCCGACTTCTATGGAGAGCACGGCCTCGACGAGGACAAACACCGCTCCTTCGAGCTCTTTCGGCGCAACATCACCTCGCCGGAGATTATCACATTCGACGAGCTCCTAGAGCGTGCGCAGTTCATCGTTGAACATGCCCAAGACGCCACGGAAGAGATCGACGATGACATTCCGTTCTAGCGCCATCCATACCGGCTCAGGTAAAGGGAACGACCCTCGGAGACGCGCGCTTAACGACCCTTGAGCCAATCTTCGACAAAATGGGATGTCATCGAGACAAGGTGAAGGTCGTCACTGCCGCACTTCATGCACGTTGTGCCGGACTCTCTCAGCTTATCTACGATCTGATTGTCCATCATGATCAGGTTGCCCTTCATGGGTGCCTCCCTGATCAGAGCGCGATCCCCACACGATTTGCATTCGTAACCGACCAATGTTTCCTCCCCAGCGCGGTGTCTGCCAAGACATGGTGCTTCAAACTTCGTGGTCTAGGGGTTCTCCGAGGTGGTTTTTCTCTATCCCCATGTCCACAGTTTGCCCTCCAATGAGGACACGGTGAAGCGTCGGGTATAATGGAGCTACCTCGCGAGGCGACATCATCCAACTCGGCGTGATGGGCAAGACCCGCAACTCCGTCCACAAGAAGATCATGCACGACCAACTCGGGGCGAACCTCCTCAAGGAGAGCAGCGAAGACACTGGCACAGAGCGCCGGCACGGTATCCTCGGCGCGAATCTCATCAAGTATGTAAGTGCTTGGTCGTCAGGAGCTTGATGTACCGGCCGCCTCTTTCATCGCGGCGGCTTTCTCCTCTAGCTTTCTCCTGTTCTCTTTTGCGACCTCGGCGTCCATGAGATTTGCGGGCGCCGACATGATGTCCGTCAGATGCCACACGACAAGGATCTCATGTTCCGCGCTTCTGCCCGGCAGCGGGTAGTGCGTGCCGCCAACGCCGGTTACAGCCGATTTGACGAGCGTCCCGTCACTCTGCTGCCAAACGGTTTCAACCGCGAACGTCTTCGGGTTAATGCCATAGTGCACCGTCGCGTACTCGCGATCCTGCTTCCTCGTCCGCCTTGCCATGTTGCCTCCCCCGCCACTCCTTCTCGACCGGTTCTCGATCCTAGGGCATGGGCGGTCGCTGCCATGCCCCCGTCGACAGGTTAGGCCACAGACGCAGTCATGCCGGGCAGCGCGGGTTCACTGGTGATAACCAGCTCGGCAAGCTTGGCCGCCACATCGGCCATTGGCATTTCTGCGGTGTCCAGGCCGTTACGTGAGGCGAGCATAGGGCTCACGTTGCGGAGAGCGTCATAAGTCGTGTTATGGATGATCGGAACGAGCTGATCGCGCTGTAGGAGAACGGAAAGCTCCTTGTCTGCAACGCCTGCTGCCGGAAGCCGCGTCAACAACGAAGGGGTCACCAGCACAATCCCGACGCGCGACTTTGCCAAGCCTTTGTCGATGGCGCGGATAAACGGCTCGCCGAGCTTAATGTCAGCCTCGCTGAACCAGACCGACACGCCGCGTGCAACGAGCAGATCGTACAGCTCCTTGGCACTCCCCAGCCGGTCATCCCATGCGTGGCACAAGAAGATGTGCCGAAGGTCACGCACCGATGCGAGCTTCTCGACGGTCTCGCGGATTGGCGTGAGTGCGCGCACTTCTTCGGGCGTGTAGTACTGAGCCGAGCCGACGGAAGACCAACGTGGCTTCGAAGTGCGACTGGACCTGCCACCGCCACCGCTACTGCGACCACCACCACCGCCGCCTCCGGGGGAGTAGGACGGGGTGTTCGACGGAGTGTAGGTCGGCGTGGAATACGGCCTGCTGAAACCACCGCCGTAGCCGCCGCCATAACGGTACCGGCATGCCGGACAGTTTGCTGCGGCGCTTGCAGAGCGATGGCCTTCTCGTGGGGCTGTACATCTAGCCATTTGGTCCTCGGGTTTCCCAAATCTTGTCGTGTCAGTTCGCTCCGTTCGTACGCGTCCTCACGCAGCTGTCACACACCAGATGCAGGACTCGGATGCCGTGTAGCCCCACTTAGGACACAACCCCGCCATTTCAAGAGGCGGAATCGTAGATTTACACAAGATGTGGTATTGGAGATCGGCTAGGCTGGCAGGGCTAGGGCAAAGAGGCCCTGTTGGACGAATCGGGCCGGTTTATTTCGCCATACGAGTTATTCACATGGCCAGTTTGTAAGCCATTGAATCGGCAGGGGAATTTTCGACAATTCAGTGTGGCGCACGCTTGAACCGTGCGAATAATGGAAGGCCTCTGGCGGTGATCCCCTCCGCCCCAATGCGAGGCTCCCATGCTGTTCATCTTCTCGCCCACAATCCGGATCACGATTTCAGCGCGTGGCGTCGCGCTTCTACTGCTGGCGATGAAGGTGACGGGGTTCCTCTAGTCGAGACCCTTCCCAGCCCCGACCGCATAACTCTTTGAAATTCCTAGTGACAACTCTAACAACATGACAAGACGACTTTTCATTTTCGGTCTGGGCTTCAGCGGCCTTGAAATCGCCAAGCTTGCGAGCGCCGAGGGCTGGACGGTGGCCGGCACCTGCACGACCGAGGAGAAGGCACGCAGGCTGCGCGAAGCCGGGATCGAGGCACATCGGTTCGACGGCAAGGCGCCGCTGTCGCCCGACGCGTTCGGCGAGCCGAGCCATGTCGTCTGCACGATCGCGCCCGGTGAGCCCGGCGACCCGGCGCTGCGCACCTGTCGCGACCTGCTCGGCCGCGCCCGCTGGCTGGGCTATCTCTCGACCACTGGCGTCTATGGCGATCACGAAGGCGGCTGGGTCGACGAGACGACGGCCCCCCTTCCCACCCAGACACGCAGCCGGCAGCGGCTCGCCGCCGAACAGGGCTGGCGCGACCTCGCCGCCGAGACGGGCGCCGCCCTCCACCTGCTGCGCCTGCCGGGCATCTACGGCCCCGGCCGCAGCACGCTCGACCGCGTGCGAGACGGCACGGCACGGCGCATCGAAAAGCCCGGCCAGCTCTTCTCGCGCATTCATGTCGAGGACCTTGCCGCCAGCGCGATGAAGGCCATGGCGCGCGAGACCGGAACGGAGATCTGGAACGTCGCCGACGACCTGCCGGCGTCAAATGCCGACGTCATCGCCTATGCCTGCGAACTGCTGGGACGTCCGGTGCCGCCGGCCATTCCGTGGGAAGAGGCGGCACCCGCGATGTCCGCGATGGCCCGCTCCTTCTATTCCGAGAGCCGCCGCGTCAGGAACGACAAGCTCAAGCGCGAACTGGGCGTCGCGCTGCGTTATCCGACTTACCGCGAGGGCCTGAAGGCCATCGCGGCGGCGGAAGGATAGCGCGGTGTAGCAATGGAGCGCGCAACTCCAGTTGCGCTCATACCTTGCAGCGACGACGCTTGAGCGCCACTGGAGTGGCGCGCTCCAAAGAGGCAGCTTTCGCCTACTCCACCAGCTCCTCGACCGTCGCGATGAGGCGGGCGATGTCGGCGGGGGTGCTGAGGCGGTGGTCGCCGCCCTTGACGAAGGTGGTGACGACCTCGGGCGCCTCGAGATGCTTCGCAATCTGCAGCGAATATTCCCATGGCACGTCGGGATCGCTCTGGCCGTGCAGCAGGCGCACTGGACAGGGCAGCGCCAGCGGTTTGTCGAGCAGCAGGTGGTTGCGCCCCTCCTCGATCAGCTTCCAGGTGAAGACCGACGGCTCGGGCGAGTACTGCGACGGACGCTCGAGCCGGCCGTCGCGCTCCAGAGTCGCGCGGTCCTCGGGCGAGAGCCCGTTCAGCAACATGCGCTCGGTGAAGTCGGGCGCGGCCGCGATCAGCACCAGACCGGCCAGCCGCTCGGGTCGCGCCCGCGCCGCCAGCAACGACAACCAGCCGCCCATGCTCGACCCGACCAGCACCAGTCTGCCCGTGGTCAACCGGTCGATGGCGGCCAGCGAATCGTCCAGCCAGCGGCCGATCGTGCCCTCCTCGAAGCGGCCCGACGACTGGCCGTGACCGAAATAGTCGAAGCGCAGGAAGGCGCGGCCCGTCTTTGCGGCCCAGGCTTCGAGCGCCATCGCCTTGGTGCCGGTCATGTCCGATCGGAAACCGCCGAGGAAGACGACCGTCGGCGCCCGTCCTTCCGTCACCGCATAGGCGACGGTGTTTCCGTCCCCGCGCTGGAGCCGCTCGACTCTACCCACGCCGTTCCTCCCGTGTTACCTGCTGCCGCCCTTCAATCGTGTAGCCAAAAGCAACGCCCGTGTCCGCGCCCACCCTGCTTCAGATCGTTCCGACCCTGGCCGGTGGCGGCGTGGCCCGAGCCACCCTGGAGGCGGCGCAGGCCGTGATCGCGGCGGGCGGCTCGGCGATCGTGGCCTCGCCCGGCGGCAACCTCGTTCCCGACCTGCTGAGGCTGCGCGCCAGTCACATCGAGCTTCCGACCGTGCCGCATGCGGTGTGGGGGCGATTGACCCTGCCCGGCAGGCTCGCCGCGGGCCTGCGCGGCACGAAGATCGACCTCATCCAGGCACGCTCGCCTGCGTCGGGCTGGGTGGCGCGCGCGCTGGCGCGGCGGCTGGGCGTCAAATGGATCGCGACGCTGCACCGGCCGTTCCTCGCCGCCGATCTCGCGGGCCGCCTCGTCGAGGGGCGCCAGTCGCGCGCCGATGCGGTGATCGCGGTGTCGCAGCATGTCGCGCGCGACGCGCTGGAGCGCTTCCCGGCGCTGCAGGACCGGCTGGAGATCATCACCCCCGGCATCAATTTCGACCGCTTCGACCCGGCGATCGTGCGCGCCGACCGGCTGATCCGCCTGGCCGGCGAGCTGCGCGTTCCGGACGGCAGCCATCTCGTTCTCTGCCCGGGCCGGTTCGGCGAGGACAATGGCCAGAAGATCCTGGTCGAGGCGATCCGGCAGCTGGGCCGGGACGACGTGTTCTGCCTGTTGCTGGGCTCGACCGGGGCACCCACCCCGTTCGAAAAGGAACTCGAGCGCGCCATCGAGACCGCACAGCTCAACGGTCGCGTCCAGATCGGCCCCTATGTCGACGACATGCCGGCCGCCTACATGCTGGCCGACGTCGTGGTTTCGACCGGCGGTGCGCGGCAGGGCTTCAGTCGCGCGCTCGTCGAAGCCCAGGCGATGGGTCGCCCGGTCGTTGCCGAGGATGGCGGCGGTGCCGCCGAAGCGCTCCTGCCCGAGGGCGTCACGGGCTGGCTGGCCCCGTCGGGCGATCCCGCGTCGCTCGCCGAGGCCCTGCAGGCCGCCCTGTCGCTGTCGATCGAACGCCGCGCGGAGCTCGCGCGAACCGCGCAGGAGCATGCACGACGCACCTACGGCCTGGCACAGTCGAACCAGCAGCTGCTGGCCCTCTATCACCGCCTGGCCGGCGGCTGACCTTGACTCAGCGTTGCCCGGCAACTATTTCCGGGCTCATGGAACGCCGGTTTTCTACCGCTCCTGCCGTTATCACCACCGTCCGAACTTGAATCGGCCGGGCCCGCGCGCTCGTGCGGCTTCCCGGCCTGCCGCTGCCGACCTGACGTGTCGGCAGATGGCTCGCGTTCGGAATTTCGTTAGCTGGTGAATTCAATGATCAATGTTTCTCTGCCGGACGGCTCGGTCCGGTCCTTCGACAAGCCTGTCAGCGGCGCCGAGATCGCCGCCTCGATCGGACCCGGTCTCGCCAAGGCCGCCCTCGCGCTTCGCGTCGACGGCAAGATGGTCGACCTCGCCCATGTGGTCGACCGCGATGCCAAGATCGGCATCGTCACGTCGCGCGACCCCGATGCGCTCGAACTGCTGCGCCACGACGCGGCGCACGTGCTCGCCCAGGCGGTCCAGGAACTCTATCCCGGCACGCAGATCACGTTCGGCCCCTCGACGGAGGACGGCTTCTATTACGATTTCGTCCGCGACCAGCCCTTCTCGCCCGACGACTTCGCGAAGATCGAGCAGCGCATGGGCGAGATCGTCGATCGCGACCTGCCGATCGAGCGGTCGGTGTGGGACCGCGCGCAGATCAAGGACTACTTCGTCCAGCACGGCGAGAAGTTCAAAGCCGAATGGGCCGACGAGCTGCCGAAGGACGAGGAGATCTCGGTCTACAAGCAGGGCGACTGGCTCGACATGTGCCTCGGGCCGCACCTGCCCTCGACGGGCAAGCTCGGCAAGGCCTTCAAGCTCACGAAGGTCTCGGGTGCCTACTGGCGCGGCGACAAGAACAACGCCCAGCTGCAGCGCGTCTACGGCACGGTCTTCTTCTCGGACAAGGACCTGAAGGCCTATCTGCGCCGCATCGAGGAGGCCGAGAAGCGCGACCATCGCCGCCTCGGCCGCGAGATGGGCCTCTTCCACCAGCAGGAAGAGGCCGCCGGCATGGTGTTCTGGCACCCCAAGGGCTGGACGTTCTGGCGCACGCTGGAGAGCTACATCCGCCGCCGGCTGGATGCGGGCGGTTACCACGAAGTGAAGACGCC
>CAZPOS010000053.1:16036-25301 GCA_964588065.1 uncultured Reyranella sp.
GGGCCACTGGGAGAAGTTCCGCGAGAACATGTATCTCAGCGAGAACGAGGAAGGCCTGCGAGAGTTCATCGACGACGACGACAAGCGCATCTTCGCGCTGAAGCCGATGAACTGCCCCTGCCACGTGCAGATCTTCAACCAGGGCCTTCGCAGCTATCGCGAGCTGCCGCTGCGCATGGCCGAGTTCGGCTCGTGCCATCGCTTCGAGCCGTCGGGCGCGCTGCACGGCATCATGCGGGTACGCAACTTCACGCAGGACGATGCCCACATCTTCTGCAGCGAGGAGCAGATCGAGAGCGAGACGATCCGCTTCTGCGAACTGCTGGGCTCGATCTACCGGGACCTGGGCTTCCCCGACTACTTCGTGAAGTTCTCCGACCGTCCGCCGGTGCGCGCCGGCTCGGACGCGGTGTGGGACCAGGCGGAGGGCGCCCTCAAGGCGGCGTCGAAGGCGGCCGGGCTCGACCTCCAGCTCAACCCCGGCGAAGGCGCTTTCTACGGACCGAAGCTGGAATTCGTGCTGCGCGACGCGATCGGCCGCGACTGGCAGTGCGGCACCCTGCAGGTCGATTTCGTGCTGCCCGAGCGGCTCGATGCGAGCTACGTGGCCGAGGACGGATCGCGCAAGCGGCCCGTCATGCTGCACCGCGCCATCTTCGGCAGCTTCGAGCGCATCATCGGCATCCTGATCGAGCACTATGCCGGTCGCTTCCCGCTCTGGCTGGCGCCGACACAAGCGGTGGTGGTCACGATCGTGAACGACGCCGACGGGTATGCCGAGGAGGTCGCAGCGGCGCTGCGGGCGGCGGGCATGCGCGTCGACACCGACCTGCGCAACGAGAAGATCAACTACAAGGTCCGCGAGCATTCGCTGGCCCACGTGCCCCTGATCCTCGCGGTCGGCCGGCGCGACATGGAAGCCCGCACGGTGGCGGTCCGCCGGCTGGGCTCGGAAAAGCAGGAGGTCCTTGAACTCGGGGCCGCCGTCACTACACTTTCAACGGAGGCCCGGCCGCCCTTCTAGGGCGGTCGGTTTCCCCCGCACCCGCCCCGAAGCCGGGGCTTCAACACAGGAGAAAGACATAGCAAGACCTGCCCAACAGACTGCGCCCACCCGCGAGGGTCCGCGCGTCAACGGCGAAATCAGGGCGGCCCAGGTCCGACTGATCGACGAGAACGGCGAGATGGTCGGCGTGCTCAGCACGCGCGAAGCCATCGAAATGGCCGAGGAGGCCAATCTCGACCTGATCGAGATCTCGCCCAACGCCGTGCCGCCCGTCGCCAAGATTTCCGACTACGGCAAGTACAAGTACGAGGCCCAGAAGAAGGCCCACGAAGCGCGCAAGCATCAGAAGGTCATCGAGGTCAAAGAGATCAAGATGCGCCCGAACATCGACGATCACGATTACGAAGTGAAGATGCGCGCCATGAAGCGTTTCATCGAGGAAGGCGACAAGGTGAAGGTCACCCTGCGCTTCCGCGGTCGTGAGATGGTCCACGCCGATCTCGGCATGCAGGTGTTGAACCGCGTGCGCGGCGAGATGGACGAGCACGTGAAGATCGAGTCGATGCCGCGCATGGAAGGCCGGCAGATGATCATGGTCCTGGCGCCCAAGTGACGCCAGGAATGACGCCAGGCCGGTAGCGCCGACAGCGGCCCTCAGTTCTTCGGGGGCCGCTGGCGCAAAGTCACCGTCCCGATGGCGCGATATTCGTCCGGATTGAAGCGGCCGGTGGTCACGACATTGTCCGGCCACGTTACCGTGTAGGCGGTTTCGCCGGCGAACGACAACGGCCCCTCTTTCTTCGCCGACTGCCAGTAGTCGCATCGCACCGCGTCGCTGGGGTCGATCTGCTGCGCGAGGCAGAACTGGTGAAGCACGTAGGGCATGAACCGTGCGTGGGCCCCGTCCGGCGACGTGGCGACGTTCAGACCAAAAGACGAAGGCTGACGGTTGCAGCGAAGGCGGGCGACGATCTCGGACGTGCCGGGCGTGCGCAGCTGCAGGCTTTCGAGTTCGGTCCGCAACGCCTCCAGCGCCCGCGTGCGCGCCGCTTCAGTGAAGCCTGCCGCGATCAGATCCGCCTCATATCGCCCGATGACGTCCGCCACCTGCGCTTCGGGATAGCCGGCCCGCGCGAGGTCGCGCGACCAGGAGAGGGTCTCGAGCGCCCGCACCACCATCTCGCCGGCGAGCCCCGAACTCTCGCCCCATGCGCCCAACACGTTCTCCGCGCTCCAGCAGTATTTCAGCAGGTTGTAGCCGCCCGCCTCGACCGGCAGGGCGCGCGTCTTCTGGATTCCGATCGCCTTCGCGACCACGGTCTTCATCAGCAGATACTGGACGGCGGGGTTCTCCTGCACCTTGTCGGAGCTCGACAAGGCCACGACCGGCGTGGCGGCCGCCTGGGCATTGGCCGGTGGTGCCGGCGCCGCGTCGAGGCGAAGAGACGACAGCGGCGGAGCCGGCAACTGGGCTCGGGCCGGCAGCGCGGCCAGCAGCGTGACAAAGGCCAAGGCGGCGATTTTCATCGGATCAGGTTTCCCGGGAAGCGGCGGTCGGAGAGTGCTAGCCTCCGCCCGTGAGACAACGCATCAACCTCCTCGTCGTTGCGGCTCTCGTGACGGCGCTCTCTCCCGCCGAGGCACAACAGACGCCTCAGGCGGGGCCTCAAGTGCCAGGCCAGGCGCCGGCCCAGCCCCCGGGCAGCGAGGCGGCTCGCCTCATGTCCGACTTCCAGAATTTCGGCCCGCACCGCGCCTTCGTCGTGTCGCCGGACGGCCGGGCGAGCTGGTGGGCGGGCACCGGCGGCCCCGACCCCAGTCCCGCCATCGCCTCGGCGCTCAAGCGCTGCCTCGATCGTACCGGACAGGAGTGCAAGCTCCACGTCGTCAACAACTACACGGTCACCGGCCACGACTGGCGGGAACTGGTCCCGGCGCGGGCGGCCGGCGCCGTCGACATCGGGCGATTGAGGCCGCAACCCTACTGGTCGATGCGCGGGCCCCAGCTCGCGACAGGACTGTTCGTCTGGAGCCACGGCTACATGGCCGGCCGCAACGCGACCGACAGCGCCCCGCAGGCCTGGGTCGGCCGCTTCACGCGCTTGGGCTACGACCTCTATCGTTTCGATCGCGAATGGATCGCCGACTGGGCGAGCGACGCCACGGCGCTCGCCGACGCCGTCGCCAAGGCGCGGGCGATGGGTTATCGGCGCGTGGTCCTCGCCGGCCAATCGGCCGGCGCCTGGGTGTCGCTGGCGGCGCTGCAGCGCGGCGCGGCGGCCGACGGCGTGATCTCCATCGCCGCGGCCCATCACGGCACGGTCGACAAGATGCGCGACCCCTCCCGGGCGCGCTCGGAATGGCAGCATGTGCTGCAGGGCATCAAGCGCGGACCGCGCCTCGTCGTCGTGAACTTCG
Source organism: uncultured Reyranella sp. (assembly GCA_964588065.1). GTDB lineage: Bacteria > Pseudomonadota > Alphaproteobacteria > Reyranellales > Reyranellaceae > Reyranella. The sequence goes on from CAZPOS010000053.1 coordinate 19,461, forward strand.
CCGACGATGCCTACGATGTCGGCGGCCGCATGGACGACGCCCGCTCGATCCTCGCCAAGAACGGCGTCGATGCCGAGATCATCGACGCCCCGGAGGGCTTCAAGGGCCACGGCGCCGCCGATGCCAACTTCTCCCGCAAGTTCGGCGCCTGCTTCGCCGAGTTCATCGAGACGGGGAAGAAGACGGCGCCCTGTTGAGGCCGTGCTGTTTCCCGCCCCTCAGGCGAGAGCGCCACATGTAGCCGGTCACTTTCCATTCGCATGACAGAAATCGGACTTGTCCGTGGAGCTCACGACCGTCTTTGCCTTGAAGTCATAGGTTTCCTGGAAGGCCGGCTTCATGGCCGCAGCCCCCTTCTTCCAGTAGACAGTTCGTTCCACTGTCGTGCCCTTGACCGTGTGCGAGGCAAAGGATTCGATTTGGGTGCCGTCGGTCTCCTTCGATGTCCCGAGCGAGACAGGGGTACCGGCCTGCGAGAGCCTCGTCCGGATGGGACCGCTGATTCCATATAGTTCGTTGCCGATGACCTCGTACCTCGTGGCCTCCTTCATCGGTACGCCCCGATAAATAAGATGGCAGTTCATGGACAGCGATGGGCTGTCGCTGCCGGACGGCGCCATCGTCTGCGCGTATGCGACGGCTTGGAATGACAGGAGGACGGCGAAAACGACGGCCGCGCCGTCCCGCAATGCGAGCTTCATGCTTGTGCCTCCGAGCAAGCCTTTACGGAACAATCGTCGACGCGCACGAAGGTTGCCGAGCAGGTCATGCACGCGCGTTGAGAGGCGGACCGTTCAACTCCCGCTCGCCGGCCAGCTCTGTGCTACGGCATGTACGAGCCACCGTTGACGTGCAGCACCTGCCCCGTCGTGGCGTCGGAATCGTCGGAGGCGAGGAAGACCGCCGTGCGGGCGATCTGCTCGGCCGTGAGCAGCTTGCCACCCAGCGGGATGTTGGCGCGGGCCATCTCGACCAGCTCGGCATGGGTGTTGCCGTAATGCGGCTGGGCGGTGTCGGTGGTGCCGGGCGCGATCGCGTTGACCCGGATGCCGTGCGGCGCCAGTTCGAGGGCCATCGCCCGGGTCATCGAGACCACGCCACCCTTGCTCGCACAGTAGTGGACGCCGCGCACGGCGCCGCGGATCGCCTGGGAGGAGAGGTTGATGATCGAGCCGCCCGTCCGGCCGGCGGCGATCAGTGCCCGGGCGACGGCGATGGTGCCGAAGCAGCCGGCCTTCAGGTTGATATCCATCAGATAGTCCCAGTCGCTCTCTTTCATCTCGAGCAGCGGGACGCGCGGATAGACACCGGCGTTGTTCACCAGGATGTCGGGCGGTCCCAGCACGGTCACGGTCTCCGCGACCATCGCCTCGATCTCGGCCACCTTGGAGACGTCGGTCTGCAGCAGGTGGGCCTTGCGGCCGGCCCGGGCGATGTCGCCCGCCACCGCCTCGGCGCCCGCCCGGTCGTCGAGCCAGGTCACGGCCACGTCGGCGCCCTCGGCCGCCAGCGCCCGCGCGATCGCCGCCCCGATCCCCTGCTGGGCCCCCGTCACCAGAGCCACCTTGCCTGCCAGTTTCATGCGAAAATCCCCGTAAGAAGGCCTTTCGGCCCGGTCCCGGCATGCTTGCACGTATCGGGCCGGCTCTGTATAAGCCGCGTTCCTTCGAGCGGCTTGGCCAATAAGGGCATTGCCTCGGCAGCTTCGTAAGGACCTTCCGGCCGTCTGCTCCCGCAGGGGACCGGGACCGGCGCGCAAGCGCTAACCCTTTGAAAAGGAACAAAAATGCCCAAGATGAAGACCAAGAGCGGGGCCAAGAAGCGTTTTCGCTTCACGGCCTCCGGCAAAGCGAAGCACGGGGTCGTGGGCAAGCGCCACGGCATGAGCAAGCGGGGCAACCGCTTCCTCCGTCAGGCGACCGGCATGGCCATCATGTCCGAGCCGGACACCCGGATCCTGAAGCGCAACTTCTTCCCGTACGAGAGGTAGTCCATGGCACGCGTCAAGCGGGGCGTGACTGCACACGCTCGTCACAAGAAGGTCCTGAAGCTCGCCAAGGGCTATCGCGGCCGCGCCAAGGCGGCGTTCCGCGTCGGCATCGAGAAGGGCCTTCAGTACGCCTATCGCGACCGCCGCAACAAGAAGCGCGCGTTCCGCGGCCTGTGGATCCAGCGCATCAACGCTGCGACCCGCGAGCATGGCATGACCTACTCCCAGTTCATGAACGGCATCCTCAAGGCCGGGATCGAGATGGACCGCAAGGTCATGGCCGATCTCGCCTCGCGTGAGCCGGCCGCGTTCAAGGCTTTGGTCGACCAGGCCCAGGCCGCCCTCAAGTAACGTCTTCTGCGCTCAACGCGCGGCTGGCAGAGATCGCAAAGAGGGAGCCTGGACCACAGGCTCCCTTTTTTCGTGTTCGGTTTCGAGAGTGGGAAAGATGGACGATCTTTCGACGATTCGCAGCGAGGCGCTCGACGCCGTTCAGGCCGCCGCCGATCTCGGCGCGCTGGAAGCCGCCCGTGTGGCGGTGCTCGGCAAGAAGGGCAGCGTCACCGGCCTGATGAAGACGCTGGGCGGGCTCGCCCCCGAGCAGCGCAAGGAATTCGGCGCGCGCGTGAACCAGCTCAAGGGCGAGATCGAAGCCGCGCTCGAGGTCCGCAAGGGATCGCTCAGCGCCTCGGCCCTCGAGGCCCGGCTGGTCGCCGAGAAGATCGACGTCACCCTGCCGGCGCGGCCCGAGGGACAGGGCACGCTGCATCCGATCGGCCAGGTGATGGACGAGATCGGCGCCATCTTCGGCGAGATGGGATTCATCTGGGCCGACGGTCCGGACATCGAGGACGACTGGCACAACTTCACCGCCCTCAACATCCCGCCCGACCATCCGGCGCGCCAGATGCAGGACACGTTCTACCTGCCGTCGCGCGCCGACGGCACGCCGATGGTGCTGCGCACCCACACCTCGCCGGTGCAGGCGCGCACCATGCTGAACAAGGACGTGCAGAAGCGCCTGGCCGACGGCGGCTCGCTCCGCATCATCGTGCCCGGCCGCACCTTCCGCATCGACAGCGACGCCACCCACACGCCGATGTTCCACCAGGTCGAGGGCCTGGTGATCGACCGCACCACGCACATGGGCCATCTCAAGGGCTGCCTGGTCGATTTCTGCCGCGCCTTCTTCGAGGTCGACGACCTGCCGCTACGCTTCCGCCCTTCCTACTTCCCCTTCACCGAACCCTCGGCCGAGGTCGACATCGGCTGCTCGTGGAAGGACGGCGAACTGAAGATCGGCGCCGGCGATTCGTGGCTGGAAATCCTGGGCTCGGGCATGGTCCATCCCAACGTGATCGCCAATTGCGGCCTCGATCCCGCCGTCTACCAGGGCTTCGCCTTCGGCATGGGCATCGACCGCATCGCCATGCTGAAGTACGGCATCCCCGACCTCAGGGCCTTCTTCGACGCCGACCTGCGCTGGCTGCGCCACTACGGCTTCTCGGCCCTGGAAACTCCCTCGCTCACCGGAGGGCTCGGACGATGAAATTCACCCTGTCCTGGCTCAAGGAGCATCTCGACACCGACGCGACGCTGGTTCAGGTGCGCGACACGCTGACCATGCTCGGCCTCGAGGTCGAGGGCCTGACCAACCCCGCCGAGTCCCTGAAGGGCTTCGTCGTCGGCTACGTGGTCGAGGCGGTGCAGCATCCCAACGCCGACCGGCTGCGGGTCTGCAAGGTCGATACCGGCGGCACGGTCGTCCAGGTCGTGTGCGGCGCGCCCAACGCGCGCACCGGCATGAAGGGCATCTTCGCCCCGACCGGCAGCTACATTCCCGGCACCGGCATCACGCTGAAGGCCAGCAAGATCCGCGGCGAGGAGAGCAACGGCATGCTCTGCTCCTCGCGCGAGCTGCAGCTCGGCGACGACCATAGCGGCATCATCGACCTGCCGGCCGATTCGGTGACCGGCCAGTCCGCCGCCGAGGCGCTCGGCCTCGACGATGCGGTGATCGAGATCAAGGTGACGCCCAATCGCGGCGATTGCCTGGGCGTGCACGGCATCGCCCGCGATCTCGCGGCCGCCGGCCTCGGCACGCTGAAGACGCCGAAAACGGAGAGGATCGCCGGCAGCTACCAGAGCCCGATCCAGTGGACGCACGACTACGCGCCCGCGCCCGACAGCCCCTGCCCGATCGTGGTCGGCCGTCATTTCCGCGGCGTGAAGAACGGTCCCTCGCCCGACTGGCTGCAGCGCCGGCTGAAGGCGATCGGCCTGCGCCCGATCTCGGCGCTGGTCGACATCACCAACCTCGTGACCTTCGACCTCAACCGGCCGCTGCACGTGTTCGACGCCGCCAAGCTCTCCGGCGACCTGGTCATGCGCCAGGCGCGCGACGGCGAGCAGATCCTGGCGCTCGACGGCAAGACCTACACGCTCGATCCGGCGGTGTCGGTGATCGCCGATGCCAAGGGCGTGCACGGCATCGGCGGCATCATGGGCGGCGAGGAGACCGGCGTGCAGGAGAGCACGACTGAGGTGTTCCTCGAGGTCGCCTACTTCACGCCGATCCGCGTCGCCGCCACCGGCCGCAAGCTCGGCATCCAGTCCGACGCGCGCTACCGTTTCGAGCGCGGCATCGATCCGCAATCGGTCGAATGGGGCACCGACGTCGCGACGCAGCTGATCCTCGACCTGTGCGGCGGCGAGTGCAGCGAGATCACCCGCAGCGGCGTGATGCCCGCATGGCAGCGCAGCTATGACCTGCGGACCGATCGCGTGAAGAGCCTGACCGGCATCGAGGTCTCGGCCGCCGACACGGCCTCGATCCTCGGCAAGCTGGGCTTCGGCGTCGAGGGCAGCGGCCCGTGGACCGCCGCCGTGCCGTCCTGGCGGCCCGACATCGTGGGCGAGGCCGACCTCGTCGAGGAAGTGACGCGCGTGTTCGGCTTCGACAAGATCCCGACCACCTCCCTGCCGCCAGTCTCGACCATGTCGCGGCCGGTCCGCGATCCGCTGCAGCGCCGCACGCCGCAGGCCCGCCGAGCGCTGGCCGCGCGCGGCATGAACGAGGCCGTGACCTGGTCCTTCCTGCCGCTGAAGAAGGCCGAGCGGTTCGGCGGCGGCGGCGCCGACGTCCGTCTGCTCAACTCGATCGATGCGACGCTCGACACGATGCGGCCCTCGATCCTGCCCAACCTGATCGACGCGGCGTCGCGCAACGAGGCGCGCGGCCTGTCCGATCCGGCGCTGTTCGAGGTCGGCCCGCAGTACAAGGACGCTACGCCGCAGGGCCAGCGCACGGTGGCCGCCGGCCTCCGCCACAACATGGCGGTGCCGCGCAACTGGGCGGGCCCGGCGCGCACGGTCGACGCCTTCGACGCCAAGGCCGACGCGCTGGCGGTGCTGGCCGCCATCGGCGCGCCGGACACGCTCTCGACCCAGCCGGGCGCGCCGAACTGGTATCACCCCGGCCGCTCGGGCGCGCTCAAGCTCGGCGATCGCGTGATGGCCTATTTCGGCGAGCTGCATCCCGAGATCGTCGCGGCCGCCGACCTCAAGGGCCCGGTCGCCGCCTTCGAGGTGTTCCTCGATGCGCCACCGCTGCCCAAGGCGAAGGCCACCAAGGCGCGGCCGAAGCTCGTCCTGTCGGCCTTCCAGCCGCTCGAGCGCGACTTCGCCTTCCTGGTCGATGCGGGCGTCGAGGCGGAAAAGCTGGTGCGCGCCGCCCGCAACGCCGACAAGGTGATGATCACGGCCGCCCGCGTCTTCGACCTCTATGCCGGCAAGGGCGTGCCGGAGGGCAAGAAGTCGCTGGCCATCGCCGTCACCCTGCAACCGGTCGA
>CAZPOS010000054.1:0-25213 GCA_964588065.1 uncultured Reyranella sp.
CCTGCTCAACATCCTGGGCGGCCTGCTCAAGTCGACCAGCGGCGAGGTCTTCCTCGAAGGCCAGGTGGTCGACGAACCCGGTCCCGACCGGGCGATCGTGTTCCAGAACCACTCGCTGCTGCCGTGGCTCACCGTCTACGGCAACATCGCCATCGCGGTCGACAAGGTGTTCGGCGGCACCAAGACCAAGGCCGAGCGCCACGAATGGGTCATGCACAATCTCGAGCTGGTGCAGATGGCGCAGGCCAAGGACAAGCGGCCGCACGAAGTATCGGGCGGCATGAAGCAGCGGGTGGGCATTGCCCGGGCGCTCGCCATGCAGCCCAAGGTGTTGCTGATGGACGAGCCGTTCGGCGCGCTCGACGCGCTGACCCGTGCCCATCTGCAGGACAGCGTCATGGAGATCCACGCGCGGCTCGGCAACACGGTGATGATGATCACCCACGACGTCGACGAGGCGGTGCTGCTGTCGGACCGCGTGGTGATGATGACCAATGGCCCGGCAGCCACGATCGGCGAGGTCCTGCCGATCAATCTGCCGCGGCCGCGCCGCCGGCTCGAACTCGCGACCGACGCCGAATATGCGCGCTGCCGCGCGGCTGTGCTCGAGTTCCTCTACGCACGCCACAGGGTGCCGGCACGGGCGGCATGACCGAGGAATTCGACGACGCTCAGAAGCAGTGGCTGCAGGGTTTCGTCAGCGGCATCGAAGCGCGCAAGGCGGCCGACAAGCTCGCCTCGCGTACGATGGCGGCGCCGCCCGGTCAGGCCATTGGCCCCGATGCGCTGCAGCAGGCCGCCCAGGATCGTGCCATCGCCGCCGGCGGCAAGCTGGTCGCCGAGGAAACGGCCAAGCGGGCGCGGCATCCGCTCGATCGATGGGACGAGCTGGCGGGCCGTGCCGAGGCGGGGCAGTTCCCCAAGGGCATGGATGTCTTCCTCACCAAGTATCACGGGCTCTTCTACGTCGCGCCGGCCGAGAACTCGTTCATGTGCCGGCTGCGCATTCCCAATGGCATCCTGAACGCCTGGCAGATGCGCGGGCTGGCCGATGCATCGGAGGCCTTCGGCGGCGGCTATGCCGACGTCACGACCCGCGCCAACCTGCAAATCCGGGAGATTCCCGCGCACGCCGCGGTCGACCTGCTGCTGGCGGTGCAGGATCTCGGGCTGACGGCGCGCGGCTCGGGCGCCGACAACATCCGCAACATCACCGGCAGTCCCACCGCCGGCATCGACCCGCAGGAACTCCACGACACACGGCCGCTGTGCCGCGCCATGCATCACTACATCCTCAATCATCGCGAGATGTACGGCCTGCCGCGCAAGTTCAACATCGCCTTCGACGGCGGCGGGCGCGTGCCCGTGCTCGAGGACACCAATGACATTGGCTTCGTTGCGACCGAGGTGACCGGCGGCGAGGGCTTCGAGCCGGGCGTCTATTTCCGCCTCCAGCTGGGCGGCATCACCGGTCATCTCGATTTCGCCTTCGAGACCGGCATCCTGTTGAAGCCCGAGGAATGCGTGCCGGTGGCCGGTGCGGTCGTGCGCGCCTTCGCGATCCACGGCGACCGCACCAACCGCCAGAAGGCCCGCCTGAAATACGTGATCGACCGCATGGGTCGCGAGGCCTTCGTGGCCGAAGTCGAGAAGGAGCACGGTGCGAAGCTGCGCCGCGCCGCCGGCGCCCAGGTGACGCCGCGCGTGCTGGCCGACAAGCACGGCCATATCGGCGTGCATCCTCAGAGGCAGGCGGGTCTCAACTATCTTGGCCTCGTCCTGCCGGTGGGACGCATGACCGCCGAGCAGATGCGCGGTATCGCCGACATCGCCCAGCGCTTCGGCAGCGGCACGATTCGTCTCACCGTCTGGCAGAACCTGCTGATCTCCGACGTGGCCGATCGCGATGTCGGTGTCTGCATCGCCGCGCTGGCCGCCCTCGGCCTACGCGTCGAGGCGAGCGCCCTCCGGCGCGGTCTGGTGGCCTGTACCGGCAATGCCGGCTGCAAGTTCGCGGCGGCGAACACCAAGGGCCATGCGCTGAAGCTCGCCGACCATCTCGAAATGCGGCTGGCGATCGACACGCCGATCAACATCCATCTGACCGGCTGCCACCATTCCTGCGCCCAGCATTACATCGGCGATATCGGCCTGATCGCCACCAAGGTCGAGCGCGGCGAGGACAGTGTCGAGGGCTATCACGTCTTCATCGGCGGCGGCGCGGCTTCGACGGCTGAACAGGCGATGGCGCGCGAATATGCGACCTCGGTGGCCTTCGACGCGCTGCCGTCGCTTCTCGAAAGGCTGCTCGCGGCCTATCTCGCGCACCGGCAGGCGCCGACGGAATCCTTCTTCGAGTTCTGCCGCCGTCACGACGTGTCCGGTCTGCGCGATCTGGCGGAGCGGGCCCCCCTGCGGGCGCTCGCGGCATGAACGCGCTCTCGCCGATCCCGCAAATCATCCCGGAGAACGCGCCGTTCTCGACGGAACAGCGTGCCTGGCTGAACGGCTTCTTCGCCGCCTATCTCGGCGTGAGCGGCGGCACTGCCGCGGACGAGGTGTCGGCGGAACCCGCCGAGCCCGAGGACTTTCCCTGGCACGATGCGGCACTGTCGTTGCCCGAGCGCCTGGAACTCGCAAAGGACAGCAAGCCCGAGCGACAGCTGATGGCCGCGATGGCCCAGCTCGATTGCGGCCAGTGCGGCTATCTCTGCCAGACCTATGCCGAAGCGGTGTGGTCGGGCGCCGAGGCCGACATGGGGCGCTGCGTGCCGGGCGGCAAGGAAACCCAGCGCAAGGTGAAGGAACTCGTCGCGGCGTTCGAGCCGTTGCGCGACGGCTCGACCGTGGCGGCGCCGGCGGTGAAGTCCGCCGGGCCGGTGGGCTTCTCGCGCGACCGGCCGGCCCTCGCGACACTCGTCGACGCCCATCCCCTGAACCGTCCGGGTTCGGAGAAGGACGTGCGGCACGTCGTGCTCGATCTTTCGGCAAGCGACATCACCTACGAAGCCGGCGACAGTCTCGGCGTCTTCGCGCGCAAGAACCCGCAACTCGTGCAGGCGGTGCTCGATCGCCTCGGCGCGACGGGCGAGGAGATGGTGGGCATCGATCACGAGGCCTTGCCGTTGCGACAGGCGCTGCTCAGCAAGGTCGACATCGCGCGTCCGAGCGACGAATGCATGCTGTTCCTGGCGAGCCGTGCCTTCAACGGCGACGAGGCGCTCGCGCTGCAGGCGCTCGCGGCGGGCGAGGGACCGCCCGAGCTTGCCGAGGCCGATCTTCTCGATCTGCTGCAGGCCTTCCCATCGGTGTCTCCGTCGCTTCCCGGACTGCTGAAATCGCTCGACCGGCTGCAGCCGCGTCTCTACTCGATCGCCTCGTCGCCCAAGGCGCATCCGGGCGAAGTCCATCTCACCGTTTCGGCGGTGCGCTGGGATGCGAAGGACAGGACACGCACCGGTATCGGCTCCTGCTACCTGGCGGATTTCGCCAAGCCGGGCGACGTCATTCCAGTGTTCGTGCAGAAGGCTCACGGGTTCGCGCCACCGGCCGACGATTCCGCGCCTGCCATCATGGTCGGGCCCGGCACGGGTATCGCCCCGTTCCGCGCTTTTCTCGAGGAACGAGACGCGCGCGGCGCGCAGGGGAGGAACTGGCTGTTTTTCGGCGACCAGAAGCGCAGTACCGATTTCCTCTACGAGGACCAGATCGCGGACTGGCAGCGCCGCGGCGTGCTGTCCCGGCTGGATCTCGCCTTCTCGCGCGACCAGGCCGAGAAGATTTACGTTCAGACCCGCATGCGCGAGAATGCCGAAGAGCTCTGGGCATGGTTCGAACAAGGCGCACACTTCTATGTGTGCGGCGATGCCAAACGCATGGCGAAGGACGTGGAGACCGCCTTGATGGACATTGCCATGGGACCCGGGGCCAAGAGCGCCGTGGAGGCAAAGGCCTGGCTCGACGGCCTCGCAAAGGCCGGCCGCTATCAGCGCGATGTGTACTAGCGGCTGCCACGGTTCCGGCGCTGGCCACTCGTCATGACGGCCGGTGTCCGCACGACCTGTCCCTATTGCGGCGTGGGCTGCGGGATCGTCGCGGCGCCTGACGGGAAGGGCGGTGCGGCGATCGCGGCCGACCATGATCATCCCGCGAATCGCGGGCGACTGTGCTCGAAGGGCGCGGCTTTGGGCGAGACGCTGTCGCTCGACGACCGGCTGCTGCATCCTGAGATCGACGGCCGGCGAGTCTCGTGGGAGGTCGCGCTCGATACGGTGGCGCAAGGCTTCCGGGAGACGATCGCTCGACACGGGCCCGATGCCGTCGCCTTCTACGTCTCCGGCCAGCTGCTGACCGAGGACTATTACGCCGCCAACAAGCTGATCAAAGGCTTCCTCGGCACTGCCAACATCGACACCAACTCGCGTCTCTGCATGGCGTCGTCGGTGGCCGGTCATAAGCGCGCCTTCGGCAGCGACACGGTGCCCGGTGTCTACGAGGATTTCGAGAAGGCCGATCTCGTGGTGCTGGTCGGCAGCAACCTCGCCTGGTGTCATCCGGTACTGTTCCAGAGGCTCGAGGCCGCGCGGCTCGCCCGACCATCGATGAAGGTGGTCGTGGTGGATCCGCGGCGCACCGAGACCTGCGACATCGCCGATCTTCATCTCGCGCTGAAGCCCGGCAGCGACGTCGCGCTCTTCAACCTGTTGCTGGCCGGCCTCGCGGAGCGGGGCATGGTCGATCGTGGCTTCGTTGACCAGCACACATCGGGGCTCGACGACGCCCTCGCTGTCGCGCGGGCGACGGATCCGGCCGTCTGCGGACTGCCGCGGGCCGACATCGAGACTTTCCTCGACTGGTTTGCCCGCACCGAAAAGGTCGTGACGCTCTATTCGCAGGGCGTGAACCAGTCGAGCGCCGGCGTCGACAAGGTCAATGCGCTGATCAACTGCCACCTGCTGACCGGGCGCATCGGCCGGCCCGGCATGGGACCCTTCTCGATCACCGGTCAGCCCAACGCGATGGGGGGACGCGAGGTCGGGGCGCTTTCCAACACGCTTGCCGCCCACATGGATTTCGGCCCGGCGGAGATCGACCGGGTCGCGCGCTTCTGGCGCGCGCCGAGGATGGCGACCAGGCCGGGCCTCAAGGCGGTGGAATTGTTCGAGGCCGTTCGCGCCGGCCGCATCAAGGCGATCTGGATCATGGCGACCAATCCGGTCGTCAGCCTTCCCGATGCCGATGCGGTGCGCGAGGCCCTGCGCGGGTGCGAATACTCGATCGTCTCCGAAGCGATCCGCGCCAGCGACACGGTCGACGCCTGCCGCATCCGGCTGCCCGCCCTCGCCTGGGCGGAGAAGGACGGCACGGTGACGAACTCCGAGCGCGGCATCTCGCGCCAGCGTGCCTTCCTGCCACCGCCGGGCGAGGCCAGGCAGGACTGGTGGATCGTCTCCGAGGTCGCGCGACGCCTCGGCCATGGCGAAGCCTTCGCCTGGCGTGGCGTGGCCGACATCTTCCGCGAGCATGCCGCGCTCTCTGCTTTCGAGAACGATGGCGCGCGCGACTTCGACATCGGCACATGCGCGGCGATCGACGATGCCGCGTACGAGGCGCTCCCGCCGTTCGTCTGGGGCAGCGCCGCCGATCGGCGCTTCTTCGGCGACGGCCGCTTCTTCCACGCTGATCGCCGCGCCCGCTTCATCGCCACGCCACCGCGCGCGCCTGTAAATGCGCCGGTCGACGCGCACCCGCTGATCCTCAATACCGGCCGGGTACGCGACCAGTGGCACACCATGACGCGGACCGGGAAGTCGGTGCGCCTTGCCGGCCATCGCCCGGAGCCCGCAATCGAGTTGCATCCGCGCGATGCGTCGGCGCGAGGTCTTGCCGATGGCGACATTGCGGAGGTGAAGAGTGCGTGGGGTCGCGGTGCCCTGCGCGTTCAAGTGACCGATTCGTTACGTCTCGGCGAAGTCTTCGCGCCGATGCACTGGACCGCTCAGGTGAGTCGGGCGGGCCGCATCAACGCCGCAGTGAATCCGGCGGTAGATCCGATCTCGGGACAACCCGAGCTGAAACACACGCCGGTCGAGATTCGTCGCCTAGATATGCGCTGGCATGGCACGATTCTCGCTCGTCGCCCGGTCATGCTGCCGGAACTTCCATACTGGGCGCGGATCAGGGGCGCCGGCTTTCATGTCTACGCCGTCGCAGGCGACCAGCCTTTCGCGGTTGCACAACGCGCTTTGTCCGCTGCGGTGCGCACCGCCAATCCGGGGCCGTGGCTCATCGGCGAGAGCGGTATCGGCGCCGTCGTCAGCGATGGTCGGGTCGAAGCCGTGATGATGCTGGGGCGGACCCATGACGCCGAGGCGCGCGACCGGCTGGCGCCCTACATGGCACTCGACCGGCTGACGGTGGAGCAGCGCAACGAGTTGCTGAACGGCGGCAGGGAGGAGCATCGCGGCGGCGAACTCTGTGCCTGCTTCGGTGTTTCGCGCGGTGCGGTCGAGGCGGCCATTGCCGATGGGGCTGCGTCGCTGGCCGCGGTCGGTGCGACCACGCAGGCCGGCACCAATTGCGGATCGTGTCGTCCCGAGATCAGGACCCTGTTGCGCGCCGCGCGCGTCGCGAAGGTCGCCTGATGCAGGCCTTTCCCATCTTCCTTTCGTTGCAGGGGCGCCGCGTGCTGGTCGTCGGTGGCGGCGATGCGGCTGCCCGCAAGGCCGAACTGCTGCTGAAGGCCGGAGCACAGGTCGCACTGATTGCCGAGACGGTCGGCGGCGAGGTCGCCCAGTTCATTGCCGAAGGACATGTCTCCTGGGCGGGCCGTTCGTTCGACGAGGGCGACCTCGAAGGCATGTCGCTGGTCATCGTGGCCGCGGAGGACGAGTCGATCGAGGCACGTGTATCCGCGGCGGCGCAGCGGCGCTGTGTTCCGGTCAACGTCGTCGACCGGCCCGCTTTGTCGAGCTTCATCATGCCGGCGATCATCGATCGCTCGCCGATCACCATCGCTGTTTCGACCGGCGGCACCGCGCCGGCACTGGCGCGCCGTATCCGTGCCGAGATCGAGCGGACGCTGCCGGCGGCGCTCGGACGGCTGGCACGGTTCGCCGAGATGTTCCGCGAGCAGGTCCGGCGCACTCTGGTCGTTCCGCGCGCGCGCCGTCGCTTCTGGGATCGCGTCTTCGAAGGCCGGGTCGGCGAGCTGGCGCTGGCCGGGGACGAGATCGGGGCGCGTCGCGAGTTGATCCGCCTGCTGGATGGCTTTCGCAGCGAGACGCCGTCGGCCGGGATGGTCCATCTCGTCGGCGCCGGGCCCGGTGACCCGGATCTTCTCACCCTCAAAGCTCACCGGCTGCTGCAGCGCGCCGACGTCATTGTCTACGATCGGCTGGTTTCGGACGAAATCCTGTCGCTGGCGCGCCGCGACGCCGAGCGGGTTTATGTCGGCAAGCGCCGCGCGAACCATTGTGTGCCGCAGGTCGAGATCAACGAGCGGCTGGTCGCTTTGGCCCGCGCGGGCAAGAGCGTCGTGCGGTTGAAGGGCGGCGACCCTTTCGTGTTCGGGCGTGGCGGCGAGGAGGTCGAGGCACTGGTCAAGGCAGGTCTGGCCGTCGAGGTCGTGCCGGGCGTGACGGCCGCCTTGGGCTGTGCCTCGAGCGCGGGTATTCCGCTCACCCATCGCGACCACGCCCAGGCCTGCGTCCTGGTCACCGGGCATCTGAAGGACGGCACGGTCGATCTCGACTGGGAAATGCTGTCGCGGCCGCGACAGACCGTCGTCATATACATGGGGACGGGCGCGCTGCCCGAGATCGCATCACAGCTGATCTCGCATGGCCTGCCGGCCTCCACCCCTGTCGCCCTGATCGAGAACGGGACAACCGAGCGCGAGCGGCGCATCGTCGGCACCCTGGCCACGATCGACCGTCAGGCACAGCGGGCGGTACTGAGCGGCCCAACTCTGTGCATGGTGGGTGAAGTTGTCGGTCTCGCCGTCGGACGGGAACAGGAATTTAACTTTGAGTCGAGAATGGGTCTCTGATAAGGGTGTCTGTGACAAAAATGCAACAACACCGGGGCACGGATGCGTAGTTTTGTACTGAGCCTGGCGACACTGTTGGCATTTGCCGGCACCGGCTTCGCCCAGACCAATACAGGGGCTTCCACCGCTCCCAAGGTCAAGACCGCCGCCACCGCGACGACCAAGACCGCGGCCACCCAGTCCGCTACCACGAAGAAGAAGACCGCGGCACCCGCAAAATCCGCGAATGTGCAGAAAGCCGCAGCCCAGCAGAAGAAGGCGCCCCCCGCCTCGCAGCAGAAGATGCGCGCGTCGCGCTACGGCGGCTTCGCGCCGGCTGCCGCCGCCCTTGCTGCGCCGGTTCCCACGCCCGACCTCGACCTCGCCAGCCCGCGCAGCCTCAGCCTGGTGAACTACAACACCAAGGAAGAGCTGACGGTCACCTATTGGTCCGGCGGCTCGTATCACCGCAGCGCGCTCGACCAGCTCAACCAGTTCCTGCGCGACAGCCGCGACAGCGGCACGACCGAGATGGACCCGCTGCTGTTCGACGTGCTGTGGCATACCGCCCGCATCTCCGGCTACAGCGGCCAGATCGAGGTCCTGTCGGCCTTCCGCTCGCCCGAGAGCAACGCCTGGCTGGCCAGCGTCAGCCGCGGCGTGGCCCGCGACAGCCAGCACATGAACGGCAACGCGATGGACATCCGCTTCCCGGGCGTCCCGGTGTTCCGGATCCGTCAGGCGGCGCGGTCGCTCAACATGGGCGGCGTCGGCTTCTATCCGCGCTCCGGCTTCGTCCACATCGACACCGGCCCGGTTCGTTACTGGTAAAAATATGAACCGCATCGAGATCGTCGAGGGCGACATCACGCGCCTCGACGTCGATGCCATCGTGAACGCCGCGAACGAAAGCCTGTTGGGCGGCGGCGGGGTCGACGGCGCCATCCATCGCGCCGCCGGGCCCGAGCTGCTGGCCGAGTGTCGCACCCTGGGTGGCTGTCCGACCGGCGAAGCCCGGATCACCAATGGCTATCGCCTGAAGGCACGGCGCGTCATCCACACGGTCGGTCCGGTGTGGCGCGGCGGCACACAGGGCGAGCCCGAACTGCTGGCGCGTTGTTATCGCAACGCGCTGGCGCTGGCCGTGGTGGAAGGGCTCGAAAGCATGGCCTTTCCCGCCATCTCGACCGGCATCTACGGTTATCCGAAGGAAGCCGCCGCCGACATCGCCGTCCGCGAGGTCCGCCTGATCGGCATGCCCGAGCGGGTCATCTTCTGCTGCTTCGACACCGGGACCGCCGATCTCTATCGCGAGATTTTGGGCGAATAAAACGGAGTATCCGTCGCCCCGACAGAAGCGCGGAGCTACTGCCCGTACCGGTTCGCGTTCTTCAGGTACGCGAGTTCCTCGGCGGTGGTGCTGCGGCCCAGCACCTCGTTGCGGTGGGGGAAGCGGCCGAAGCGGGCGACGACGTCGCGATGTTCGAGGGCCGACTTGATGTTGTTCTCGCCGCCGATCGTCTCGAACAGGGCGCAGGCGAGCTGCTGGTCGGCGAGATGCTCGCTGTGGCCGAACGGCATGTAGAAGAACAGCCGCATGTCGACGGGAAACACCGAGGGATAAAATCGTGCCAGCGCATGGCGCGCGATCTCGATGGCCCTCGTGTCGCCGGCGAAGGCCCGTGCCGTCTTGCGGAAGCAGTTCCGCGTGAACTGGTCGCAAAGGAGGATCAGCGCCAGCGCGCCCTCGGGCGAGTCCTTCCAGGCGTCGAGTTCGCCCGCGATGGCGCGCTCGATCGCGGCGCCGAATCGCCCGACCGTCTCGGCATCGAATTCCGGCGTGCTGGTCCACCAGATGTCGCGCGGCTTGCCATGGTCGGGATGGCCGAGCGGCAGGAACCAGAAATCGATGATGTCGCGGATGGACGGCGGCTGTGTCATGCGGCTTAGTTAGACAGGGCACGCAGAAGCCGTCGAGTGAGGAAACCGTGGGCAAGGTCAAAAACGTTTTGTTCATCATGTGCGACCAGCTGCGTGCGGACCATCTGTCCTGCGCCGGCCATCCGCATCTGAAGACGCCGGCGATCGACGCACTGGCGGCGCGCGGCGTGCGCTTCCCGCGTGCCTATGTGCAGTCCGGCGTGTGCGGACCCAGCCGCATGAGCTTCTATACCGGACGCTACATGTCGAGCCACGGCGCCACCTGGAACAGGGTGCCGCTCTCCTTGCGCGAGAAGACGCTGGGCGAGTTTCTCTCCGGTGCCGGAATCCGCGTGGCGCTGGCCGGCAAGACGCATGTGCTGCCCGACCTGGAGGGGCTCGAACGGTTCGGCATCGAGGGCGGCTCGGCCCTGGAGGCGCTGATGCGTGCCGGCCGCTTCGAGGAACTGGATCGCTACGACGGCCACTCGCCGCCCGGCGCGGAGAGCGGCTATGCCGACTATCTGCGCCGCCATGGCTACGTCTCCGACGATCCCTGGAGCGATTTCGTGATCGCCGCCGACGGGCCGGGCGGCGAGAAGGCCTCGGGCTGGTTCATGCGCAACGTCCACCTGCCGGCGCGCGTGAAGGAGGAGCATTCCGAGACCGCCTACATGACGCGCGAGGCGATGCGCTTCATCGACGAGATGGGCGAGAAGCCGTGGTGCCTGCATCTCAGCTACGTGAAGCCGCACTGGCCCTACATGGCGCCGGCACCCTATCACAATATGTACGGCGCCGCGGACATGCTGCCACTCAACCGCGACGAACAGGAGCGCGCGAACGAGCACCCCGTGCTGGCCGCCTATCGCGAGATGGAGGAATCGATCTCCTTCAGCCGCCCCGAGGCACCGGGCATCGTGCGACCCGCCTATATGGGTCTGATCCGCCAGCTCGACGACTGGCTCGGTCGGCTGTTCGCTCACATGGAGCGCGCCGGCCGGCTCGACGACACGCTGATCATCTTCACCGCCGACCATGGCGACTTCCTGGGTGACCATTGGCTGGGCGAGAAGGAGATGTTCTACGAGGAGGCCTATCGCGTGCCCTTCATCGTGGTCGATCCCGATCCCGAGGCCGACCTGACGCGCGGCACGGTCGACGAGCGCTTCGTCGAGGCGATCGACGTCGTGCCGACCATCCTCGAGACGCTGGGCCTTCCGCCGCAGGATCACCTGCTGGAAGGCCGATCGCTGCTTCCGCTGCTGCGCAAGATCCATCTCGACACCTGGCGCGACGCGGTGTTCTCCGAACTCGACTATTCCTTCCGCGAGGCGCGCACGATCCTCGGCCGCAAGCCCGACGAATGCCGCGCCATCATGGTGCGCACCGATCGCTGGAAATACGTCTGGTGGCAGGGCTACCGGCCGATGCTGTTCGACCTCGCCAACGACCCGAAGGAACGGCGCGATCTCGGCGCCGACCTGACCTATGCGCCGATCTTCCGCGAGATGGAGGACCGGCTGAACGCCTGGGCCAAGGCGCGCAAGAGCCGCGTCACCGTCGACGACGCCTATGTCGCGGCGCGCACGGCCAAGCATCGCCAGCACGGCATTTTCTTCGGCCAGTGGTAACAAATGAACGGTGACATGAGCACGAACCCCTACATCCTTCACGGCTTCGGCCCGTCGCCCTATTCGGTGAAGATGCGCGCCATCCTGCGCTACCGCCGACTGCCTTTCGTCTGGAAGGCCGTGGGCTGGCCGCGCGACGTCGCGGTCGCGGCCGGATTGCCGCCGGTGATCCCGGCGCTGACGTTTCCAGACGGCACGGTGATGAACGACTCGACGCCGCTCGCCCATGCACTGGAGCGCGCCCATCCCGGCCAGCGCTCGATCGTGCCGGACGATCCGGCGCACGCCTATCTCAGCGACCTCCTGGAGGATTTTGGCGACGAGTGGGTCACCAAGATCATGTTCCACTATCGCTGGTACTATGCGCCCGACCGGGAATTCGCGCAGGGCTGGGTGATCACCTCGCGCAATCCGCAGATGCCGGAGGCTGAGCGGCGCGAGGCGATGCAGGCTTTCAACGATCGCCAGGTGGGCCGCATGGCGATGGTCGGCTGCACCGATGGCAACCGCCCGGTCATCGAGGACAGCTATCGCTTCATCCTCGACACGCTCGATCGCCATGTCCGCAAGATGGAGTATCTGTTCGGCTCGCGCCCGTCGCTGGCCGACTTCGGCCTGTTCGGTCAGCTGCAGATCCTGTCGGTCGATCCGACGCCGATGATGGAGATGCGGGAGCGGGCGCCCGACGTCTACTGCTGGCTGCTGCGGCTCGACGATGCGTCGGGTGTCGACGGCGAATGGCTGGCGGCCGACGCGCCCTTGCCGGACGCGGTGACGGCGCTGCTGAAGCATTGCGGAGAGACCTACCTGCCGTTTCTGGCGGCCAACCGCGCGGCGCTGGAGAGCGGCGCAGCGTCGGTCGATCTCGACCTTCTCGGCCGGCCGTGGAGTCAGGCGCCGTTCCGCTATCAGGCCAAATGCTACGACGCGCTGCGCAAGAAGCTCGCGGCACTGCCGGCCGATGTGCGGGGGCGGCTCGATCCCGTGCTCAAGGCGACGGGGTGCCTGCGCTGGCTCGGATAGAAGCCGCGGCTTAGGTCGAATGGCGGATTCATCGCGCGTGCAGTAGGAGTCTCTCCGGTATTCGCTCTGGGGAGAGTCACCATGACGACCGCGACCGAAGAGACATTCGACGGCAGGGACGGCCTCAAGATCTACCTGCGCTCGTGGAAGCCCGACGGCGCTGCGCGCGCCGTCGTCGTGATCTGCCACGGCGTCAACTCGCATGGTGGGCAATATCTCTGGGCGGCCGGCGAACTAGTGAAGAAGGGCCATGCCGTCTTCGCGCTCGATCTGCGCGGGCGCGGCAAGTCGGAGGGCGAGCGCTTCTACGTCGACGACATCGCCGACTATGTCGCCGACCTGGCCGGCGCCATAAGGATCGCCAAGGCGCGTCATCCCGGCCTGCCGGTCTTCCTGCTGGGCCACAGCGCCGGCGGCGTCGTCTCCGCCACCTACACGCTCGACAACCAGGCCGAGCTCGCCGGCTTCATCTGCGAAAGCTTTGCCTTCCAGGTGCCGGCGCCGGGCTTCGCGCTGGCCGCCATCAAGGGGCTGAGCCACATCGCGCCGCACCTGCTGGTGCTCAAGTTGAAGAACGAGGATTTCTCACGCGATCCTGCCGCCGTGGCGACGCTCAACGCCGATCCGCTGATCGCCCATGAAGTCCAGCCCGCCGCCACCGTCGCCGCCCTGGTCCGCGCCGACGAGCGCCTGCGCGCGGAGTTTCCGAAGATCACGCTGCCGGTGCTGATCCTGCACGGCACCGCCGACAAGGCGACCGTGTGCGAGGGCAGCCAGTTCTTCCACGACACCGCGGGCTCGGCCGACAAGACGCTGAAACTCTACAAGGACCACTTCCACGACCTGCTGGCCGATACCGGCAAGGAAGGGGTGATGGCCGACATCACGACCTGGATCGACGCGCGCCTGCCCTAGACTAGAACTCCATCGGGTCGCGGAAGTGCGCCTTGAAGATGCGGTCGCGGTGTTCGACCAGGACTGGGTCGAGCGCCGCCACGATCTGCGGGTCGCTGGCGGCGAAGGCGGAGCGTGACGATTCGCGGATCGGACACTGCGCGGCGGGCAGCGGCAGGATCATGTTCATAATCGACGTCCAGTAGATGTCGACGCAACTCAAGCCGTCGCCGACGAAATAGGAGACGCCGCGCGCCTGTTGTGCGCGAAGCTGCGTGGCGAGCCCGCGCAGGGTGGCGGCGATGCGCGCACCTGCTGCCGCGGCGTCGTCGGTGTCGAAGCCGTACTTGCCGATCAGTGGCGCCATGCGGGCACCGGCGCCCAGCTTCACCGCCATCGCGAACATCTGCAGGCGCCGGTTCCAGGCGATGCCGCCTTCGCCCAGGATCTCGTGGCCGAGACCGATCGCCAGCGCGCGCTGCAGCGGATCGGCCGGGAGCAGGGCGGGCGTCGGCGCGAGGCGCTCCGCCAGCAGCAGGATGTCGAGCCAGCGGCTCAGCGGCCGGCCGTCGCGCCAGGCGACGACGGGGCCGCTGTTCTGCCCCGACCAGGCGACGATCTCCTCGTTGGCCCCGCCGATCTCCAATGGGGCGGCGACGTAGTCGAGCCCTTTGATCTCCAGGATCGTCTTGGCCGCCTGGCTCCACGGGCTCGGCACGCCGCGCACCAGCACGATGCGCAGTCCGTTGTGATCGACGATCTCGGCGGGAGTCTTGTAGGCGAGCATGGCGTCTCCTCTCGCGATGATCTTTGCGGTCGCACGCGCGTGATGACAGCGAGCATTTAGCCGGCGAGGCGCAGGAATTCTCATCCCGCGGAGCGACCTCGCGGGTCGCAGCGCGAGCCTTCCCTTCCGGTTCGCGTGACGACCCTCCGGCCGGCTGTTAGCGTTCGCACCACACATAAGAAAGCGTCGTCTGGAGGAAACATGCAGTTCACGATCAAGCGCCGCGCCCTGTTGGCTGGCACCGCCGCTACCCTTGCCGCGCCGGGCCTCGCCCGTGCGCAGGACGCCTTTCCCAACAAGCAGATCAAGTTCATCGTGCCCTATACGCCCGCCGGCGCGACCGACAACATCTCGCGCATCGTCATGGGCAAGGTCTCGGAGATGCTCGGGCAGCAGGTGCTCATCGACAACCGGGCCGGTGGCGGCGGCACGATCGGGACCGATGCGCTCGCCAAGGCGCCGCCCGACGGTTACACGATCGGCCTGATCACCATTTCCATGTTCTGCATGGCCCCGGCGCTCTACGCCAAGCTGCCCTACGATCCGGTGAAGGACTTCTCGCCGATGGCCGGCATGTCGGTATGGCCGAACATGCTGGTGGTTCATCCCAGCGTCCCCGCAAAGTCGGTACCGGAGCTGATCGCGCTGCTGAAGGCCAACCCGGGCAAGTACAACATGGCGTCGTCCGGGTCGGGCACGACGATTCACCTGGCCGGCGAGATGTTCAAGCAACTGACCGGCACCGACATGGTGCACGTTCCCTACAAGGGCAGCGCCGGCGCGATGCAGGATCTGATCGCCGGCAACGTGCACATCATGTTCGACAACATGCCGAGCTGCTGGCCGCATGTGCAGGCGGGCAAGCTGCGGGCGCTGGGCGTCACCAGCCGGTCGCGCAACAAGGCGGCGCCCGACGTGCCGGCGATCATCGAATTCGTGCCCAACTACGTCGTGGAAGTCTGGATGGGCTTCGGCGGCCCGGCCGGCGTGCCGCAGCCGATCGTCGACAAGCTGGCGGCGGTCGGCACCAAGGCGCTCGAGGATCCCGAGGTCAAGGCGAGGTTCGCGGCGCTGGGCAGCGATCCCTGGCCGATGGCGCCGAAGGGCCTGCAGGATCGCATCGTGAGCGAGATCGCGGTGTGGGCGCCGATCGTCAAGGCAAGCGGGGCCAAGGTGGACGGCTGATGCAGGCCTTGCGCCGAAGCGAGAAGTTCGGACTCCGGCGGCAAAGCTCTGTATAAGGCCGCGATGACAACAGAAGCAGCCTTCGGCAAGCACATGGTGTGGGCGGTAGATCCGCGCACGCAGTCTGAATTCGGTATTGGTTATTCAAGCCTGGTCGAGGCCCAGGCAGAGGCCGTGAAGCTCGAGCAGGTGGGCTACAAGATCCTCCGGATCGAACCCACGACCCTGCCCAAGCCCAATTCGATGTAAGCCACAACGCACAAACGGCCGCTCTTTCGAGCGGCCGTCATGCTTTGGCTCGTGCCGTATGCGAAGATCAGGCAGAGCGGGAGGAGGAGGTCGGCACCATCGTGTCAACGATCTTGCCGGCCATGCCCTCGACTTTTTCGCCGAGATGCGCGCCGGCAATCTCTTCCGTTACCGTTTCCTTGGCGGTCTCGAGGACCTCGCGGCCCTTGTCGATGGCCTGCGCGCCGGTCTTGCCCAGCACGCTCCGCTCGGTCTGGGAGACCGGCAGGGCGGCCCCGAAGATCGCCCCGAGCGCGGCGCCCATCGCGGCGACCAGGATCGGCTGCTCTTCCAGGAGCTTGGACACGGCCTGACGGGTGTCGGCCGCGAGCTTGGTGGCGTCCTCGCCCAGATGCTCGGCGGTGTGCTTGCCGTCTTCCATCAGATGCTTTGCCTGACCGATCTGCTCATCGGCCTTGCCGCGCAATGCATCTGCGGTGCCCACGGCCCGATCCTTGAGCGACGCGGCGGTCTCGGAGACTGCGCCGGTGACCTTGTCGGTCATTCCGGCCACCTTGTCGGTCGCCTGGCCGGCCATCGAGCGCGCCGTATCGGCGGCGGCGCCAGCGGCATTCTTCACGCTGCCCGCGGCGGCGACAGCCGCATCCGTGCCCACTGCGGTCGCCGCCTTGAGGGCCGAGCTGGCGCTCGACATCACGTCGGCGCCGGTCGTCTTCGTCAGCATCATGGTGAGGCCCGCCCCGATCAGCAGCGCGGCGCCGGGATTGCTGCGAGCCGAATCCGCCAGGCTCTTGACGACCGACAGGCTGCTGTCGCGCAGCACGCCGACCAGTTCGGCCGACAGCGCCTGGCTCGTCATGCCGTCGCGCAACTGGCCGAGCGTATTGGACAGGCCGGCGCGCTGGGCTTCCGCCTCGCGTTGAAGTTGGGCGCTCTCTCTCATGTCAGGCTCTCCTTGGCCATGCGGGCATCGCTCTGCAGGGACGTGATGGTACGGGTGGGAGTGGGATCGACGGCGCCGATGGTCTTCTTGCCGGCGAGCAGGACGACGATGCCGCCAAGCGCCGAGCCGCCGGCGACGATCAGGATGGCGATGGCGGGGGGCACGCCGCCTTCGATCAGCGCGGCGACCACGGCCTGAAGGACGAGGAGGACGGCGCCGATGATGAAGACGGTGCCGACCAGCATCATGACGAGACCGCTGACGACGCTGGTGCGCAGGGCATCGGCCTTCTCACCGATCTCCACGCGCGCCAGGCGAATCTCGGTCTGGATCAGGTCGGCGCTGCGGCCGAGGGCATCGGTCACGAGCGTGACGACGCCAGGCCTTTCCTGGGTGTTCATGGCGCTCTCCTAGACGTCGATGCGGCCGACATTGGACGCGTTGGCCCGAGGGCCGGCCGAATCGGCGGAGACGCCCACTCCCGCCTTGACGATGCGGGCGAGGGCGAAGCCCACGATTGCGGAGCCAGCCAGCAGGGCCAGCGGCTGGCGCTTGCCGAAGTCCGTGGCCATGGTCAGCAGCTCGCCGGCCGACTTGTCGCGCAGATCGTCGGCCAGCCTGTCGATCCGCTGTCCGGTCGAGCGCACATAATCGGCGACGGCGGGAGATTGCTCGCCGAGAGAATCTGCAAGGGTTGCCGCCGTCTTGCCCAGCGCGGAGACCGCAGCGGCACCGCTCTCGGTGGAGCGACCCGCAAGCTCTTCCGCCTTGCTGCCCAGCGCCGTCTTTATCTCGGAGACGGCGGCGCCGAGATCCGGTTTAGCGTTCCTGTTGTCGTGCGTTTGAGAGCTGTCGGACATCTGTTGTTCTCCCTCGACGATCTTTTTCTCGGCAGGAATGCCGAAGATCGCCCGCGCAACGGGCCTGCGGCGACTGTCGTTCCGCAAATATCGTCACGGAGTGAACATGTACCGTGGCGAACGGATCGACCGGCTGCCGGCGGCGCTGGGCCGACGCGTGACAGTCGCGAGCCGCGAGCAACCGCTTTCACCAATGCTGCGTTGCGGGCGCGCTGGGTGGTGATGCGAGGAATGCCGTGGTTCGATTGGTTGTTCTGCTCGTGCTGTTCGTGACGGCAGGTGTGTCGTCAGCTCGGGCGCAGGGTGTCTTCGACAAGTTGATCGAGCGGGCGCGTCTGTCGGCGGCCCAGCCTTATGCAAGGGAAGCCGCCATTCCTGATACGGCGAAGCTCGGATACGACACGTATCGGGGCATCCGCTTCCGCCCCGAGTCCGTCCTCTGGCGCGAGGGCGGCAGCGGCTTCCGAGTCGAATTCTTCCCGACCGGATTCCTCTACCAGACACCTGTGAAGATGTACGTCATCAGGCGCAGCGGCACGACGCAGACTTCGGGCATTGCATCGGCGCTGGCGGCCTCTCCCGACATGTTCGACTTTGGCACGGCTACACCGCCCGCACAGGTCGGCTTCGCCGGCTTCAAGATCACCCACCCGCTCAATGGCGAGAAATTCGACGAGATCATCTCCTTCCTCGGCGCCAGTTACTTCCGCCCGATCGGAAAGGACCAGGCCTATGGCGCTTCGGCGCGCGGGCTGGCGATCGACACCGCCCAGCCCCGGTCGGAGGAGTTTCCCGAATTTCGCGAATTCTGGCTGGTCGAACCGGCGCCCGGCGAGAAGGTCTTGACGATCTATGCGCTGCTGGAATCGCCGGGCGCCAGCGGCGCCTATGCCTTCACCGTGACGCCCGGAGCGCGCACCACGGTCGACGTCCATGCGCGCCTGTTCATGCGACACGGCGTGTCGATGCTGGGCATCGCGCCGCTGACCAGCATGTTCCTGTCGGGCAAGGCCGGACCCTGGCGCGACGACTTCCGACCGGAAGTGCACGATTCGGACGGGCTCGCCCTGCTGACGGGCGAAGGCGAACGGATCTGGCGGCCGCTCACCAACCCCGGATCGCTGCAGGTCTCGTCCTTCGTCGACAACAATCCGCGCGGCTTCGGCCTGCAGCAGCGCGAGCGCCGTTTCGATCGCTATCAGGACGCCGTCGCGAAGTATCAGACACGGCCGAGCCTCTGGGTCGAGCCCAAGGGCGACTGGGGCGAAGGCGAGGTACGTCTCGTCGAGATCCCGACCCCTTCGGAGTATCACGACAACATCGTGGTTTTCTGGGTATCGCGCTGGCCTGTCGCCAAGGGGCAGGCGCTCGAATACCGCTACCGTCTTTCCGCGCTCAGCGACGAGCCGGCGCTGAGTCGTGAGGCGCGCGTGGTGGCGACTCGCCAGGCGCCGATCGAAGGCAACACCCGCGGGCGCCGGCTCGTAATCGAGTTCGAGGGCGACACTTTGACCGGCCTGGCCGAGCAACGGCTGGTCGAGTCCAACGTAGAGGTCAGCGGCGGCAAGCTGCTGCGGACGGAGATCGACCAGCTCCCCGGTTCTTCGAATCGCCGACTGTTCGTCGATGTAGAGCTGGAGAGCAAGCGTACGGCCGATGTGCGGGCGTTCTTGACGGTCGATGAGAAGCGGGTGAGCGAGACCTTCGCGAGCCAAGTCCGCCCTTGATGTGACTCAAAGCACGCGGGAGCGCGTTCATGCAGGAGACCGGCCTCGACCCCGTCTGGAACCTCGATCGTCACGCCGGCAACGCCGGATGGCGTCGGCTTTCCCTGTTCCTGTTGGTCGTGCTCACGACAGCGGGCGGCCTTCATCTGCTGGCAACGGCCCTCGGGCCGCAGGTGCCATACGGGCTGGCCATCGCGCTGCTCGCCGTCTTCACCCTGAGCTTCGGCTGGATCGCGCTGTCCTTCTGGACGGCCATCGTCGGCTTCGTGCTGAAGAGCTTCGGCGTGAACCCGCTCTCGCTTCGCCGGCGCGGGCCGGGGGATGATGCGGCCGACGGGAGCATTCCCGCGCTGCGCGCGCGGACGGCCATCCTGGTCCCCGTCTACAACGAGGCACCCGACGAGGTTTTCGCGCGGCTGGAAATCACCTGGCACTCGCTCGAGGCCACCGGTCGGGCGGGGGCTTTCGAACTATTCGTGCTGAGCGATAGCACGAACGATGCGATCGCGGCGGAAGAAGAAGCCGGAATCGAGCGGCTTCGTGCGCTGCTCGCCATCGGCGGGCGCCTGCACTGGCGTCGTCGTCGCCGGAATACCGGGCGCAAGGCCGGCAACATCGCCGACTGGCTCGACACACACGGCGCGCGCTTCGACCATATGATCGTGTTCGATGCCGACAGCGTCATGTCGGGCGATACGATGGTGAGGCTGGCGGCGCTGATGGAAGCCAGCCCGAAGACCGGCATCATCCAGACGCATGCGGTGGCGATGGGCCGCGAGACCCTGTTCGCGCGGATCCTCCAGTTCTCGTCCCGGGTGTATGGCGGCATGGTCGCGACCGGTCATTCCTTCTGGAACATGAGCGAGGCCAACTATTACGGCCACAACGCGATCATTCGTGTCGCGGCCTTCTCGGAGCATTGCCGACTCCCGGTGCTCTCGGGCCGCGCGCCGTTCGGCGGTGAGATCCTGAGCCACGACTTCGTCGAGGCCGCCTTCATGCGCCGGGCCGGCTTCCATGTGTGGAGCCTACCCAACCTGGGTGGCAGCTTCGAGGAGCTGCCCACCAACGTCGTCGACTATGCCGTGCGCGACCGGCGCTGGATGCAGGGCAACCTGCAGCATGCGCGGCTGGTATTCACGCGGGGTCTGCACTGGATGAGCCGCCTGCATCTGGTGATGGGGATCATGGGCTACCTGGCCTCGCCGCTGTGGCTGGGCTCGCTGCTGCTCAGCGCCGCCATCGTGCTCGAGCACGAGATCGTCGGGCCGGTCTACTTCGGCAATGTGCCGTCGCTGTTTCCCAACTGGCCGCAATACAATACCGGCCACGTGCACGCGCTGCTGCTGGTGACCACGCTGCTGCTGTTCCTGCCCAAGCTGCTGGCGCTGCTCCTGTCCCTGCGCGCGCCGGCGCCGGCGTATGGCGGACGTCTGGCGTTGACGTTCAGCGTGGTGCTGGAGACCCTGTTCTCCGCCCTGCTGGCGCCGGTGATGATGCTGTTCCACTCGCTGTTCATGCTGGGCATCCTGGCCGGGCGCGCGGTGGGGTGGCCGCCGCAGGCGCGCGGCGAGCGTGGCATGCCCTGGGCTCTGGCCCTTGGACGGCACGGCGGCCAGGTTGCGCTGGGCGCGGCCGCCGTGGTGATCATGGGCTACTGGGCGCCGGCGTTCCTCACCTGGCTGCTGCCCGTCGTCGCCGGCCTGCTGCTCGCGCCTCTGCTCGCCGTCTATTCCAGCCGCCGCGACGTCGGCGTCGCCGCCCGCCGCTGGCGGATGTTCATGACGCCGGAGGAGAAGCTGGAAGAACGGCCCGCGCCGACGTCCGTCTCGACTACTTGAACTCGTACTTGTCGATCAGCCAGGGCTCGTGTTCGGCCGCGTCGATCCATTCCTTCACGGCAGGATGGCCGAGCACGGCGGTGCAATAGGCATCGGCGTCACTGTCGAGCGTGACGCTGTAGGTCCTGAAGCGGGTGACGACCGGCGCGAACATCGCGTCGGCGGCGCCGAAGGTCCCGAATAGAAATCCGTCGTCCTTCTGGAACGCGCCGGAAAAACGCTTGCGGCAGTCGCGCCACAGGAAGGTGATGCGCTCGATGTCCGCCCGCACGCCCGCGGTCATGCCCTTGCCCGGCAGCGACGCCCGGATGTTCATCGGCATGTTTTCGCGGAGATCGACGAAGCTCGAATGCATTTCGGCCGAGATCGAGCGGGCATGGGCGCGCGCGGCGGCGGAGGGCGGCCACAGGCCGGCCTCGGGCTTGAGGTCGTTCAGGTACTCGGCGATGGCGAGCGAATCCCAGACGGCCAGGCCGCGATGCAGCAGCACCGGCACGCGGCCTGACGGCGAATGCTTGCGGATCGCCGCCTGCGTCTCCGGCCGGTCCAGCGGCACCACGATCTCGTCGAACTCGATGCCGGCGATCCTGGCCATCAGCCAGCCGCGCATCGACCAGGACGAGTAGTTCTTGTTGCCGATCACGACGGTGAATTCGGCCATGTACGCCCTCCTTGCCAGCCATGGAGTTTGGCCGGCAATGTTAACCGGTCTTCTTGAATTTTGTGAGCATGGCCATGTCGCTGCCGTTCGTCGACCGTTCTTCTTCCTCTCTGCCCCTGCAGTTTGTGGGTCATTCGAAGTGGGGTGCCTGGCTGAAGGCGCAATCGCCGGGACGGCGAGGATGGCTCGAATCGCTCGGTATCTCGGGGTCTGCAGGAGATCTCGCCGTATTGCCGGGCGATGACGGCAAGGCTTCCGGTTCAGTGTTTGTGATTCCGAATGCGCCGACGCTCTGGGATTTCGGCGCGCTGAGCACCAAGCTTCCGGCGGGGACCTGGCATCTCGAGGGCGAGACCACGCCGGTCCCGATGACCGACGTGGCCGTGGCGATCGGTCTGGGCGCCTGGACGTTTGATCGCTATCGCGCGACCAGGGCCAAGCCCGGCCCGCGCTTCGTGTGGCCGGCCGATGCCGACAGGAAGCGCGCCACGGCAACCGTCGAGGCGATCTGTATGGCGCGCAGCCTCATCACGACGCCGTCTTCCGACATGGGCCCGGCCGAACTGGCCGCGGCGGCGCAGGCTCTGGCCAAGGCGCACAAGGCGAAGGTCCGCACGATCGTGGGCGACGATCTGCTGAAGCAGAACTATCCGACGATCCATGCGGTCGGCCGCGCCTCGACCCGCGCGCCGCGGCTGATCGATCTCACCTGGGGCAAGGCGAGCCATCCCAAGGTCACCCTGGTCGGCAAGGGCGTGTGCTTCGACACCGGCGGTCTCGATCTCAAGCCCGCCGCGGGCATGCTGATGATGAAGAAGGACATGGGCGGCGCGGCGACCGTGCTCGCGGTCGCCTCGATGATCATGGCGACGGGCCTGCCGGTGCGGCTGCGCGTGCTTATTCCGGCGGTCGAGAATTCGGTTTCGGGCAACGCCTTCCGGCCGATGGACGTGATCACCACGCGCAAGGGTATCACCGTCGAGATCGGCAATACCGATGCCGAAGGCCGCCTGATCCTGTGCGATGCGCTGCACGAGGGCGCGCGGGAGAAGCCGGAGATGATGATCGATTGCGCCACCCTCACCGGAGCGGCGCGCGTGGCGCTGGGGCCCGACCTGCCGGCCCTGTTCTGCAACGACGACAAGCTTGCGAATTCGCTGATCGCCGCCGGCGAGGCGGTGACCGATCCGATGTGGCGGATGCCGCTCTTCCCGGCCTATCGCCGCATGCTCGACAGCAAGGTGGCCGACATCAACAACGTCTCGGCCGGGGCCTTCGGCGGCGCGATCACCGCCGCGCTGTATCTGAAGGAATTCGTGCCCGACGACGTGCCGTGGGCGCATTTCGACATGATGGCCTGGAACAACACCAGCCGGCCGGGCCGCCCCGAAGGCGGCGAAGCCCAGGTCGCCCGCGCGATCTACCGCACGGTCGCCGACAGGTTCGGGAAGTAATAGAGCGGCTTCCGGACCCAGAAAGCAGAGCCCGTCAGTACCCCGTGACCGGGTCGACCGTGTTGATCAGCGGTTGGCCCGCTTGCAGGCGCTTGATGTTCTCGATCACGCCGGGCGAGGCGGTGCGCGGGTTGGTGGCGCCGGCGATGTGCGGCGTCACCTTGACCTTGGGGTGCGTCCAGTAGGGATGGCTCTCGGGCAGCGGCTCTGTGTTGAACACGTCGAGGGCGGCGCCGGAGAGATGGCCCGAGTCGATCGCGGCCAGCAGGTCGTCGTCGACCACGTGCCCGCCGCGGCCCATGTTGATCAGGTAGGCGCCCTTGGGCAGCGCCGCGAACAGCTTCGCGTCGAGCAGGCCCTTGGTGTCGCGCGTGAGCGGCAGCACGTTCACCAGGATGTCGGTGCGGGCGAGGAAGGCCGCGAGCCCCTCGGGACCGTGGAACGTCTCGACGCCGGGCAGGCTCTTCTGCGTGCGGCTCCAGCCGGCGGTCGGGAAGCCGAGGGCCGCGAATTTCTTCGCAGTGTCCTGGCCGATGGTGCCTAGGCCGGTGATGCCGATGCGGCGATCGATCGTGTCGACGAAGTCTTCGGGCTTCCACCGCTTCGCGCGCTGGCTTTCGGCATACTTGTCGATGTCGCGATGGTGACGCAGCGCCCAATAGATCGCGTACTCGCTCATCTGGCCGACCAGGCCGTCGTCCATGATGCGCGTGATCGGCACGCCGGCTGGCAGTTGGTCGTCGGCCAGCAGGTGATCGACGCCCATGCCGAGCGACACGATCAGCTTGACGTTGGGGAAGGAGGCGATCAGCCCGCGGTCCGGCTTCCAGGCCAGGACGATCTCGATCTCGTCCTTGTTCCCGAGACTGTCGCGGGTGCGGAAGTCGAGCGGACCAAGACCCGCTTCGAGGACCTTTTTCCAGAGGATGCCGTCGGTATCGCGGCTGAGATAGGCAATAGCGCCGGTCATGCGGTCTTGTACTGGGGCGGAGTCGCCGGGTCGAGCCCCGTTCGCTCTTTCCGTGCGATCAGGATGCGACCGTCCTCGTATCGGCGCCGATCGCCTCGAGATTGAAAGCTGCCGCGATGAGCGCCTGCGTGTACGGCGTCTGCGGTGCCTCGAAGATCTGGGCCGCCGGTCCGCGCTCGACGACCTTGCCGTGGCGGAGGACGACGACCTCGTCGGCCAGCGCCCGCACCACCTTGAGGTCGTGGCTGATGAAAAGATAGGCAAGCTTGTACTTCTGCTGGAGGTCGCGCAGCAGGTCGACAATCTGGGCCTGGACGCTCATGTCGAGCGCCGAGGTCGGTTCGTCGAGCACGATCAGCCGCGGCTTCAGGACGAGGGCGCGGGCGATCGAGATGCGCTGGCGCTGGCCGCCGGAGAATTCGTGCGGATAGCGCTCGCGGCTCGACGGATCGAGGCCGACCTCGCGCAGCACCTGGTCGATCAGGGCGTTGCGCTCCTGCTGCGTGCCGATGCCATGGACTTCCAATCCCTCGCCCACGATCTCGCCCACCGACATGCGCGGGCTGAGCGAGCTGAACGGGTCCTGGAAGACGATCTGCATCTCGCGGCGCATCGGCCGCAACTCGCGCTGGCCGAGCCCCTGCAGGTCGCGGCCGTCGAACCGGATGCCGCCCTCGCTGCGCTCGAGGCGCAGCAGGGCGAGGCCGAGCGTCGTCTTGCCCGATCCTGATTCGCCGACCAGGCCGATCGTATGGCCCTCGCGCAGCGCGAGGCTCACCCCGTCGACCGCCTTCACGTGGCCGACCGTGCGCCGCATCACACCGCGCCGGATGGGGAAATGCACCTTGAGATCGTCGAGCCGCAGGATTTCCGGGGCTGCCGGATCGGCCGCGACCGGCCGGCCCTTGGGTTCGGCCGAGAGCAGGTGCTGGGTGTAGCTGTGCTGGGGCCGGTCGAAGACCTCGGCCACGGGACCCTGCTCGACGATCTGGCCCTTGGTCATCACGCCGACCCGGTCCGCCATCTTCCGCACGAT
>CAZPOS010000055.1:0-25031 GCA_964588065.1 uncultured Reyranella sp.
TACTTTCACCTTAGCATCGATGGTGGGAATTTCGACGGTGCCGCCCAGGCTGGCGACCAGTTCGGAGAACTGGGTGGTCAGAGCCTCCACCTGCGTCGTCGCAACGTCCTGACGCGCAATGAAGACATTCTCGTACAGTGCCATGTAGATTCGGCTCCTTATGGCTGTTAGCGACCCGGAGTTCCGAAGAACCGCCCGGATCTAGCCGCCCCACGCGGAATGCACCGGGGCGGCAAGGAGATCGGGGCCGACTGAGGCCCCGAAGAGGCGCGGTTATACAGACCCGCAGTCCGAAAGCAAGTATTCCCGGTGCGGCTTGACTGCGTCCCGGGCCCCGGTATGACTGCCCGCAATCGCGACGAAAATCATGGGAAAACGCGCATGAGTCGGGCTTTTGTCTTTCCGGGGCAGGGATCGCAGGCCGTTGGCATGGGGGCGGACCTCGCAGGCGCCTTCGCCACCGCCCGGGAGGTGTTCGGTGAAGTCGACGAGGCGCTGAAGCAGAACCTCTCGAAGCTGATGCGCGAGGGGCCGGAAGGCGACCTCGTCCTGACGGAGAATGCCCAGCCGGCGCTGATGGCCGTCAGTGTCGCGGTCACGCGGGTCCTCGAGAAGGACGGCGGAAAGCCGCTGCCGTCCCTCGCGGCCTATGTCGCGGGCCATTCTCTCGGCGAATACTCGGCCCTCGCCGCGGCCGGTGCCCTGACGCTCGCGGATGCCGCCCGCCTCCTGAAGCTCCGCGGTCAGTCCATGCAAAAAGCCGTGCCGGTCGGCGTGGGCGCCATGGCAGCCCTGCTCGGCATCGAACTGGAGGCGGCCCAGGAGGCCTGCAAGGAGGCCGCGCAGGGTGAAGTCGTCGCGGTCGCGAACGACAATGGCGGCGGCCAGATCGTCGTGAGCGGACACAAGGAGGCGGTCGCGCGCGCCGTCGAGGCGGCCAAGTCTCGCGGCTGCAAGCGCGGCATGATGCTGCCCGTCAGTGCTCCCTTTCATTGCCCACTGATGCAGCCGGCCGCCGACGCCATGAAGGTGGCGCTGGAGGAGGTCGTGCTGGTGCCCCCGCGGGTGCCGCTCGTTTGCAACGTCCTCGCCTCCGAGCTCAGCGACCCGGCCTCCATCAAGCAGAGGCTGGTGGAACAGGTCACCGGCCTCGTCCGCTGGCGTGAAAGTGTTCAGTATATGAAGACCAAGGCGGTCGACGCCCTGGTCGAATGCGGCACCGGCAAGGTCCTGTCCGGGCTCGTGAAGCGCATCGACAAGGACATGACCGGTCTCGCGCTGAACACGCCATCCGACATCGAAGCCTTCCTGAAGACGGCATAAGGAGAGAGTGCCATGTTCGACCTGACCGGCAAGGCGGCGCTCGTCACCGGCGCTTCCGGAGGCATCGGTGGCGCGATAGCGCGGGCCCTGCACAAGCAGGGCGCCACGGTGACCCTGTCGGGCACGCGCGCCGACGCCCTGGAGCAGCTCAAGGCCTCGCTCGGCGAACGCGCGCACGTGGTCACGGCGAAAATGGACGATCCGGCGGACATCGACCGGCTGGCCAAGGAGGCGGAAGCCGCCATGGGCGGCAAGCTCGACATCCTCGTCAACAATGCCGGTATCACGCGCGACAACATTTCGATGCGGATGAAGGACGAGGAATGGGAAAAGGTCCTGCAGGTGAACCTGACGGGAACCTTCCGCCTGACCCGCGCGGCGATGCGGGGCATGATGAAGCGGCGCTTCGGCCGGGTCATCAACATCACTTCGATCGTCGGCGTCACCGGCAATCCCGGGCAGGCCAATTATGCGGCGGCCAAAGCGGGCCTGATCGGCATGTCGAAGTCGCTGGCCCAGGAACTGGCGTCGCGCGGTATCACGGTCAACTGCCTCGCGCCCGGTTTCATCGCCACGCCGATGACCGACGTTCTGACGGACGACCAGAAAAAAGCCATTCTTGGCCGTGTTCCTGCCGACCGGCTCGGGACGCCGGAAGAGATTGCGGCCGGCGTGGTCTATCTTGCCAGCGACGAGGCCGCCTACGTCACGGGTCAGACGCTGCACATCAACGGCGGGATGGCGATGATCTGAGGGACAGGCTGACAAGTGCCTGATTCTGTGGGCTTTTCGGACCTAGCCAATGGCCCGGGAGCTATGTTAAGAGCGCGGCATTCGCCAACCCCCTGGCGACCGGAATTTGTTGGATTTACTGGAAGGACAAGACAATGAGCGATATTGCCGAGCGCGTTAAGAAGATCGTCGTCGAGCATCTCGGCGTCGAGGCCGCGCAGGTCAAGGAAGAGGCCAAGTTCATCGACGATCTGGGCGCGGACAGCCTCGACACGGTCGAGCTGGTGATGGCGTTCGAGGAAGAATTCGGTATCGAAATTCCCGATGATGCGGCGGAGAAGATCCAGACCGTCGGCGACGCCATCGGCTTCATCAAAGGCACCGCGAAGTCCTGATCTTCACCGGCTCCTGAAAGAGGAAGGGCGGAAGATGAGGCGTGTTGTCGTAACCGGCATGGGGATGGTCACGCCGTTGGGTGACGGCGTGGACACCAACTGGCGCCGCCTGATGGCGGCGGAGTCCGGCATCCGGTCGATCCAGGCTTTCGACACCTCGGATCTCGCGACCAAGATCGCGGGCGAGGTGCCCCAGGGCGACAAGGCCAACGGCCACTTCAACGTGGACGATTACCTTGCGCCGAAGGAGCAGCGGAAGCTCGACAAGTTCATCATCTTCGGACTCGCGGCCGCGCAGCAGGCCGTCGAGGATTCCGGGTGGATGCCGCAGGACGAGGAAGGCCTCAACCGGACCGGGGTCATGATCGGATCCGGCATCGGCGGCCTCGACACCATCTACGAGACGTCGATCACCCTGAAGGAGCGGGGACCCCGCCGGGTCAGCCCGTTCTTCATCCCCTCGGCACTCATCAACCTCGTGTCGGGACAGGTCTCGATCAAGTACGGCTTCAAGGGCCCGAACCACGCCGTCGTCACGGCCTGTGCCACCGGTGCGCACGCGATCGGCGATGCGGCCCGGCTGATCCAGTACGAGGACGCCGACGTCATGGTGGCGGGCGGCGCCGAAGCCGCGATCTGCCGGATCGGCATCGCGGGTTTCAACGCCTGCAAGGCGCTGTCGACCGACTTCAACGCTACGCCGACACAGGCTTCCCGTCCCTGGGACAAGCGGCGCGACGGCTTCGTGATGGGCGAGGGCGCCGGTTGTCTGGTGCTCGAAGAATACGAGCACGCCAAGAAGCGCGGCGCCAAGATCTACGCCGAAATCCTGGGCTACGGTCTCTCCGGCGATGCCTACCACATCACCGCTCCGTCCGAGGACGGGGACGGTGCAATGCGCGCCATGAAGGCCGCCTTGAAGCGCGCCAATCTCGGCACGGACCAGATCGACTACGTGAATGCCCACGGCACATCGACGATGGCCGACGTGATCGAACTGGGCGCGGTCAAGCGTACCTTCGGGCAGGATGTGTACAATCTCTCGATGTCGTCGACCAAGTCGGCCACCGGCCACCTGCTCGGAGCCGCCGGCGCGATCGAGGCGATCTATGCCATCAAGTCCCTGATCGATCAGGCCGTTCCGCCGACGCTCAATCTCGACGAGCCGGATGAGGGCTGCGACATCGATCTCGTGCCGAAGCAGGCCAAGCAGCGCAAGGTGCGCCACGCGCTCAGCAACTCCTTCGGCTTCGGCGGCACCAACGCGTCCCTGATCGTCGGACCCGTCTGATTTTTTCTGAGGAGCTGAGTCATGCTCAGCTACTTCCGCTGGGTTCTTTTCTTCATCGCGCTGTTCGTCACCCTGATGGGCGGCTCGATCTATGTCGGCCATGCCATCCTGACGGCACAGGGGCCGCTCCAGCAGACCAAGAACGTGGTGATCCCGCGCGGCGCGGGACCGGCCACCATGTCCAAGCTGCTGCAGGAAGAGGGCGTCATCGCGCATCCGCGGCTGTTCCGCGTTGCGCTCATGATCGACCCCTCGCCCAAACCCATCAAGGCGGGCGAATACGAAGTGCCGGCCCATACGTCGATGCAGGCCCTCGTGGAACTCCTGCAGTCGGGCAAGGTCGTGCAGAGGCGTCTCACGATTCCCGAGGGCATGACGACGCCCGAAGTGCTGGAGCTTGTCCGTAGGACGGAGGCCCTTTCGGGGGACATCACCCTCGACG
The DNA here is from genome assembly GCA_964588065.1 of uncultured Reyranella sp. Classification (GTDB taxonomy): domain Bacteria; phylum Pseudomonadota; class Alphaproteobacteria; order Reyranellales; family Reyranellaceae; genus Reyranella. The sequence goes on from CAZPOS010000055.1 coordinate 4,184, forward strand.
TCAAGGAGGGCGACCTCCTTCCCGAGACCTACTTCTATTCGCGCGACGACACCCGCGACGGGCTGCTGCTGCGCATGAAGGAGGCGATGGAGAAGACGCTCGACGAAGCGTGGCGAAAGCGCGCCGCCGGGCTGCCGCTCGCCAACAAGCGGGAGGCGCTGATCCTGGCGTCGATGATCGAGAAGGAGACGGCGCTGCCGTCGGAGCGTACCCGCGTGGCTGCGGTGTTCATCAACCGGCTGCGCCGGCGGATGAAACTCGAGAGCGATCCTACCATCATCTATGGTCTGACCGAAGGAAAGGCGCCGCTTGGTCGGGAACTGACACGCGCCGACCTGCAATCGAACACCCCGTTCAACACCTATGTGATCACGGGTCTGCCGCGCGGGCCGATCTGTAATCCGGGGCGGGCTTCGATCGTTGCGGCGACCAACCCGGCGCGGGACCGCTCGCTCTTCTTCGTGGCCGATGGTCAGGGCGGTCACGCGTTTGCCCTGACGCTGCCCGAGCACAATCGCAACGTCGAGCGCTGGCGCCAGATCCAGCGCGAGCGCGCGGAGTCCCAGACTCAACCCCAGACCCAGATCCAGCCGCAGATGCCGGCGCCGCAGGCGCCGACGACACGGCAATAGAATGCCGGCAGCGCTCCTTCTGGCGCTCCTCGCATTCGCCGTCATCGCCCTGGGCCTCGCCTGGTTCCTGCGGGCAAAGCCCTCCTCGCTGGCGCGCAGCCTGCGCGTCATCATGGTGGTGATCGGCGGCATCGGGGTCGGCGGGCTGCTGATCTTCGGGCTGCGCTTTCTGCCGGGACTCATGCCGGAGCTGCTCGGTCTCGCCGGAATCGTGGTCGCCGCGCTGATTGCGCGAGCGGTACGCCAGCGCCCCTCGGGCGGTTTCAGCTCTCCCGGCACGGGCCAGCGTACGGAAGTCAGGACGGCGTTTCTGCAGGCCTGGATCGATCATGCCAGCGGCGATGTCGGGGGGAGCGTCCTGGCGGGCCGCTTTGCGGGACGCACGCTCGACGCGCTAGAGGATGGGGACCTGCTGGAACTGCGGGAGGAATGCTCTCGCGATGTGGATTCGTTGAAAGTCCTCGAAGCCTATCTCGATCGCCGGCTCGGCGCCGACTGGCGCTCCGCCCGGCAGGCGCCGCCGCCGCGCGGTTCGCGTACCGACATGACGCGCGAGGAAGCGCTCGCCGTGCTGGGTCTCGCAGATGGCGCCACGGTGGAAGACGTCCGCGCCGCCCATCGACGCCTGATCCAGCGCATGCATCCGGACGTTGGCGGAAGCGCCGACCTCGCCGCGCGCATCAATCGCGCCAAGGATGTCCTGCTTGGTGGTTGACCTTGCCATGCGGAGCGCCGGCATGGCATCAAGCCAGCCGCAGCCTGCCACTATCCTGTCAAATCATTGATTCTAATATACAAAAGCAATTACTGAATGAGGTCGAAAAGCATGGCGCAGCGTGTTCGTAAAGCCGTCCTGCCCGTTGCTGGCTTGGGGACGAGGTTCCTGCCCGCGACCAAAGCCATGCCCAAGGAGATGCTCACCGTCGTCGACCGGCCCCTCATCCAGTACGCGGTCGAGGAATGTCTCGCGGCCGGCATCGAGGAGTTCGTCTTCGTTTCCGGGCGCAACAAGGGCGCATTGGAAGACCACTTCGATCATGCCTACGAACTCGAAGCGACCTTGGAGCAACGCAAGAAGGCGCCCGAACTGCAGCAGACACAGAACGCGACGATCAAGCCTGGAAATGCAATCTTCACCCGCCAGCAAAAGCCCCTGGGACTTGGGCATGCGGTGTGGTGCGCGCGGCACTGGATCGGAAGTGAGCCGTTCGCCATCCTTCTGCCGGACGAACTGACGATCGACACGCCGAGCTGCATCGGGCAACTCGTGCAGGCTCACGAGAAGACGGGTGGCAGCGTCGTCGCCGTCATGGACGTGCCGCGCGAACAGACCAAGAGCTACGGCATCGCCGCAGTGAGGAACGAGCAGGGCAACATGGCGGAAATCACCGGCATGGTTGAAAAGCCCAAGCCGGAAGAGGCGCCGTCGACTCTGGCCCTGATCGGCCGGTATGTGCTACTGCCCGAGGTCTTCGATCATCTCGAGCGGCACGAAACGGGCGCTGGCGGCGAAATCCAGCTCACGGACGCCATGGCGAGGATGATCGGTCATAAACCCTTCCACGCTCTGCGCTATGCTGGGCAGCGCTACGATTGCGGCAGCCGCCTCGGCTTCCTCGAGGCCAACGTCGCCGTTGCCCTGCACCGCGCCGATACTGCTGCGGAAACGCGGACCCTTCTTGGTCGATTTTTGAGAGGCTGAGTGAATGCGTATTGCGATGATCGGTTCCGGCTATGTCGGGTTGGTATCCGGAGCCTGCTTTGCCCAGTTCGGCCACGATGTGACCTGCGTCGACAAGGACGCGGGCAAGATCGAACGTCTGCGTAAGGGCGAGATCCCGATCTTCGAGCCGGGCCTCGACAAGCTCGTGGCCGACAACGCGAGGGCGGGCCGCCTCAGCTTCAGCACGCAGCTCGCGGATGCCGTCGGCGATGCCGATGCCGTTTTCATTGCCGTCGGGACACCGACGCGACGCGGCGATGGCCACGCCGACCTGTCTTACGTTTACGCCGCCGCCGCGGAGATTGCCCAGGCGATCCGCGGCTACACGGTGGTCGTGAACAAGTCGACGGTACCGGTGGGCACGGGCCGCGAGGTCGCCCGCATCATCCGGGAGGCGCAGCCCGCCGCCGAGTTCGATGTGGCGTCCAATCCGGAGTTCCTGCGCGAAGGAGCGGCCATCGAGGACTTCATGAAGCCCGACCGGGTCGTGATCGGCGTCGAAAGCCAGCGTGCGCGGGATGTCATGTCGATGATCTATCGTCCTCTGAACCTGATCCAGACGCCGATGGTCTTCACCAACATCGAGACGGCGGAGGTCACGAAGTACGCCGGCAATGCCTTCCTCGCGACGAAGATCACGTTCATCAACGAGATCGCGGATCTTTGCGAGAAGGTCGGCGCCGACGTGCATGACGTTGCGCGCGGCATCGGGCTCGATGGCCGTATTGGCCGGAAGTTCCTGCACCCGGGACCGGGGTTCGGCGGCTCGTGCTTCCCGAAGGACACGCTCGCCCTGGCCTATACGGCGCGCGAGGTCGATGCTCCTCAGACGATCGTCGAGCAGGTGATCCAGGTGAACAACGGCCGCAAGAAGAAGATGGCGCAGAAGGTCATCGATTTCTGCGGCGGTTCCGTCGCCGGCCTCACCGTCGGCGTGCTGGGGGTCACGTTCAAGGCAAACACCGACGACATGCGCGACGCGCCGTCGCTCGACATCGTGCCCGCCCTGCAGGCCGCGGGTGGCCGGATCGTGGCCTTCGATCCCGAGGGCATGATCGAGGCTGCGCGGCTGATGAAGGACGTGACTTTCGCCGAGAACGCCTATGAAGCGGCGACAGGGGCCGACGTCCTCGTCGTCATCACCGAATGGCACGAGTTTCGCGGCCTCGATCCCCGCCGCCTCAAGGAGCTCATGCGTCAGCCCCGGATCGTCGACCTGCGCAATATCTTCGATCCCGAGGAGATGCGTTCGCTGGGATTTGCCTATGACAGCATCGGCCGACCGGTCGCTCGGGCCTGAACAACCTCGACGGCACCTTTTCGGAGTTCATTGAATGAGCCAGACGGCGCACAAGTTCGATCCGAGTATCCTGCGTGAATACGATATCCGCGGCATCGTTGGCGGGACGGTTCATGCCGCCGATGCGCGGGCGATCGGACGTACCCTGGGCACGTTGGTCCGTCGTAAGGGCGGCAAGCGTGTGGCGCTGGGTTATGACGGAAGGCTGAGCTCTCCGGAACTCGCGGCCGCCTGCATCGAGGGCCTGACCGCCGCCGGGATCGACGTGGTCGACATCGGTCTCGCTGCGACGCCGATGCTCTACTTTGCGGTCTATCACCTCGAGGCCGATGGCGGGATCCAGATCACCGGATCTCACAATCCGCCGGACTACAACGGCTTCAAGATGATGATGGGCAAGAAGTCCTTCTTCGGCGCCGACATCCAGAAGCTCGGCGAGATGGCGGGCAAGGGCGACTGGGAAGCCGGGCAGGGCAAGGTGGAGAAGAAGTCCATCCTCGCCGACTATGCCGCGCGCCTCCTGCGGGACGTCAAGCCTGGCAAGAAGCTCAAGGTCGCCTGGGACACCGGCAACGGCGCGGTCGGCGTGTCGATCCGCGCGGTCGTCGACAAGCTCGAAGGTGAGCATTTCGTGCTGAACGAGACGGTCGATGGAACCTTTCCGGCACACCATCCCGATCCCACCGTGCCGAAGAACCTCGAGCAGCTCATCGCCGAGGTGAAGGCGCGGGGCTGCGACCTGGGGATCGCTTTCGATGGCGACGGCGACCGGATTGGCGCCGTGGACGGGCAGGGCCGCATCCTGTGGGGCGACCAGCTCCTGGTCCTGTGGTCACGCGACGTGCTGAAGAACAAGCCGGGCGCAACCATCATCGCCGATGTGAAGGCGAGCCAGGTGCTGTTCGACGAGATCGCCAAGGCCGGCGGGCAGCCGATGATGTTCAAGACGGGTCATTCGCTGATCAAGAGCAAGATGGCCGAGATCGGCGCGCCGCTGGCCGGCGAGATGAGCGGTCACGTCTTCTTCGCCGATACCTTCTACGGCTTCGACGACGCGCTCTATTGCGGCCTCCGTCTCCTGAACATCGTGGCGAACGCCAAGGAGAGCCTCGCGGAGATGCGAGATGGACTTCCGCAGCCGGTCAATACGCCGGAGCTGCGCTTCGATTGCCCCGACGACCAGAAGTTCGGAGTCGTGGAGAAGGTCAAGGCGCGCCTGCAGAAGGAGGGCGCCACGTTCTCCGACATCGACGGCGTGAGGGTGAGCACCAGCGATGGGTGGTGGCTCCTGCGTGCCTCGAACACGCAGCCGGTTCTGGTCGCGCGCTGCGAGGCGGCGGACGATGCCGGCCTCGAGCGCCTGATGGCCGACCTCAAGGCTGCGCTGGCGGCGTGCGGCGTGGAGCTCCCGGACGACGCCTCGTCCGGCCATCATTGATGCGCTTCTTCTTCTACGGCACGTTGCTCGATCGCGACGTGACGGCCCTGGTTCTGGGGCGGCGGCTGCCGCCTCAGGCCTATGTGGCGGCAAGCCTGCAGGGCCACGCACGCCGACGCGTCCAAGGCGCTACCTATCCCATCGTCATCACGGATCCGCGCGGCGAGGTGCCCGGTGCCGTCGTCGGCGGCCTCAGCGGACGCGATATCGCGCATCTGGCGGCCTACGAGGGGCCCGGCTACCGGATTGCCCCGCTGCGGGTGAAGCTGCGCGGCCGGATTACCGAAGTGTCGGTCTTCGAACCGATCCAGTCGCGGCTGAAGCCCAGTCCCGATCTGTGGGACCTGGCGCTATGGCAGCGTCGTCACAAGCGGTCGTTCATCGATCGACTGAGAAAAGCGCTCAGCGTGCACCCGGCGTATTCCACGCCGTAACCTGGAGTGCCGCGCAGTAGACCTTGCGCTTCTCGAGCCGCTTGCAGCCCTCGACGGCCTGGTCCTGGGACAGGTTGATGAGCCGCGCGCGATGGAAGACGCGGTTGGCCATCTGTACTTCGTCGACGATCGCCGACGCCGAACGCGCATCCGGAAGGGCGGCGGTCGCGCGTTCCAGAGCGGCCTGGGCAGCCTGCGGTTCGCTGAAAGATCCGACCTGGATCACCCAGCTGCCGAGAGCGGGCGTGTCCGACGCGGCCGGTGGGGCTGCCGGCGGAGCGGCGGTGAAGGCGGCGGGAGCGGCCGGCGTCGCCGGGGCGGGCGGCACGAAGCCGGCATATTTCGGGCTGACCTGCTTCGAGGGAGCGGCCGGCGGGCGATAGGCCTCGGCGAAGCTGGCGCCGGGATCGAACTGGGCCGCGGTATAGCGCGCCGACGGCGGCTTGCGCACCGAGGTCCAGGGAGAAAGTTGCATGGCCTGCGCCAGCGCGAAACCGCGATCCATCAGGGCGGCCATGGTCCGGTCGCGCTGGGCGGCGCTGCTGCCGCCCATGACGACGCCGATCAGGCGGCGATTGTCGCGCACCGCCGACATCACGAGATTGAATCCCGACGCGTTGGTATAGCCCGTCTTCAGCCCGTCGGCGCCGTCGTAATTGCCGAGCATGCGGTTGTGGTTCTCGAGCGTGCGGCCGCGATAGGGATAGCTCTGCACCGAGAAGATCGCATAGTAGTGCGGATAGTCGCGCAGCAACGCATTGGCGAGCTTCGCCAGGTCGCGGGCGGTTGTGACCTGCTCGCTGTTCGGCAGACCGGAAGCGTTCCGGAACACCGTCGAACTCATGCCGAGCTGACGCGCCTTCTGCGTCATGAGCCTGGCGAAGGCTTCCTCGCTGCCGGCGAGGCCTTCGGCGAGCAGGACGGCGGCATCGTTGGCCGAGCGGGTGACCAGCGCCATCGTCGCATCGCGGACGTTCACCGTCCCGCCGGCCGCCATGCCCATCTTGGTCGGCGGCGCGTTCAGGGCGTTGATCGAGACGGGCAGGTTGTCGCCGAGCGACAGCCGGCCCGAATCAAGCGCCGAGAAGGTGAGGTAGATCGTCATCAGCTTGGTCAGAGAGGCCGGATGACGAAGGTCGTCGGCGTGGTCCGCGGCAAGCTCGCGGCCGCTGGTCGCATCGACGATCAGGTAAGCGTCTTTGGCCGTGACTCCCGGATTGGCGACCCATGAGGAGGAGGTATTGCGTGAGGCGGCCTTGGCGCGTGCCTTGGCAGGCGGAGCGGCGCGCTTGACCGACTTGGCCTGGGTCTGCGCGTCAACGGGCGAGGGCGCCAGCGCGGCACCGAGGAAAAGAATGCTGACGGCGAGCCAAGAAATGCCGACCGCCATTCGCCTGAGGGGAAAAGTCATTGCGAATAGGCCACACGCGAAATCAGATTCTTGTGCTCATCCAACCGCTTATGAGCAATTCCTTGAACTTTACTAAAGTTTGTGGGGCTATGCAACGCAAGTCATGCCGCGCTGCCGCCCAAGTTGGTCTGGATTATGCTGCGGGCTGATGTGGAGGCGTGATGAAGGCTTTTTTGCTGGCTGTGGCAGCTCTGGTCGCCCTTCCGGCCGGCGCCGCAATGGCGCAGCGTGCGGATCGCAACGTCGAATTGCCCGTCGTGCGCAGCTTTCACTGGTTCGACTTCGTCGCAGCCAACGACATACGGGCTGCGTGCGTACCCGGCGGCCGGAGCCGTCTCAGACTGATCTACAACGCTCTCTGGGAGGAGCAGGTCCGCGCCTACGAGATCTACCTTCAGCCCGACGGCGTGGCGGGCATGAACATCGGCGTTCTGGTGGACCAGGGTTATGCCACGCCGGGCATCACCAACATGCTCATCTCGACCCCCAAGGACATATTCGCGCCGTGGGCCATGAAGGGTGGCCAGCGCATCCTGACCGTCGACGAGACGCGCGAACTCATGACGCTTCTCGAAGAGAGCCGCGCCTTCGGCCCGCCCAAGGACGGTATGCGCCTGCCCGACAACGACTTCTGGTGGACCGTTGCCTCCTGCCGGAATGGAGTCTGGGGTTTCCAGGCCTACCACTATCCGACCGACGGCTTCGCGAACGTGAAATTCTCGGGCAGGCTGTTCTCGTGGGACAAGGTGCCGATCCCGGTCAATCCGCCGCGCAAGCTCGAGCCGGCGGAACTGCGCCGCGACTGGAACGCTCCGATCGACCGCGCCCGCGCCGACCGCTGGATGCTGGTGGTCGGCAAGGACGGCCTGCGGCCGAGGTAGCGGAACCCGTAACGCTACCTATATAATTCACGGGTGGCTTGTTTCTGGAGCTTGACGACGAAGATGGACTTTCTGCGCAACGCAGGCGAATGGCGGCTCGACGGGGCGAGCGATCCCCCTCAACAGCCGCCCGGTGGGCCGCCCCAGCAGCCGCCACGCCGCGACGATGGCGAGGGTGACGATGGCCGTACGGGCGCGCTGACGCTCACGCGGACGCGGACCAAGAAGCCGTCCATGTACAAGGTCCTGATGCTGAACGACGACTACACGCCGATGGAGTTCGTGGTCGACGTTCTGCAGAACATCTTTCAGAAGAATCGCGAAGAGGCGACCGAGGTCATGTTGCACGTCCACCAGAAGGGCGTGGGGGTCTGCGGGGTCTATACCTACGAGATCGCCGAGACCAAGGTGACGCAGACCGTCGATTACGCGCGCAAGAATCAGCACCCTCTCCAGTGCACGTTGGAGAAAGAGTAGACGGCCGAGAGTAGTTCGTTTTTCCAGTCGAGGTGGTTCGATGTCCATGCTGTCCAAGAACCTCGAGAAGTCCCTGCATCGCGCCTTCGGGCTCGCGGGCGAGCGTCGTCATGAATATGCGACGCTGGAGCATCTGCTGTTGTCCATGACCGAGGACGAGGACGCGACACCGGTCCTCAAGGCATGCGGGGTCGACATCGACCGGCTGCGGCACGATCTCGAAACCTTCGTCGACAACCGGCTGAAGGGGATCATCACCCAGAGCGGCAGCGAGCCGCTGCCGACCGCGGGTTTCCAGCGCGTCGTCCAGCGCGCTGCCGTGCACGTCCAGTCCTCGGGGCGGAACGAGGTGACGGGCGCCAACGTGCTGGTTGCGCTGTTCTCCGAGCGCGACAGCCACGCCGTGTCTTTCCTCGAGAACCAGGGCATGACCCGGCTCGATGCGGTCGACTACATCAGCCACGGCAAGGCCAAGGTGCCGGGCCGGTCGCGCACGCGCCGCGTCAGCGGTTCGGAGGAGGAGGCGGGCGGCGAGGCCGCGGCCAAACAGGGCAACGAGGCTCTCGCGACCTACTGCGTCGACCTCAACCAGAAGGCCCGCGAAGGCCGCGTCGATCCTCTGATCGGCCGCGAGCACGAGGTCGAGCGCACGATTCAGGTTCTGTGCCGCCGCACCAAGAACAATCCGCTCTATGTCGGCGAGCCCGGCGTCGGCAAGACGGCGATCGCCGAGGGGCTCGCGCGCAAGATCGTCGATGGCGAGGTGCCGGAGGTCCTGAAGGAAGCGGTCATCTACTCGCTCGACATGGGCGCCCTGCTGGCCGGCACGCGCTACCGTGGCGACTTCGAGGAGCGGCTTAAGGCCGTGCTCACGGAACTCAAGAAGAAGCCCAATTCGGTTCTCTTCATCGACGAGATCCACACGATCATCGGTGCCGGCGCCACGTCGGGCGGCTCGATGGATGCGTCCAATCTGCTGAAGCCCTCGCTGCAGTCGGGCGAGCTGCGTTGCATCGGCTCGACGACCTACAAGGAGTACCGCAACTACTTCGAGAAGGACCGCGCGCTGGTGCGGCGCTTCCAGAAGATCGATGTGCCGGAGCCGACGATCGGCGACGCGGTCGAGATCATGCGCGGACTAAAGCCGGTCTACGAGAAGCATCACCACGTGAGCTTTACCGAGGACGCCATCAAGGCGGCGGTCGAGCTGTCGGCGCGCTACATCCACGACCGCAAGCTGCCGGACAAGGCGATCGACGTGATCGACGAGGTCGGCGCGGCGCAGATGCTGCGGGCGCCGGAACAGCGCAAGACCACGATCGACGTGGCCGACATCGAGGAGGTGGTGGCCAAGATCGCCCGCATCCCGCCGAAGTCGGTGTCGAAGGACGATACCGAGATGCTGCGCACGATCGACCGCGACCTGAAGACGGTCGTGTTCGGCCAGGATCATGCCATCGACCAGCTCGCGGCTTCGATCAAGCTCGCCCGCGCGGGCCTGCGGTCGCCGGAAAAGCCGATCGGCAGCTATCTGCTGGCTGGACCGACCGGTGTCGGCAAGACTGAGGTGACGCGCCAGCTGGCGCGCCTGCTCGGTCTCGAGGTCATCCGCTTCGACATGTCCGAGTACATGGAGCGCCACAGCGTCTCGCGTCTGATCGGCGCTCCCCCGGGCTATGTCGGCTTCGACCAGGGTGGCCTGCTCACCGACAAGGTCAACCAGCATCCGCATTGCGTCGTGCTGTTCGACGAGATCGAAAAGGCGCATCCGGACGTGTTCAACGTTCTGCTGCAGGTGATGGACTACGGCAAGCTCACCGACCACAACGGCCGGACGGTGGACTTCCGCAATGTCATCCTGTGCATGACGACGAACGCCGGCGCCGCCGACATCGCCAAGCCCGCGCTGGGCTTCGGCCGCGAGCAGCGGCACGACGAGGACAACGAGGCGATCAACCGCCTTTTCGCCCCCGAATTCCGCAACCGTCTGGATGCCATCATCAAGTTCGCCAACCTCGGCCCGGAATCGATGGGCAAGGTGGTGGACAAGTTCGTGGCCGAGCTCGAGGTCCAGCTCGCCGACCGCAAGGTCTTCATCGAGCTGACCGACGGCGCGCGTCGGTGGCTGGCGGAGAAGGGCTACGACAAGCTGTTCGGCGCCCGGCCGCTCGCCCGCGTGATCCAGGAATACGTGAAGAAGCCGCTGGCCGAGGAGGTGTTGTTCGGCAAGCTGTCCGACGGCGGCACGGTCCGTGTCGATGCCGACGGGCCGGGCGAGACGGGCAAGCTCGTCTTCACCTTCCTGCCGCCTGAGCGGGGCGCGCTGCCGCCGGCCAGCCAGGAACCGGTGCTCGCCGGATAGTGAGTGCCTTCAAGCCTCTCTGGATCGCCTTCCGCGCCGCGGTGCTCGCCACCGCGGTGTTCTGGGTGGTGCTGTTCATCATCGACAAGGTTGGCTGGCAGGCGCCGCTCGGGCTGACCGAGCAGCTCGTGTTTTTCGTCGTCTTCTTCTTCGGCGTGCTGATGGCCAAGTAGGCCCTCAGCTCTCGTTTTCTTTGCGGAACGGGGAATACTGCATCAGTCCTTCGATCTCCTGGCGGACGGCGGTGCGTTCCCGCTTCAGGTAATCGTCCACCGCACGGCGGAAGCCGGGATCGACGATCCAGTGGGCCGAGTAGGTCGGGACCGGCAGATAGCCGCGCTGGATCTTGTGATCGCCCTGGGCGCCAGCCTCCACGCGCGCCAGCCCGTGGGCGATCGCATAGTCGATGGCCTGATAGTAGCAGGCCTCGAAATGCAGGAATGCGTGGCTTTCCAGGCAGCCCCAGTAGCGTCCGTAGAGCGTGTCCTCGCCCTTGAGATTGAGGGCGCCGCCGACGGGACGGCCATCGGCCTCGGCCAGGACGAGCACGACCTTGTCGGCCATGGTAGCGCCCAGAATGTCGAAGAAGGCCCGGGTCAGATAGGGCGTGCCCCACTTGCGGCCCCCGGTATCCATGTAGAAGGCGAAGAAGGCATCCCAGTGCTCGGGCCGGATGTCGTCGCCGGTCAACGTATGGATGACGAGGCCTTCGCGCCGCACCGCCTCGCGTTCCTTGCGGATCGCCTTGCGCTTGCGCGAGGAGAGCGCCGCCAGGAAGTCGTCGAAGGTCCGGTAGCCGTCGTTGCTCCAGTGATATTGCTGCCCCAGCCGCAGCAGCCAGCCGCGTTCGCCGAACCGCTTCCATTCGTCCTCTGTGCAGAAGGTGGCGTGGACCGAGCTGATGTTGTTGTCGCCGGCGATCTTGGCCAGCATGTCGATCAGGGCCTCGCGAACGCGGTCGGCCAGCGGGCCCGGCCGGGCGAAGAGACGCGGCCCCGGAACCGGCGTGAAGGGGACGGCGACCTGGAGCTTGGGATAGTAGCGGCCGCCCGCGCGCTCCAGCGCCTGCGCCCAGCCATGGTCGAAGACGTACTCGCCCTGGGAATGGCTCTTCATGTAGAGCGGGGCCGCGCCCTGCAGTATCCCGTCATCCGACTCGGCCAGCAGGTACTGTGGCTGCCAGCCGGTGCGGCGGCCGACCGATTTGGAATCTTCCAGCGCCTTCAGGAACCGGTAGCTCAGGAACGGGTTTCCGGCGGATCCCGGCGCCAGCGCACAGGCGTCCCATTGCGGGGCGTCGACCGCGGCGAGCGAATCGACGATGCGAAGGCCGATCGTCGGGGAATCATCCGGCATGGCGACAGCATAGCGCAAATCGTGCCAGCACGATGGCCGATCGAACCCGCCGATTCTACTCGGCAGGCTTGTGGTCGCGGGCCATCTGGTCGGCCGAGCGGCTGAACCGGCGGGTCGCCCACAGGCTGACCCGGTCGATGTAGACCAGCACCACCGGGACGACGACCAGGGTGAGCAGGGTCGAGCTGATCAGGCCGCCGATCACGGCATGCGCCATCGGCGCACGTTGCGTGGCCCCTTCGCCCAGGCCCAGCGCCAGCGGCAGCATGCCGAACACCATGGCGAGCGTCGTCATCAGGATCGGGCGCAGCCGGATGGAACCGGCCTCGAGCAGGGCCTCGTTGACCGGCGTTCCACGCTCCCGCGCCTGGTTGAAGAAGTCGACCAGCAGGATGGCGTTCTTTGTGACGAGGCCCATCAGCATGATGAAGCCGATCGCCGAGAAGATGTTGAGCGTCGTGCCGGCGACCAGGAGGCCCAGGAAGACGCCGATCAGCGACATCGGCAGTGACATCATGATGGCGATCGGCTGGAGGAAGCTGCCGAACTGCGACGCCAGGATCAGGTAGATCAGGATGACGGCCATCAGGAGCGCCTGACCGGCATAGGCGGCGCTCTCGGCCATGTCCTTGGTCGAGCCCCCGAACACGAAGCGGTAGCCGGGCGGCAACTTGATCTCGGTCAGGACCTGCTGCAGGTCGTTCGAGACCTCGCCGGCCGAGCGGCCATGCACGTTGGCGGTGATCTGGACCTCGCGGTTGAGATCGCGGCGGTTGATCTGCGAGGCTCCGACATCGGTCACGACGTCGGCGATCTGGGCGATATGGACCATGCGCGGCAGGCCGTTGGGCTCGGTGCCGGCAGTGAACCAGACCCGGTGCAGGTCGGCGATGCCGGTGCGGTCGTCGGTCGGCAGGCGGACCATGACCATGTAGTTCTCGCCGTCGGGTGCCCGCCACAGGCTGGTTTCGTCGCCGGCGAAGAGGGGGCGCAGCGACTGGGCGACCGCGGCGGTTCCCAGGCCGAGGTCGGAAGCGGCGTCGCGGCGCAGGCGGACCGACAGGATGGGCTTCGCAGCCTTGAGGTTGCGGTCGAGGTCGACCAGGCCACGAATGCCGGCGGCCCGCTTCATCACGTCCTGCGAGAGGGAATCGAGCACGTTGGTATCCGGCCCCTGCAGCGAGAGCTGGAGCTGCTTCTGGACGCCGCCGCCCGGGCCGCCCGGAATATTGATCGAGACGAGGATGCCGGGGATGCTGGCGAGCCGTTCGCGGATCGGCTGGGCCAGCTGCTCGGGCGAGCGCTTGCGGTCCTTCAGCGGCTTCAGCTTGAGGTAGAGGCTCGCCTGGTTCTTGCCGTTGGCATAGCCGGTATTGACCGTGCCGTAGTTGTAGTCGATCTCCGGAAACTCGCGCAGCGCGGCGTCGACCTGCTTCAGCTTGGCTTCGGTGTATTCGAGTGACGAGCCGACCGGCGTCTCGATGCTGACGACCTGCTCGCCGAGGTCGGCCTGCGGCACGAACTCGAAGCCGATGTACTTCGGCAGCGCGAAACTGCCCACGAAGGTCGCGAGCGCAATCAGCAGGGTGGTCTTGGGCCAGCGCAGCGCCCAGGTCAGCACCACGCGATAGACCGCATTGGCCCTTTCCTGGGTCGCGTTGACGATGCGGGCGAAGCGGCTGTCGCCCCGGGCCTGCGGATCGTACCAGACCGACGACAGCATCGGGTCGAGGGTGAAGGAGACGAACAGGGAGATCAGCACGGCGGCCGAGACCATGACGCCGAACTGGAAGAAGAAGCGGCCGATGATGCCGCCCATGAACGCGACGGGCAGGAACACCGCCACGATGCCGGCCTGGCGGTGCGACTTGCCGAAGCCGATGTGGCGCATGATGTTCTCGCGCACCACGATCGCGTCGTCGATCAGGATGCCGATCGCGAGGCTCAGCGCCATCAGGGTGAGCACGTTCAGGGTGAAGCCGAAGGCGGCCATTACCATGAAGGCACCGAACACCGAGATCGGGAGCGCGAGGCCGGTGATGACGGTGCTGCGCCAGGAATGCAGGAACAGGAAGACGATGGCGATCGTGAGAATGCCGCCCTCGACCATGGTCTGCTGGACGTTGTCGACCGAGTTCTGGATGCCGCGCGAGCTGTCGCGCACGATCTCGAGCTTCACGTCCGCGGGCAGGGAGGATTGCAGTTCGGCGACGGCGCGGCGGACGCCGCGGGCCACCTCGATCGTGTTGGAGCCCTGGGTCTTCACCACGTCGATGGCGAGCGCCCGCTCGCCGTTCAGCGTGGCGACGTTCTCCAGCTCCTGCTGGCCGTCGACCACGGTGGCAACCTGGCGCAGGTAGACGGGGGCCTGGCCGCGCCGGGCCACGATCAGGTCGGCGAAGTCGCCCGGTTCGGCCACGCGACCGGTGACCTCGATCACCCGGTCATCGTTGCCCCTCTGGACATTGCCCGCCGGAAAGTTCTGATTCTCGTCCTTGATCGCCCGCATGATGTCGTTCACGCCAACACGAAGGGCGTGCATGCGACCCGGGTCGTGGTCGATGTTGATCTGCCGCTTAAGGCCGCCGGCGATGGTGGCGCGGCCGACGTCGCGGACCGTCTGCAGGCGCTTGATGATGATCTGGTCGGCCAGCGTGGTGAGATCCCGTACCGAGCGGACGTCGGATCGCACGGCAATCGAGACGATCGGCTGGTCGTCGGGATTGAAGCGCTGGATCAGCGGTTCCTTGATCTCCGGCCGGAAGGAGGCCCGGACCATCTGGACCTTCTCGCGGACGTCCTGCATCGCGACCGCCGAAGGGACCGAAAGCTCGAACTCTGCGATGACGATCGACTTGCCTTCGAGTGAGCGCGAGGTCAGCGTCTTGAGACCGGCGATGGCGTTCACCGATTCCTCGATCTTGCGGCTGATTTCGCTCTCGACCGTTTCCGGCGACGCGCCCGGATAGTCGGTGGTGACCACGACGATGGGAAAATCGACGTTGGGGAACTGGTCGATACCGAGTTGGCGATAGGAGAACAGGCCCATCACCAGCAACGCCACCATCATCATGGTGGCGAAGACCGGATTGTCGACCGCGATCTGGGTGAGCTTCACGGCCGGCCTCCTAGCGCGTCTCGACGATCTTGACCTTCTGTCCGGCGTGCAGGCCGGGCAGGGGAGCGGAGACCACCGTCATGCCCGATTCGAGGCCCTTCACCTCCACCAGCTCGCCGCGCGACCAGGTGCGGACGGCGCCGACAGGCTTGCGCACGAGTGCGCCGTTCTCGACGATCAGCACGTAGTCGCCCTGATCGTCCTTGCGCATTGCCGAGGCGGGGACGGCGAGGGCGTGGCCCTTCTCCTGGACGGTGACCGTGCCGGTGCCGAACAGGCCGCCGCGCAGCGCCTCGTGGCGGTCGGTGATTTCCACGTAGACGGGGATCGAGCGCGAACCTGCCTGGGTGGTCGGGCTGATTCGGGTGATCCTGCCGTCGAACACACGATCGCCGAAGCCTTCGAGATTGACCCGGGCGGTCTGACCGACCTTCATGCGGATGACGTCTGCGGCCGGCATCTGGGCCGCGATCTCGACGTGACTGGTGTCGAGCAGGGCCAGGATCTTTCCGTCGATCGGCAGCGACTCGCCCTGATTGGCGATACGCTCGCCCACGACGCCATCGAAGGGGGCCTTCACCTCGGCATCCGCCAGGTTCTTGCGTGCGACCTCGAGCTGAGCCTCGGCGACCGCGACCATGGATGCCCGGTTCTCCGCCGTCGCGCGCGCCTGGTCGGCCGCCGATTGCGAGACGATGTTGCGGTTCGCCAGCGTCTCCTTGTCGGACCGGTCGCGCGCGGTCCAGCGCGCATCGGCCCGTGCCGCTTCGAGCGCCGACTGGCGTTCGTTCAACTTGGCCTGCAACTCGGTCGTCTCGAAGCGGGCCAGAACCTGCCCCTCGGTGACCCGGTCCCCCTCGCGCACCAGCACTTCGGCGAGGCGGCCGGCAACGCGGCTCTTCACGATCGTCTGGTCGATCGGCTGGGTGGTGCCGGTGAAGCGCACGACATCGACCAGGCCGCGCGGCTTGATGACATGGAACTCGGCCGCAATCAGTTCCAGGGTACGGTCGGCAGCTTCGGAGACGGCTGCACCGTTGCCCGCCGGAACCTTGCCCTTGCCGTTCTTCCACGCGAAGGCGCCGCCTCCCAGGACAACGGCGGCGCCGACGATCGCGAGGGTGATCTTGGAACTGGTCTTCATGGCCGGAGCCCTTCGAGAACGAAATCGAGATAGGCGGAATAGAAGCGGTCGCCATCGACCTGGCTGGGATCGAACGGTGCCAGGGAGCGCTTCCAGACCGAGAACATGGCGAGCGGCTGCAGGATGACGATGGCCGTGGCTTCGAGGTCGGGAAGGGGCCGGAATTCGCCGCTTTCTACGCCGCGGCGCAACGTGCGGATGAACAGGTCGCGGCCGCGGACGTCGAAGTGCGTACAGTAGAACTTCGCGACATCGGGGAAGTTTCCGGCTTCGGCCAGGATCAGCTTCACGACGCCGCCGGCCGGCGTCTCCTCGAAGCCCCGGAAGCCGGCCACCAATGTGCGAAGCAACGCCTCGCTCGTTCCCTCAAAGCGCTCGATGACATCGCTGGCCTGTGCGAGCGGACCGGCGATGGCTTCGGCGATCACGGCCTTGAACAGCTCTTCCTTGCTCTTGAAGTAGAGGTAGGGAAGTCCCTTGCTGACCGATGCTTCCTTGGCGACATCCTGGAGCTTGGTGGCGGCGAAGCCTCTGGTGACGAAGAGTTCGAGCGCCGCACGGGCGATTTCGGAGGCGCGGTCTTCCGGCCGGCGGACGCGCGCCGGCAGACGGGCTCCGTTAATGACTGACCGGTCAGTATCCATGGCCCGGCATTTAAGGCCAACATCGGCCGGGTTCAAGCAGAAAGAAAAAAGTCCGGCAGACCGAAGTCGCCGGACGCTTTGGCTAGTTTCGCCTTTCCACCCCCGCGAGCGGGGGCCTCGGATCGGCTTTTCGTCTTCTGTTTAGGGGGCCTCCGGTGGGGCCCTGAGAGAGGGCGACCACTCGGAGGCCGAAAGGCGTGTTAGAGGGGTCAAAGCTGCCTTTGACCTCCGCCCTTTCCTGACTACTGCTTCTTCTTCTTAGCAGCCTTCTTCTTCGCAACCTTCTTCTTAGCAGCCATAACTGTCTCCTATGGTTAGCTATGGGGTCCCCAACCGTGAGGTCCCCGGGGTACGCCGGTACGCTACGCCACGCATGCTCAACTGCAGCCGGTGGTGCCGCCGCAGGTCGTGCACTTGAGGCACGTCCCGTTGCGGACCATCGTGAAGTTGCCGCATTCCGGACACGCATCCCCTTCGAATCCCTTGAGTCTCGCCTCGAGGGCGAGTCCCAGGGACGGCGAGGAAGAATCTCCGAGCGCGACGCTGACGACGGCCGCCTTGGCGATGTGCGCCGAAGCGACGGTTGTTCCGTCGGTCAGTCCGTGGGGCAGGGCGGCCGCGACGATCGCCTCATCGGCGATCGCGGCGTTGCCGGCAGTCCTGCCGTTCAATACGTGAAGGTTGCTGCGCACATAGCCGACACTCGCGATCCGGCTCACCGCGGCGGCGGCGGCTTCGGCGGCGCTGGTGCCAGGCGAGGGCAGCTCACCCTGGATCTCGCCGCGTCCGACGCCGTCCGGACGGAGATCCGCCTGTTCGACGTGGCTGAGATCGTTGCGTCCCAGGTAGGAGATCGCGAGCTCCCGGAAGATGTAGTCGAGGACGGACGTCGACATCTTGATCGCGTCATTGCCCTCGACGAGGCCCGAGGGTTCGAACCGCGTAAAGGTGTAGGCCTCGACGAATTCTTCGAGCGGCACGCCGTACTGCAGGCCGATCGAGATCGCGATGGCGAAGTTGTTCATCAGGCTGCGGAAGGCCGCGCCTTCCTTGTGCATGTCGACGAAGATCTCGCCGACGCGCCCGTCCTCGTACTCGCCCGTCCTGAGATAGACCTTGTGGCCGCCGACGTTGGCCTTCTGCGTGTAACCCTTGCGGCGCTGCGGCAGGCGCTCGCGACCGGCCCGCACTTCGCGCTCGACGATGCGTTCCACGATCCGCTCGGCGACGATCGGTGCCCGCGCCGCAGGCGACAGATCGGCAAGATCGTCGTTCGCGGCGACGTCGTCTCCCAGCGCCATCGCGGACAGCGGCTGGGACAGCTTCGAGCCGTCACGATAGAGGGCGTTCGCTTTCAATCCGAGCTTCCACGAAATCTCATAGGCCTTACGGCAGTCCTCGACCGTTGCCGCGTTCGGCATGTTGATGGTCTTGGAGATGGCGCCCGATACGAAGGGTTGTGCTGCAGCCATCATGCGTATGTGACTCTCGGCAGACAAGAAGCGTGTACCATCTCGTCCACAGGGATTCGCACAATCGAACACGGAAAGATGCTGACGCTTGAGATCCGGCGCGCCTTCGACGCTCATCGTCCCGCACGCGTGGATGTTCGCGGCGGCAATGTCACTGCGCGAGAAACCCAAACGCGAGAGTATGTCGAGCTTCGGATCCGCGAGCGCCGCATCGTCGAGACCGAGTGCCTCGCGGCAGAAGGCATCGCCCAGCGTATAGCGCGAGAAGGCGAGGCGGATATCGAAGGCCGTGGCGATCGCCTGGTCGACCCGCTTGAGGGTCGCGGCATCGAAGCCGCGCGCCGCCAGGCTCTGGTGATTGATCGCGGGTGCCGACGCCAGCGAGCCATGGCCCACCGCGTGGCTCACGATGCGGTGGATCGCCGCCTCGTCGTAGCCGAGGGTGCGAAGCGCCAGCGGGACGGTCTGGTTGATGATCTTGAAGTAGCCGCCGCCGGCCAGCTTCTTGAACTTCACCAGGGAGAAATCGGGTTCGATGCCGGTGGTGTCGCAATCCATCACCAGCCCGATCGTGCCGGTGGGCGCGATGACGGAGACCTGGGCGTTGCGGAAACCGTGGCGTTCCCCCAGCGCCAGCGCGCGGTCCCAGGCGTGGCGTGCCGCGGCAACGAGCCGGACGTCGGCGCAGTTGGCCGAGTCCAGGGGGTGCGGAGCGATCGACAGGCCTTCGTAGGCCTCGTCGGTGCCTCGTGCTGCCCGGCGGTGGTTGCGGATGACCCTCAGCATCGCCTCGCGATTGGCCGCGAAGCCGGGGAAGGCGCCCATCAGGCCGGCCATCTCCGCCGAGGTGGCGTAGGCGGTGCCGGTCATGATCGCCGTAACGGCGCCGGCAATGGCGCGGCCTTGGGGGCTATCGTAGCCCAGTCCAGACGACATCAGCAGGGCGCCGAGATTGGCATAGCCGAGACCCAGCGTGCGGTACCGGTAGGAAAGCTCGGCGATGCGGCGCGACGGGTACTGCGCCATCATCACGGAGATTTCGAGCACGACCGTCCAGAGGCGGCTCGCATGCTCCAGCGCCTCGACATCGATCGAGCCATCGTCCCGCCGAAACCGCATCAGGTTCAGCGACGCGAGATTGCAGGCCGTGTCGTCGAGGAACATGTACTCCGAGCACGGGTTGGACGCATTGATGCGCCCCGACGCCGGGCAGGTGTGCCAGTCGTTGATGGTCGTGTCGTACTGCACGCCCGGATCGGCCGAATGCCAGGCGGCCTCGGCGATCTGGTCCCAGAGGAGGCGGGCGCCGATCACCTTCGAGACCTTGCCGGTGGTACGCTCGGTGAGCGCCCATTGCCGGTCTTCTTCGACCGCCCGCAGGAATGCATCGGTGACGCGCACCGAGTTGTTGGCATTCTGCCCGGAGACGGAGGCGTAGGCGGCCGATTCCCAGTCGGTATCGAATGCCGGGAACTCGATGTGGCGATACCCCTGGCGCGCAAACTGGATGACGCGCTGGATGTAGTTCTCGGGCAGTTCGGCCCGGCGGGCAGCCACAATCTCGCGGCGCAGTCTCGCGTTCTGGCGCGGATCGAAGGCCGCTTCGCCGTCCTCGCCTTCGAGGCAGGCCTGCATGATCGCGTTCAAGTGACGGTTGGCGAGCCGGGAGCCTGCGACCAGAGCGGCCACCTTCTGCTCTTCCAGCATCTTCCAGGAGACGAACTCCTCGATGTCGGGATGATCGATGTCGACCGTCACCATCTTGGCCGCGCGCCGCGTCGTGCCGCCGGACTTGATGGCGCCCGCCGCGCGATCGCCGATCTTTAGGAACGACATCAGGCCGGACGACTGTCCACCTCCGGAGAGCTTCTCGCCTTCGCCGCGCAGGCGCGAGAAGTTGGAGCCGGTGCCGGACCCGTACTTGAACAGACGCGCCTCGCGGATCCACAGATCCATGATGCCGCCTTCGTTCACCAGATCGTCGGAGACGCTCTGGATGAAGCAGGCATGCGGCTGCGGCCGCTCATAGGCCGAGCCCGAGGGGTAGGCGACCCCATCGGTATGGTCGACGAACCAGTGGCCTTGGCCGGGGCCGTCGATACCGTAGGCCCAGTGAAGGCCGGTGTTGAACCATTGCGGCGAATTCGGCGCGCAGATCTGGGCCGCGAGCATGTAGCAGTGCTCGTCGAAGAAGGAGCGGGCGTCTTCCTCGCTGTCGAAGTAGCCGCCTTTCCAGCCCCAGTAGGTCCAGGCGCCGGCCATCCGGTGGAAGACCTGGCGCGCGCTGTTCTCGCTGCCGAAGCGCTCGCTCTCGGGCATCGCTTCGAGGGCAGCCTCGTCCGGGATGGATCGCCACAACCACTCCGGCATGTCTTCTTCGGCGACGCGGATGATGCGCGCCGGAACGCCCGCGCGCCGTAAGTACTTTTGTGCGAGCACATCCGACGCCACCTGCG
>CAZPOS010000056.1:0-14416 GCA_964588065.1 uncultured Reyranella sp.
AAGGACGGCTGCATGCATTGCGACGATCCGGGCTGTCTCAAGGCCTGCCCGGCCCCGGGGGCCATCGTCCAGTACACCAACGGCATCGTCGACTTCATTTCCGACAACTGCATCGGCTGCGGCTACTGCGTGAAGGGCTGCCCCTTCAACATCCCGCGCATCTCGCAGGTCACGAGCAAGGCCTACAAGTGCACGCTGTGCTCCGATCGGGTCGTGGTCGGCCAGGCACCGGCCTGTGCCAAGTCCTGTCCGACGCAGGCGATCTACTTCGGCACGAAGGAAGACATGATCGCCCATGCCGGCAAGCGCATCGACGACCTGAAGTCGCGCGGCTACCAGAATGCCGGCCTCTACAATCCGCCGGGTGTCAACGGCACGCACGTCATGTACGTGCTGCAGCATGCCGACAAGCCGTCGCTCTATGCCGGCCTGCCCGACAATCCGCACATCAGTCCACTGGTCGGCATCTGGAAGGGTGTGATGAAGCCACTGTCGCTGGCGGCCATCGCCTTCGCCGGCGCCTTCGGCCTCATGCACTACGTCACAAAGGGCCCAAACCGCGTCACGGAGCATGACGAGGAGAAGGCGGCCGAACTGGCCGGGAGTGACCGGGCATGAGTGCACACGCCAAGCCGGTGAGCCGCTATACGACGGCGGCTCGCATCAATCACTGGATCACGGCGGTCTCGCTGATCCTTCTGGCGCTCAGCGGCATGGCGCTATTCCATCCCTCGCTTTACTTCCTCACCTACCTGTTCGGCGGCGGCCAGATCACGCGTGCCATCCACCCGTGGATCGGCGTTGTCCTCGCCGTCAGCTTCCTCGGCCTGTTCCTGCGCTTCTTCACGCTGAACCTCTGGAATCGTGACGACACGGTCTGGATGAAGAACCTCGGCGCGGTGATCAACGACAGGGAGGAGGCGCTGCCCGAGGTCGGAAAGTACAATGCCGGCCAGAAGCTCGTCTTCTGGGGGCAGTCGATCCTGATCCTGCTGCTGCTCGGTAGCGGCTTCGTGCTGTGGGACACCTACTTCTTCTCGTACACGACGATCGATCAGAAACGCCTCTCGGCGGTGGTCCATGCGCTTTGCGCGATCGGCGCCATCCTGATCTGGATCGTGCACGTCTACGCCGCCATCTGGGTCAAAGGTACGCTGAGCGCCATGACCCGCGGCTCGGTCAGCGGCGGCTGGGCGTGGAAGCATCACCGCAAATGGTTCCGCCAGGAAGTCGGCAAGTCCTGAGTTCCGGCCCCGAAAATCCCGCATCTGCCCTCGGCGAGAACATCCTGGGCGCTGCCGCCGAGGGTGCGAGGATTCGCGTTCCCGACTTGTCGACCCTGTTCCAGCGGCGCGCGGCGCGACTGGAGGCGCTGGCCCCGGGGCACGATCTCGAAGGCTTCCTGCGGCTGATCGCGGCGCTCGTGACGGCGCAGCATGTGGCGCTGCAGGGGCTGCCGCCGGGCTCGCTTCCCGGTGCAGCCGAGATCGGCAAGGCGCGGCTGGTACGGCGCGCGCCCCTCGATCCCTCGATCCGGCCGCGCGACGAAAGCTGGCGGGTTGCGCTGTCGCGCATTCTCGAGGCGCTCGACGATACGGTGCTGCCCGAAGCTGCCCGTGCGGCCCGCGAGGCCCTGCTGCAGGCCGATCCCGCCGCGCTGGAGGCGCTCGCGGACGGCTTCCTCGGGGGAGACGTCGCGGCGGGGGAGGCGGCGCAGGTGGTGTTCGTCGCGGCGGCGCTTCAGGTCGTCTGGACCCGCATGGCGGCGCTGCTCGATCCCGCGGACCTCACGGTCGAGGAGAGTGGCGACTGCCCCGCCTGCGGTTCGCCGCCAGTGTCAGGTCTCATCTCGCCGGGTGGCACTAAGTTCGGACACCGCCATCTCCACTGTTCGCTGTGCGCGACGTCGTGGCGCTACACGCGCGTGCGCTGCGTGCACTGCGGCAGCACCGACAAGATCTCGTTCCGCAATCTGGCCGGCACCTCGTATCTCCGGGCCGAATGCTGCGAGGTGTGCCAGGGCTACTCGAAGGTCTTCTACATCGAGAAGGCGCGAGCGCTGGAGCCACTGGCTGACGACCTGGCCTCCCTCGGCCTCGATGTGCTGGTCGGCGAGGAGGGGTTCTCCCGCGTCCCCAATCCATTCGTGCTGGGCATCATGGAGCCGCCGGAGAATTGATTGATCGGCCGCGGGGCCTGCGCCATGTTGGTCGGCGGCCGAGAGAAGTGCGGCCTTTTCTGGTAGGAACGATACCGTGTCGCGTGCCGACCGCGCCGAAGGCGCCGCCCAAACCCGTCCTCTGTCGATCGACCGTATGGCCTCCTGGCCGACCGTCGCGCCGTTGATCGAGCGCGCCGGTCGCACTCTGGTAGTCGAAGCGCTGCGCGCGTGGGTCGACGAGCGCAGGGGAACGCCGGAGGTCGCCGACGAAGCCACCTGCGTCCGCTGGTGTTCGGCGCGACTCGAGCGCTTCCTGCGATCGTCGCAGCGCCGCGTGTTCAATCTGACCGGTACCGTCCTCCACACCAATCTCGGTCGTGCTGTCCTGGCCGAGGAAGCGATTGCGGCTGCGGTCGAGGCGATGCGATCGCCGACGACTCTCGAATACGACCTCGACGGCGGAGCGCGCGGCGAACGCGACGATCACATCGCGCCCTGGCTTTGCCGGTTGACCGGCGCCGAGGCGGCAACGGCGGTCAACAACAATGCCGCCGCGGTTCTCCTGGTGCTGAGCGAGCTTGCGGCCGGTCGCGAGGTGATCGTCTCGCGGGGCGAGCTGATCGAGATCGGCGGTGCGTTCCGCATTCCCGACATCATGGCGCGCGCCGGCTGCCGCCTGGTCGAGGTCGGCACGACCAACCGCACCCATCTCAAGGACTATGCGGCGGCAATCGGTCCCGACACCGCCGCCATCATGAAGGTCCATCCCTCGAACTACGCGATCCAGGGCTTCACCAAGTCGGTATCGGCCGCCGAACTCGCGCCGCTGGCGCGCGAAAAAGGCGTCGTGATGATCGAGGATCTCGGCAGCGGCACCCTGGCCGACCTCGAAACCTGGGGGCTGCCCCATGAGCCGACGGCGCGCGAGGCGGTCGCTTCGGGTGTCGATGTGGTGACTTTCTCCGGCGACAAGCTGCTGGGTGGACCGCAGGCGGGACTTGTCGTGGGGCGCAAGTCGTTGATCGAGAGGATCGCCCGCAACCCCATGAAGCGGGCGCTGCGCCTCGACAAGGTGCGTCTGGCGGCGCTCGAAGCCACGCTTCGTCTGTACGCCGATCCCGGCCGGCTCGCCCGGCGACTGCCCACGATACGCGCCCTCTCGCGGCCGGCCGCGGAAATCCGCGACGCGGCGGAGCGGCTGCTGCCGGCAGTACGGGCCGCGCTCGGCACGGACGCGGCGGTGAGCATCGCGGACGTACGGGGACAGATCGGTTCAGGGGCGCTGCCGGTCGACCTGCTGCCGTCGTTCGCGATCGCGATCAAGGCAAAGGGGCTCGACCACATCGCCGATCGCTTCCGCCGCCTGCCGATTCCGGTAATCGGGCGCATCAGCGACGGCGCGCTCTACTTCGATCTCAGAACCCTCGATGACGAGCCCGCCTTCTTCGCGCAGCTGGACAAGCTCCATGTCCTGGCTGACTAGGCTCGTCGATCGCAAACCGCGGGTGGACCAGCGGATGGCGGAGGCACTGGCCGCGTGGCAAGCCGGGCACTATGGCTTAGCGCTCGACCTGTGGGCGCCACTCGCCCACGAAGGCAATGCGCGGGCGCAGAGCAACATGGGCGCGGCGTTTCTTCAGGGCCGTGGCGTCGAACGGGATCAAGCCAAGGCGATCGACTGGCTCCGACGGGCGGCAGAGCAGGGCGATGCGGGCGGCCTGCGCAATCTCGCGCTTTGCCACTATGAAGGCTGGGGCGTGCCGCAGGACCACGCCGAGGCAGCGCGGCTCTATGAAGCCGCCGCAGTCCAGGATGATCCCGAGGCGCAGGACATGCTGTCGTGGATGAAGTTGGTGGGCGGAGGGTGCCCGCAGGATTACGCCGGCGCTCGGCTCTGGGCCGAGAAGGCGGCGGCGCGCGGCAGCGCGGCGGCCATGGCCCGGCTCGGCGATATCCATCACAACGCGCTGGGTGTCGAACGCGATGCGGCTGCAGCCGCTGAATGGTGGCAGCGCGCCGCCAGGTTGGGACAGCCCGAGGCGCAGGCGATGCTCGGGGCCGCCTATCTCGCCGGCAAGGGCGTCGAGCGCGACGTGGTGGAAGCGCTGCACTGGCTGCGGCGGGCAGAAATGGGCGGTGCCGGCGAGCTGGCGGCAGGCTTCCTCAGGGAAGCGCGCGCCCACGCCAAGCCGTCGCAGCGGGCCGAGGCGGAACGCCGGGCCGAGGAGTCTTTGACATGATCGTCGGAACGGCGGGCCATATCGATCATGGCAAGACCGCCCTGGTGAAGGCACTGACCGGCGTGGATGCCGACCGGCTCAAGGAGGAGAAGGCGCGCGGCATCACCATCGACCTCGGCTATGCCTACAGCGATCTCGGCGACGGGCGTCAGCTCGGCTTCGTCGACGTGCCCGGCCACGAGCGATTCGTGCACAACATGCTGGCCGGCGCCACCGGCATCGATGCGGCGCTGCTCGTCGTTTCGGCCGCGGAAGGCATCAAGCCCCAGACCGTGGAGCATCTGCAGATCCTCGATCTGCTGGGCCTCGATCGCGGCCTCGTGGCCCTCACCAAGTCCGATCTGGCGAACGACGACCAGCTCCTCGAGCGGATGGCCGAGATCGAAACCCTGCTGGCGACGACGTCGTTGCGCGGTGCGGAGATCGTGCCGGTCTCGGCGGTCACGGGGCAGGGCATCGACGAGCTCAAGGAAAAGCTCCTGGTGCTGGGCGAGAGCGGCAAGGGCGCCGCGGGTTTCGCGCGTCTCGCGGTCGACCGCTGCTTTCTTCTGCCCGGGGCGGGCGTTGTGGTGACCGGCACCGTCCACGCCGGCGAGATCAGGGTCGACGACCGGCTGCTGCTCACGCCATCCGGCATAGAGGCGCGGGTGCGCTCGCTACACGCCCAGAATAGACCGGCCGAGATCGGGCGGGCCGGCGAACGCTGCGCGCTCAATCTCGCCGGGCCCAGGCTTTCGAAAGAAGCGATCAAGCGCGGCGAATGGGTGGTCGGGCCGGAACTCCACGCGCCCACCGACCGGATCGACGTCCGATTGAACCTGCTCGCCTCGGAAGCGCAGCCCCTGAAGCACTGGTCGCCGGTCCACGTTCACCTGGGCTCTGCCCATGTGATGGGCCGGGTGGCCCTGCTCGAGGGCGAGAGGCTGGCGCCCGGCGACGCGGCGCTCGCCCAGATCGTACTCGACGAGAAAGTCGGTGCGCTGTCGGGCGACAGGGTCATACTTCGCGATCCATCGGCGACTCGCACGATGGCGGGAGGATCGGTGATCGATCCGTTCGGTCCGCCGCGCAACCGCCGCGCTGAGCGGCGACGGGCCGAACTTGCGGCGCTCGCGTTCGGGGATGCCGACGTCATGCAGAGGTTGTTGCGGCTGGAGAGCGGCTATGTCGATCTCGCGAGATTCAGCCTTGCGCGCAATCTCCGCCACGGCGAGGTGGGGGTCTTGCTCCAGGCAGCCGGTGGACAGGCGCTCGATGGATTCGGCTTCCTCTCGGAGACGCTGGAGGCCGCCCGAAAGGATATCGTCGAGACGTTGAAGGCGTTTCACGAGACCAAGGCCGATGCGCCCGGGCTCCAGGCCGAGCGGCTGCGGGTCACGCTAAAGCGTCGGTGGCCGGCAGCGGTATTCAAGACGCTGCTCGACCAGGAGATTCGCGCGAAAGCCATCGTCGTGGACGGTGCCTTCTTACGCCTGCCCGGTCACTCGCTGAAGCTCGGCGCCCGCGACGAGGTCCTGTGGAACAAGATTTCCGCCGACATGACGCGCGACCGCTTCAAGCCGCCGAGGGTGCGCGACTTCGCCCAGGCCTATGGCGCCACGGAAGCGGATACGCGCCGGCTATTGCAGCGCCTGTCCAAGCTCGGGCGGGTCGTCGAGGTGGCGCCCGATCACTTCTTCCTGCGCCCGGTGCTGGCCGAGATGGTCGCCATCGTGAACGGATTCGGCCACGAATTCACGGCGGCCGAATTTCGCGACCGGCTCGACAATGGCCGCAAGCTCGCCATCCAGATCCTCGAATTCTTCGACCGCCACGGCATTACGATCCGCCGCGGCGACCTGCGCCGCGCCGTGCCGCAGAAGGCGGGTCAGTACGGTCCGCCCCCTATGGCTTAGCGACGGGCCCGCTCAGGCTGACCGGCGCTCCGTCCGGGCCAGCAAAAAGGGACAGAAGGAAACCGTGTTCCTCATGCGGCGCCCCGCCGACATTCACGCCACGTGCGGACAGCTCGTTCCGCGTGGCCGCGAGGTCGGAAACGCGCAGTCCCGGCTGCCATGTCCCTGCCGGATTTGCCGCCGATGCTGGCTGAAGCGCCAAGCGGGTGGGACCGGTATCGAATTCCGCCCATTCCGGGGTCTCGAACTTGAGCTTCAGGCCGACCGTGTCGCGCCAGAAGGCCACTGCGGCGGGAAGGTCGGAGACGTTTGCGATGATGTATTTGAGTTCGAAGGTCATGATCTTGAATTCCTTGGTGAATTCATCCTAGCACGGACGTGACAGGGGGCCGGTTCTGGTGAATCATCCGCCCCGGAGGGGAAGCGCTCCCGGTGGGGCGGCTGGCCTTCAAAGCCAGAGAGGGCCGTTAGCCGGTTCTTAGTGGGTTCGACTCCCACTCTCTTCCGCCAATTCTTCGGACTTCGGAGTGCAGACGACCGATGCGTAGCTTGATCTTCGCCGCCCTGCTGTCGCTGGCGGCGTGTTCGCTGAATTCCCAATACTCCGAGCCTTGGACGGTGAAATCGGTCAAGCAGTCGTACGACGCCCGTGATGCCTGCCTCCTGAAGCACGCGGCGTCTTATGCTGTCGATGGTTCGGATGCGACCAGTCTCGGCCGTACCGTCAGCTCCAGCTGCGAGGCGGAGACGAACGCGCTGATCGCGAGCAGCAACCCGCACAACGATCCGACTGTGACGGCCGCCATCCGGCAGGATTCGGAATTCAGGGCGACCGGCTTCGTGCTGAAGGCCCGTGGGCAGTACAATTAGATGTCGACCGAGGGAGATGTGGCGAACGAGGACGCAAAGATCGCTTTGGCGAATCTCATGATCCGGAAGGCCGGGCTCATCCGGACCGTCCGGCACGAAATGCACAAGCAGGGCATAGTCTACTACGTCGGCCTCACGGAGATTCTCGAGGCCATCGAGCGAGCGAAGAAGGACGACTGACCGCAACAACCGGAAAGGATGCCGACATGCTTCGATCCATACTGACGATGACTGCCGCCGCCACCCTCGCTGCTGCCCTGGGCACCGGCGCGCAGGCACAGACTCCGGCTGCGCCCGGCACGACCCAGGCAACTGGCAAGTCAGGCGCGAATGTAGGTTCTCTCACCTGCAAGGTCGCTGGTGGCATGGGCTTCGTCTTTGGCTCCTCGAAGGACCTCGACTGCATCTTTGCCCGCACCGACGGCGTCGGCGAGAAGTACACGGGGGCCATCAAGCGCTACGGCGTCGATATCGGATTCACCAAGGAATCGCAGATCGTCTGGCTGGTCTTCGCGCCGGGCAGCATCGCACCGGGCGCCCTGGCGGGCACCTACGCCGGCGCGACGGCCCAGGCCACTGTCGGTGGTGGCGTCGGGGCCAACGTGCTGCTGGGCGGTGGTAGCGGCCAGATCACCCTGCAGCCCGTCAGCGTCGAGGGCAGCGTCGGGCTGAACGTTGCCGCCGGCGTCGCCGAGGTCGAGCTCAAGTACGCCAAGTAGTTTTGGCAGGCAGGGGAGGCTTGCGGCGGTCCCGCGGGTCGGGTCAACTCCCGGCATGCCGTCTTCCGCAGACTCCCTGATTGCCCGTCTCCAGGCGGATTGCACCGCGGCCGAAGCCGCCGAGCGCCAAGTGCGAGCTTCGGTAGAGGCCCAGATCCGGGAGGCCGAGCGTGCCCGCACCTTCGCGTGGCGGCGCCTCAGCGCCCTCTCGGACATGGCGAGAGTGGCCGCGCTGGAGCCCGATCGCGATCTCGCGGTGGAGCGCCAACTGGAAGCCCTGTTCCGTGACATCGGATGGATCGAGAACGGTCTTTCCGAGCTGGGCGAGGGAGCGCGGCCGCTGCTCGACTGGCTGCGCCCGATTGCCGAGGCGCTCCATGCCGAGGCGCATCCGGCGACGCCGGAGGACGGACGCGCTTCCGAGCTGCCGGTGATCGCCGATCCGATTGCGGCCTTCCGCGCCTTCGAGGCCTGGTACGAGGGCGAGCGGGGCGAGCCGTTCCTGCAGGTCTTCGATCGCTACGTGCCGCCCACCCCGGTCGTCGAATTCTAGGCCGGCGATGAAGACCGACTTCGAGCACTGGCTGGCGGCTCAGTTCGCCGATACGGGTCCTTTCACGATCTTCATCCTGCTTCTGCGCATCAGCTCCTCCAACGCCATCCCCCTGCGATCGAGTTACGCTCACCTGATCGGCGACGAGATGACGTGGCACGACATGAGTGCGCTCCTCGAAGGGGCGCGGACGCCATGGGATGCCGTGGCCTTCTTCGTCGGACTCGGCCACGAGGGCGGCCCGTTGCCCGACCCCGTGGCCGCGCGCAAGCTGAAGGAGGTGGAGGCCGACGTGAAGGCTGATCCGCTGGTCCTGAACCGCGGCCTGTTCTTCGATCGGGAAGGGCGGCACATGCGGATCGAGGAGACCACGCCATGACCCGGGAGGGCTCGGTTCACCGGCCGGCCCGCCGCCTCACCGCCGGAGGCAGCGAAACGCTGGACGAGACCGTGGCCGAGGAGGTCGCGGTGGCTCTGGTTTACAACGGCGTCAGTCACGCGGTGATGATGGCGACGCCCTGCGACCTCGAGGATTTCGCCCGCGGCTTCTCCCTCACCGAACGGATCGTCGAGCGGCCGTCGGAGATCTACGACATCGAGGTCGAGCCGGTCGGCCGCGGCATCGAGGTCAGGCTCGAGATCGCGGCACAGCGCATGGCGGGCCTGCGGGAAC
Source organism: uncultured Reyranella sp. (assembly GCA_964588065.1). Classification (GTDB taxonomy): domain Bacteria; phylum Pseudomonadota; class Alphaproteobacteria; order Reyranellales; family Reyranellaceae; genus Reyranella. The sequence goes on from CAZPOS010000056.1 coordinate 9,112, forward strand.
GGCGGCGCAGCCTGGCCGGGCGCACCGGCTGCGGCCTGTGCGGCGTGGACAGCCTGGACGCGGCATTGCGCTCGATCCCGGCGGTGTCCGATCCCCGGCCGGTGGCGCGGTCGTCGATCGAGCAGGCCATGGCGGGGCTGCCGGAGCATCAGAAGATCAACCGGGCGAACAGCGCCACGCATGCCGCGGGTTGGGCGTCGGCCGATGGCACGCTGGTCGCCGTGCGCGAAGATGTCGGTCGTCACAACGCACTCGACAAGCTGGCCGGCGCGCTGGCGCGAAGCGGCGGCGCCGAGCCCGGCGGCTTCGTGGTCGTGACCAGCCGCTGTTCCTACGAGATGGTCCAGAAAGCGGCCGCGATCGGTGCATCGGCCATCGCGGCGGTTTCCGCGCCGACGTCGCTCGCCATCGAGACGGCGGAGCAGGCGGGCATCGCACTGGCGGCCTTCGTGCGCGACGAACGCCTGACCGTCTATGCCCATTTGGAACGGATCGTCGCGTGAGCCCATCGCGCGTCTTCGGCATCACCGGCTGGAAGAATGCCGGCAAGACGACCCTGACCGAGCGACTGGTCGCCGAGTTCGTGCGACGCGGCTGGCGCGTCTCGACGATCAAACATGCTCACCATGACATCGACATCGACCGCGGTGGAACGGACTCATATCGCCATCGCGCGGCCGGTGCCTGCGAAGTCGCCCTCGTTGGCGGCCGACGCTACGCCATCATGTGCGAGACACCGGAGCCGTCGATCTCGGAAGTCCTCTCGAGGCTTGCGCCGGCCGATCTGGTGCTGGTGGAGGGTTACAAGCGTGAGCCGCACCCCAAGATCGAAGTGCGGTCATCGCCGGAGGCCGAGCCTCTGGCGCCAGGCGATCCCGCCATCGTCGCCGTGGCCGCCGATTTTCAGCCGGGCAGCGGAGACCTTCCATGGTTCCGTCGCGACGACATCTCAGCGATCGCCGATTTCATCGCCGGCAGTATGCGCTAGCGCGTCAGTGACCCGGGCCCGGGTTTGGGCCCACCTTCTGTCCCGTGAAGACACCGCCGGCCTGATAGTTCGGGCCGTTCACCGAGAAGGTTCCGGCCTGGTAGTTCGGATAGTTCTGTCCCAGGAAGACGCCGTTCATGTTCATCGTGCGGCCGGGCGTATTGGGATTGGTCGTCGGCATGGTCGCCTGGAAGCCGTAGTTCCCCGTGCGAGTCGTGGTCCCGCTGTAGCTGCTGTTGTTGAAATTCGCCGTGGTGTTGCCGGTTCCGGTATTCATCGACCAGACCTGGGTATAGGTGCCGGTGCCGTAGGAATAGCTGCCGTTGTTCTTGACGAGACCGCCCATATGGCCGTTGTACGTGATCGTTTGCTGCGATTGATTTGCCCTGGCGACGATTTCCGGCAGGTTCGAAGGCGCCGTTTCGAAGGCATTGGTCAGGGCGTTGGTCACGATGTTGCTGGGGTTGACGTTGCGCGGCCCCGGACCGCTGCCGAAGCGGTCGCCGAGGGTGTTGCCCGAGCCTTGGCCCGAATTGGCGTTCGAGAAGCCGGAATTCTGGGCGGCCTGGTCGGCGCCGCCGGTCTGTCCGCCGCTCCTGCCGCCTTCGAGCTGGGCGAGAAAGCCGCTCAACGCCCCGGGCGGAACGGCGACGGCAAGTCCGGGCAGGGCACCGAACAAGGTCGTCACCTGGAAACCGGGTCGCGTGACGATCTCGAACTTGCCGCCTGCACCAACCGTCATGCTGATGCCGAAGACGAAGACCGACGTCGTCTCCCTCTGATCGACGTTGAAGATGCTGATGCCGCCGCGGATGCCGATCGTGCTAGACGGCGTGGTGACGCTTATGGCGTTGGTCTTGCTGATCTTGCCCCCGACCAGGCGAAACACGCCCTTGCTGGCGTTGATGGCGAGGTCGCCGGTCTTGGTCGCGGGATCGTAGACGAACTTGTCGATCGTAAGCTGCGCGTTCGGGCCAACCGACAGCGAGGTGCCGTCGAGGAACATCAGATGGGCGCGGTCGTTGGCCTGCGTGGTGATCACCTCGTTCGCCTGGACGTCGACGCCGACGCGCAAGACGCGCTCGACTTCGCTGGGCGGCTTGCCACGCGGATCGCCCTCCGCCGCCGAGGTGACGCCGACCTTCGCCGTCGCGGCGACCGGGAGAAAGCAGGGACCCGCTGCGAAAAGAGCAGCGGCGAGCAGGGACAGGTTCGCGCCGGAAAGTCTGGTGGACACTGTGATCTCCTGAGCGGCGCTAGAAGCGCCAGGTTACTCCGATGAGCGCACTGTTGTTGGTGAACGCGTAGTTGGGGATGTCCGACGATCTGACGAACCGTCCGCCCGATACGGTGAACATCGTCCGCTGATCGAAGGGAACGGACAGGGTTATATTCAGGATCGTGTCCGTCTGTTGTCTGGTAACGGACGGATCCACGACGGCATCGGGCTGGTCATAATACCACCACTGCATGTTCGCAAACAGGCTGATGCTCCAGGGCATCTCGCTCTTGAACAGAGGGTCGGTGAAAGAAAAGGACATGCCGCCACCGGCCCCGTACAGCGTGTAATTCTGCCAAGGCGTGCTGTCGGTCTGGTAGCGCTGGAGGTTGCCGTTGCCATAGAGCATCAGCGCCTCGTTCACGAGGTACTGAAACGTCGTGTTGGCCGAGTATTCGGTGCCGGTGAACTGGTTGTTGGTCGGGAGATACCAGCTGTTCTGGTACATCTGCCGCCGCCAGGTGAAGTTCGTGGTGTTGCGCAGCTTGTCCGAAAGAAGCGCGCCGACTTCGAGGCCGGACCCGAAGCTCCCGTAATACGGCACGTCATTCACCCAAATGTATCCCGCCGTTCCGAACGGCTTCAGGCTGACGTCCTGAAATATCCCCTGGAATGCCTGGAAGCGTGGCCCCGACGTCAGGTCGAGAATCGAAACGTTGGCAGCCTGGATCTGGAACTGGCGGTTCATGTAGCCCGAAAGCTGGGTTTCGAGCTGGCCGCGGTTGTTCTGGCCGAGATCGTAGGTGTGCCGGACGAATCCCGAGGTCACAAGGCCCCAGTCCGCGGTACCGAGGGCGGCCTGGTTGAGGTTGGCAGTCTGTCCGAACAGACGGACGCTGGAGGTGGGCGGACCAAGGTTTGCGTTCGATTGATAACGCATGCCGGCGAAGACCTCGCCGCTGAAGCGCGACTTGGCAAGGCGCTTCTCCGACTCCGCGAGGAACTGCTCGGCGCGCGCCTTGACGTCCGGCGGCAGCGCAGCCGACTTGAGGGTCATCTCGAAATAGGTCCGTGCGACTTCGAACGAACCGAGGCGATAGTAGAGAACGCCGAGCTCCAGTCGGACGCGCGGCAGGTTCGGATCCACCACCAGCATCCGTTCGAGCGCGGAGATGGCGCCTTCGAGATCGCCGGTCTTGGAGGCGATCATGGCAAACTTGAAAAGGACGTCGAGGTCGGACGGTTTGCGCAGCATCTCTTGGAAGGCCGCGTCGTACTCGGCTTCGTCCGCGGCCGACACGGTCGAGGTCTGGGCGAGCACCGGACGAGCGTCCGTCACGATCGAACCCATGCTGCCGGCAAGCAGCACGGCGACGAGGCTCGCGCACCGTCCAAACCTGATCACGATGAATTCTCCCCCGCGTGTCCGCCTGTATCCGGATCGACAGCGTTTGAAGAATGAAGCAGGTTTTCTGCTAGATCAACCAACTCCGCACGGTCAGCGCCAAGCCGATCAGTCGGTTCGCCCGGGCCGCGCGCATGCGCAACACCATGCGGCGGTACTGGCGGTCGCCGAGCGCCGTCACGAAACGCTCCTCGTCGCGGATCATTGCGGTGAGCATGCGGTCGAGCATGGTCGCGTAGGTATTGCCCCAGTTGCGACTCGACAGATGGAGTCTTCCCCCCAGCACCGGATTGTCGGCGGCACCGTTCCGACCGTGAAGACGATAGGAGTAGAGGGCATCGTCGATCAGGAGCGATCCGGCGACCATCTGGGCCATGACGACGACGTAGAAGTCCATGTGCAGACGAAACGCCTCGTCATCCTCGGGAAAGACGAGATTGATCAGCGAGCGGCGGAACATCATCGACGAGGTGCTGACCCACACCCAGTGGACCACACGCTTGGTGTAGAGACGATAGGGCGTATGGCTCTGCCAGTCGGCCGTCGCGCGCGTCACGTCGAGCGTGGGGACTCGGCTTGCATCGAGTGGAGCGAAAGACTGGTCGCGGTCGGCTCGGGCGCGATCCTTGCCGAACCAGTACATGCCGCCGGCGATCAGCTCGTCCTGTCCGTTGATCAGACGCGCATTGCAAGCGGTGAAGCCCACCGCGTAGCTCTCGTTCAGGTGCGCGGCGAGATGGCGCTCGAGGAAATCCGGGTTCCACAGGTCGTCTGAGTCGAGGAAGCAGACGAACATCGCGTTCGTTTCGGCAAGCCCGCGGCGCGTGGCGCCAGTCTGCCCGACATTCCTGTCGAGACGGACGTGCCGGAAGCGCGCGTCCGCAAGCTCCGCCAGCGTCTGCTCCACGACCACGACCGAATCGTCGGTCGACGCGTCGTCGACGATCACGCACTCGAAATCGCGCAGCGTCTGCCGAGCGACCGAACGGATGGCGGCGGCGATGTAGTCACGGCAGTTGTAGCAGGTGACGACGACCGAGATACGCGGGAGCCTGGCTTCGGTCACTTCGCCGGCCCAAGGAAGTCGAAGTCGACGCCTTCATCGGCCTGAAGGACGGTCTTGAAGAACAGGCCGGTATAGCCGCGGTCGCTGCCGGGATGTGGCGGTGGCGCCTTCCACTGCTTGCGGCGCGCGGCGAGAGTCCTGGCGTCGACATGAAGTTCGAGCCGCCGCTTCGGAACGTCGAGCGTGATGCGGTCGCCGGTCTTCACGAGGGCAAGCGGTCCGCCGACGGCGGCCTCGGGCGCGACGTGCAGCACGATGGTGCCGAACGCCGTGCCGCTCATGCGTGCATCGGAGATTCGTATCATGTCCTTCACGCCCGCGCGCGCGAGTTTCATGGGGATGGGGAAGGAGCCCGCCTCGGGCATGCCGGGTGCGCCCTTGGGTCCTGCATTGCGCAGCACCAGGATGTCGTCGGCGTTCACGTCGAGGTTGGGATCGTCGCCGCGTGCCGCGAGATCCTCGAGCGATTCGAACACCACCGCACGGCCGGTGTGGGTCAGCAGGGAAGGAGAGGCAGCCGCGTGCTTGATGACGGCGCCACGCGGCGCGAGATTGCCGCGCAGCACGGCCATGCCGCCCGTGGGCTTGATGGGATTGGCCGGCGTGCGGATCACGGTCTGGCCCGGC
>CAZPOS010000056.1:14426-25015 GCA_964588065.1 uncultured Reyranella sp.
AAGTGTCATGTGACACCAAAAACTGTTGATCTGCAGCCCGACACGGCAGTATCGCGACGGGCTGCAGACTTACAGTTTTAGGTGTCACTTGACACTAAAACTTGATCGGATCCTTGGCGGTGCGGATCACCGTCTGGCCCGGAACCATCTCGGCGGCATCGATCACCTGCTTCAGCGTCTTGCCGGCGACCGTCCGGCACGTCTCGTCGAGAGTCTTCCGGATCTCCTTCATCAGGCGGGAATTGCCGCCCGCCCAATGGAAATGCTCCATATAGTGATCGCCCGATGGCTTCAGGTCGACCAGCACCGGAACGTTGCGGCCAATCTCGTCGAATTCCTCGAGCTCGATCTCGATCCCCAGGCGGCGCGCGACGGCAGTCAGATGCACCAGGGCATTCGTCGAGCCGCCGATCGCCTGCAGCACGGTGAGCGCGTTGCGGAACGCGGCCTTGGTCATGATCTCGCTGGGCTTCGGGCCCTGCTTGACCGCCATCTCCGCCGCGAGCCGGCCCGTCTGTTCGGCAATGCGCAGCCGATCGGAATGTGTCGCCGGAATCGAGCCGCTGGTCGGCAGACCCATGCCCAGCGTCTCGACGATGCAGCCCATCGTGCTGGCGGTGCCCATCACCATGCAGGTGCCCTTGGTCGGGGCGAGACGCTCGCTCACCTGCTCGATATCCGCCTCGGAGAAGGTGCCTGCGCGATACTGGCCCCACAGGCGGCGACAGTCGGTGCAGGCACCCAGCACTTCGCCCTTGAAGTGGCCAACCAGCATCGGACCGACCGGGAGCACGACGGCCGGCCGGTCGGCGCTGGCCGCGGCCATGAGCTGCGCCGGGAGGGTCTTGTCGCAGCCGCCGATCAGCACGACGGAATCCATCGGCTGGGCGCGAATCATCTCCTCGGTGTCCATCGCCATGAGATTGCGCAGGAACATGCTGGTCGGGTGGGAGAAGCTCTCGTGGATCGAGACGGTCGGGAAAACCATCGGCAGCGCTCCGGCGAGCATCACGCCGCGCTTCACCGCCTCGATCAGATCGGGCACGTTGCCGTGGCAGGGATTATAGTCGGAGAAGGTGTTGGTGATGCCGACGATCGGCCGGTCCAGCGCATCGTCGGAATAGCCGCCGGCCTTGATGAAAGCCTTGCGCAGGAACAGCGAGAAACCTGCATCGCCGTAAGTGGCCAGACCCTGGCGCAATCCGGTTTCCTTCTTCGGTCCGGCCTTCGACGGTCGGCGCTTGGCAGTTGCCATCTCGATTTCACTCCCTGGATTCCTGCATTTTGTCAGGTCGGGCCATCGCCGCCCAGACCGGCCGCCCAGCGGGCATGTGCCGCGGCGTCGCGACCCTCGGCGATGGTCCGCGCGAGTTCGAGACCCATGAGGGCGCCGAACTTGAAGCCGTGCCCGGAACAGGGGGACATGGCCCAACCTTTGGCGCCTGCCGTTTCGACGATGAAGCGCTCGTCGTCGGTCACGCTGTAGAAGCAGACCTTGAGCGTGCGGATACTCCAGCGGTCGAAGCCCCTGAGCAGGCTGCGACAGCGGTCGAGCAGGGCGCTCATTTCGCTTTCCTCCGCCTCGCGACCTGCAGCAGGGTCGCCGGCGCGGCTGAATTCGTGGTCGCCCACTTTCAGGCCGCGCCCGCGGACGGGCGGCACCAGATAGAGCCCGACGTCTCCCGTCTTCTCGATGATCATCGGCCCCTTCGCCCAGGCCGCGCGCTGTTCGGTCGGCAGATCGAAATACAGCACCACCTGGCGTGAGGGAACGACGCGCGAACCGAGGTCGGGAAGAAGGCGCGGCCCCCAGGCACCCGCCGCCACCACGACGCTATCGCCGCTATGGACGCCGCCGGCCTGCGTGACGACCTGTCCCCGTTCTAGATCGACCGAACGGACAGGCGTGCTGGCGTGGAGCCGCACGCCGGCCTTCGCGCCGAGATGGCGCACCAGCGCGGCAACGATGTCCTGCGCCAGCAGAACTCCGCCCGTATCGATCCAGAACGCGCGCTCTAGCCCCTTCGTGTCGAGCAGCGGGAAGCGGCGCGGTAGTTCGGCCAGCGACAGCTCGGTCATCGGCCGGCCGATCGAAGACAGGGCGGCAGCGGAGCGTTCTGCCCAGTCCGCGCCGTTGCCGGTGAGCGCCAGCGTCCCGGTCGGCTCGTAGAGGGTTTCCCCCAGGTCGGCCCAAAGGAGGTCCCAGGCTGCATAGGCCTGGTCGATCATCCGGGCGTACCCGACATGTGTCCCGTAGGGATGGCGGATCAGGCGATGTTCATCCATCGAGGAGGCCAGGGGGCTGGGGAGGGGGCCCTGTTCGAAGAGCTCGACCTCATGTCCCAGGCGTGCCAATCCCCAGGCGGTCGACAGTCCCATTATTCCGCCGCCGATGATGATCGCTCTCACGGGCCCCTCGCGTCGCTCGCTGTGGTCTTCATAACCGCTGCACATCTTCTACATGCTTCGAGGGGCATTGAGACCCCCTCCCGAAGGTGTTGCAAATGCGGTCGCCTTGGGCGTTGATGGCGAGGAGGCTTACACAACCGACGAATTCTGAAGGAACGAACATGGCGATGACCATGCTGCAGATGGCAGGGGCGCAAAAGACGCCGGCCACAATGGCCGACGGTATCCTGCTTATCATCGATGCCCAGAGGGAGTATACGGACGGATTGCTGCCGCTGACCGGCGTGCAGCCGGCGGTGGAAGCGCTCGCGTCACTGCTCGAAAAAGCGCGCGCGGCCGGGGCGCCGATCGTCCATGTGCGGCACCAGTCCAAGGGCAAGGCCTTCAACCCGAGTTCATCGGGCTACGAGATCGTGAAGGAGCTGACTCCGCGCGACGGCGAAGCGGTCATCGACAAGGGCCTGCCGAACTCCTTTGCCGGCACCGACCTCGCGGCGCGGCTGGCCTCCATCGGCCGCAAGAATCTCATCGTCGGCGGTTTCATGACACACATGTGCGTGTCGGCGACGGTGCGGGCGGCTACGGACCAGGGCTTCATGAGCACGATCGCGGCTGATACCGTCGCGACGCGCGATCTGCCGGATGCCACCAGCGGCGATACGATCGCTGCCGACGTCATCAACCGGATCACGCTGGCGGCGCTGTCCGACCGCTTCGCGTGGATCGTGCCATCGGCTCGCGAGCTCGCCTGAGCTCGGGCGTCCCGAGCCGGGGCCAAATAGGGCTAGACGCTAGAGGGTGGCCTTGCCACTGACCGTGCTGATCGCGGTGATTGCCGCGACGGCGATCAGGGAGGCGATCAGCGTATATTCGATCGCGGTGGCGGCCTTTTCGTCCGCCATCAATCGCCGGAAAAAGGAGAGCATCGACATCTCCACAGTGAGAATTGCTGGGGCAGACCCGCGCCCCGTCGAATAATCAACTTGAAAAATCGCTCCTAACGTATTGGACCGACATACCGATACAATGTGAGAATTGTATCAAGTTCATCGTGGCGCGCGCCGCGGCGAGCCTCGTGTTATCGTCGATCGAGCAAAGAGGGGGCGACTCATGAAGTCCATTCTGACAATGGCCTGGACGTCGGAAGATCCGTCTGCATTCGATCTGGCGGCCAAGATCGCGCACAAATTCGGGGCGCGACTGATCGGCCTCGAACCGCCGTCCTATGGCGTCATGAGCATGGCCTGGGCCGATGCCGGCATGGGCGCTCCGATCGGCGGTGGCCTGGCCGAAGATGCCGAGGAGCGCCAGCGAGTGTCGGCCGTAAGGCAGGCTTTCGACCAGCGCGCGACCGGTCTCGCCGCGGAGTGGCGCTCGGCGGACGACAGCGGCCCGACCGCCATCGGCACGATCGGCAGGGCCTATGACCTCATCGTGCTGCCGCAGCCCGGCGCGCTGCCCAAGATGCCAGAAAGCGTCTTCGAGACGGCGTTGTTCGACTCGGGTCGTCCGGTTCTGGTGGTGCCGCCCGGGTACAGCGGGATGGTGGGAAAGCGCATTCTCTTCGCGTGGAACGGCTCGACCGAAAGCGCTCGCGCGATCTCCCTCGCCATGCCGGTCCTGAGCGGCGCCGAGACGATCGAGGTGTTGAGCGTCGAAGGTGCGATGGTTCCGGGGCCGACGGCCATCGAGATCGCGGACTCCTTAAAGAGCCACGGTCTCAACGTCACCGGACAGCACGTGAAGCCTGGCGCGAAGAGTGCTGGCCAGACCATCGTCGACCGGGCGCTGGCGCTGGGAGCCGATCTAATCGTCAAAGGGGCCTACACGCAGAGCCGCCTCCGCCAGATGATCTTCGGCGGCGTGACGCGCGATCTCATCCTGGCGTCGCCCCTTCCGGTACTGTTCTCCTACTGAGACCGACAAGCCGCCGGTCACAGGCCGGCAGCCGTGCTAGAGAACGCCGTATGACGGCCCGCTCGCCCGCATCCGAATGGCCTTGGGGTAACAGCACCCTGACGCTTCTGCTGTCGATGCTCGTTTTGATTACGGGCACGACGCTGGCGTATGCGCAGTTGAACGAGGAAAGACGGGTTCCCGCGCCGCCGACGATCGCGGAGAAACTCGTCATCCTGCAGGTGGAGCGCACCGAACTGCAGACCCGTTCCGACAGCCTGACGCGTCTCGAACTGCTTTCGTCGTTCCGGGCGGCGAGCCTGTTGTTCGATGCGCTGGCGTCGCGCTACGAGCCGGAGCGCGAACAGAGCTTCGACCGTTTGCCTGCCGCGCGACGGGAGATGTTCGCCAGGCTCGAGGCGCTGAATGCCGCGCTTCGATCTGCGATCGATCGTTCCGGCGGGGCCGCTGACGTGGCGCAGGCGGCAAGTGTAGTGCCGGCTGACCTGGAGTGGATGGCTTCCTTCGATGCCACGCCGGTCATCCTCTCCTATACACCCGTGTTCCTGCCCCCTGGCCGCCCGGCGCCGGCGGACGCGTCCGCCGCTACTCCCGCCGGCGGCGATCCCGTCGTCGAGATCGAAGTCCTCGGGTTGCGCCTGACGCGAGACCGAATCCCGCCCGTGCTGACGATCGGCTCATGGCGGGGCGAGGCCGTCGTGGGGCCCGAGCGCCTGAAGTTCGTCGTGCCGCGCAGCGCCTTCCCCAGCGATGCCAAGCACGCGCGATTCGCCTCGGGGACGCTCTTCGTACGTCATGCGTCGCGCATCGTGGCGTTTCAGCTGCTGTTCACTTCGATCCCGGAGAAGGTCGGCGCGTTCGCGTTCGACCAGAAGGTGAGGTCCGCCGAACCGGAGTCCAATACGCTGGTGTCGCCGGAAATCCTGGCGCGTGCGCCGGCCGGCGAGGCGCGGACTGTACGGCGGTGCTTCGATCCTCCGCCGGGGTGGCGTTTCGACAAGAGCAAACGGCGTGTCGTCATCGTCGAGCGGTTGGGCTGGATCGACGACATTCCGGACGAGACCATGAACAGCGGATCGGTTGCTTTCGTGCGCGAGGACCGTCCCAGCCAGATCTGCGTCGCGGTCGTCGCCAAAGCGGCCACGAAGGCGGCGCGAACCGCCACGATCGGCCGCTTCGAGGCCACGCTGGTTCGGGACGTCACCGTGGATCGAATGGTGAAGGGGGTGACCCGCCCGCTCGACTGGAACACGCCGGCGAGCGTGCCCCTCGAGGCCGGAATGGCCGAGTGGAAACTCTACGTCCGTCTGTTCGACGAGGTCGACCGCGAGTACGAGGGCAGCGCCGGCGGACCGGTCGTCTCCTCGGGAATTCCGTTTCTGCGCCTCACCATCGAGGATGGAAAAAGACTGGTGCTGGAGGCCGATCTCGAAAGCGTTCGCTAACGACCGCGGGCCTCGAGCCGCATGCGCCGCTTGCCGGTCTCGTCGTTGAGATCGAGCGTGGTCCCTGAAATCTGTGCGGTCCTGATCGCGCTCAGGGCCGCGACGAACTGTTTTTCGATGGCGGTCTCGGCCGGCGGACACGCCATCAATGTCATGGGCCCTGGCGTGAAGCGCAGTCCGGCTGGATCGAGCACATAGTCGCCGGCCAGGGTGTTGCAGCCCGTCGAGGCGGTGAACCGGTCGAGATCGTCCAGGCGCATCAGCGGCCGCCGCCGCCAGTCGTCGACGACGAGACGCTGGCCGTCGAGCTCGATCAACCGCCATTCGGTGTCGCGCAGCGCCGAGCCGCGGGCCGCCAGGGCCGGGCAAGCACCGTTGCGCTTCAGGTCGACGAAGCGATCCACTGTGACCGAGTTGTTGCCGTCGAAACCGCCGATGATCTCGACATAGAGAAATGCTTCGCGGGAGGGGGTGGCCTCCACCCAGGCCTTTTCCAGATCCGGTTCGGCGCCCCCGGGGGCGACGCCATAGACGCGGCCGACCAGGCAGGGCGCGAACAGGCCGCCATCCTGTGCGTCGCGATACATGCCGGCGAGCTTGAACCGGCCGTCGATGGGATCGGCCGTTGCGGCCTGCGGCAACTCCGTTCCGTCCTCGGCGATCAGCTTGTCGGTACCGATCTCTCGAAACGACCGCCGGCTGCCGGCGCCGCCGCGCAGAATCAGCCGCACGCCGCCTTCGACCTCCTGCGCCCATTCGCCAAGGTCGAGGACCGGCTCGGCCGATCCGTCCCGCTTTTCGCGGAGTCGGAAGGTCCCGTCCGGGAACAGGGTGACGGTCAGGCCGCCACCCGAGTAGGTGCGCGGCGGCTCGCCCGGCCGTCCGGCGGCATGGCAACGCATCGAGCGGCCTGCGGCGGTGAGCGTCACTTCGCGCCCTCGGCCGCGAAGTTCGTAGTAGGAATCCGAGAAAGCAAAGCCCGACCCGGCAGTGATCCGCGAAAGCTCGATATCGGGCTGGCCCGGCATGCGCAGGGTCGCGAACTCGCCATCGCCCGAGTAGGAGGAGGCGAAGTCCATTCCGCCGGGACACGAGTACATCACTTCGCCCTGGGGGACGGGCAGGGGAGCGGGCCTCGGCGACGGCTCGGACGGAGGCGCCTGTGCCCCGGCCGGCATCGCGGCAAGGGAGAGGAGGAGCAGGACCAGGCGCTTCATGTCGTCGACTCCGGGATGCGACCATCGGCCGACAGCAGCACGGCGATCGGTCGGGTCGTCTCGAACTGTGCGAGCACGATCAGGGCGACCACCATGATCGGCACGCACAGGAACATGCCGACCACGCCCCAGATCGTACCCCAGACGATCAGGGAGACAATGACCACCAGCGGCGAAAGATTGAGCGACCGGCCCATGATGGCCGGCTCGATGAGATTGGCGGTTATGACCTGGATGGATCCGAAGACCAGCAGCACGATCAGGAAAGGCGTGAGGTTGTCGAACTGGATCAGCGTGAGAAGGGCCGGCGCGATTATGGCCAGGATCGAGCCGACGGTGGGGATGTAGTAGAAGAAGAATACCATGACCGCCCAGAAGCCCGCGAAGTCGACGCCGACCGAAGCCATGACGAGATAGGCGAGCGCCGAGGTCGCGGTGGCGAGCGTCGTCTTGATTCGGATGTAGACGCGGATTTCCCTGTCGATTCGATCGAGAATGGAGAGGACACGCGCCTCTTGCCCGTCCCCGTGGAAAATGGCGGCGAGCTTGCTCTTGAAGTGGGCCTGCTCGACGAAAAGGAACAGCGTGTAGATCAGGATGAGCCCCGCCACGCTCACGACGGACGCCGCCGCCGCGGCGATGCTGCCCAGGGTGTCCGCCAGGCTGATGCGCGCCACGAGTTCGGAGAGGGTCGGCGCCTGCTCTATTCCGATCATCGGGGCAATCTGCTCGATGAGGTTCGTGAGCCGGTTTTCGTAGGAAGGGACGGCCGCCACGACGGCCTGCACATTGAGCCCGATCGTCCGTCCGACGACCCAGAACAGCCCGCCGATCAGCAGCACGGCAACGACCAGCGCCAGCGGCTGAGGCAGGCGCAGCCCGCCGAGCCGAGGCTGGCTGAACGTGTCGGCGAGTGAATCTATCATGTACCAGAGGACGATACCGAGCACGAACGGCAGCAGGAGCCCGCGGCCGGCGACGAGCAGTGAAATCGTCGCGGCGATCACGATGGCCCACAGGGCAGCGCGCTGCAGCGTCATGACGCCACTATAAGGCCTGTCGATTGCACTTGGGAGGCGGCGTCAGCTTCTATTCAGGCCGCGACCGAGGACGGCGCGACCGCGTGCGGTGAGCTCGACCCTGCGCTCGCCCACGTCGCCGCCGCACTGGCGCACCAGCCCTTCGGCACGTGCATCCTCCCACACCGGGAAACGCGGGCAGGAACTCTGCCAGGCGTCGAGCACATCCTCGCGTCGGCGCGGCTTGGCCGCCACCCATTCGAGGAACTGGAGCATGATGAGGTCCGGGCTCGCCGATATGACGCCGTTACTGGAAGCCACAGGCCTGCGCCGTGGCGCCGACCGTGGCCCAACGCTGGCCATCGCGGAAGCAGCCGTTGCTCCACATTCCGGTGAACACCTGCCCGTCGGGGCCGCCGGATTTGGTGCCCCATCCATTGGCTCGATCATTCGACCAGTCCCCCTCGTATCGCGATCCGTTGGCCCATACGCGCAGGCCGCGTCCCTGCATCTTGCCGTTCACGAACTCTCCCTCGTAACGGCCGCCGTCGACATAGAAGAGTGTGCCGCGCCCTGTCCGCTGATTGTCACGGAAGTCGCCGATATAGCGATTGCCGTTGGTCCAGACGTACATGCCATGCCCATGCGGCCGTCCTTCGCGGAATTCCGCGATCATACGGGCCCCGCTGGGAAACACGTACGTTCCTTTGCCGTCTCGTTCGCCGGCCTTGAAAGAGCCCTCGTAGCGGGCCTTGTCGGCATAGGTGAGCTTTCCCTGGCCCTCATAGAGGCCATCCTTCATCTCGCCCTCGTAGCGATCGGTCGGCACGCCTTTGCGATACCACTGGAGGGTGCCCTTGCCCTGCGCCAGGTCGTATTCGCAGGGGCCCGACCAGGTGATGCCGACATCGGGCTCCGCGTTCATCATCACCACACCGCACCCGGTGTTCGGGTCCTTAACCTCATCGCTCGCTGCCGGGGGCTGCCCCGGTGTGGGCGCGACCGGCAACTGGCGGGGACTGGCGCTCCCGAGTTCGGGCACCGGACGCGAGGTCTGTGCCGCCACCGGCGGCGGGGCCGATGCACCGAGCAGGGAAATGATGAGGAGAAACGACCGACTCATGGAGCCCTGAGATTAGCACTCCGGGTCGGGATCGTCCTTCCCGACCCGGCGGTCCGAAGCCGCTTCCTTTTCCGGGGCGGGCTGCTTTCGGGAGGCGAGTCCCAGTCGGCGCTCGAGTGTTTGGAGAAGGCTCATGACGATGAGGATGAGGGCCGTGCCAAGGCCGGCGATCTGCCAGAGACCGAAGCCCGACGAGAGGCCCACGGCACCGGCCAGCCACATTCCGGCTCCAGTGGTGAGACCTTGCACCTCCCCGCGGGTGAACAGGATTGACCCCGCGACCAGGAATGCGACACCCGCGGTCACCGCTTCGACTGCACGCAGGGGATCGCTTGCCGTCTGCCGGTCGGCGAACGCCTCGGAGTGGGCGATTTCAACGGTCAGAATGCCGAAGGTCGCGGCCGCGACGCAGATCAGAATGTGTGTTCGAAGGCCTGCCGGTCTCGCCTGCCATTCGCGCTCGAAGCCGATCAAGGCCCCGAGCAGCGCGGCAAACAGGAGCCGCGCTGCGATGACGGGAAATGGCAGGTACGTGGGATGCGCGATCTCGTCTAAGAGCGCGCCCATCGTCAGGAAGCGTACTTGAACTCGGGCAGGCCCTTGAGGGAGTCCTTGGTGGCGCCGGGCAGCACGATCTTGCTGCCGTCGGTCCGCATCTGCTCGTAGGGCAGGGCCACCAACTTGTCGCCTATGCCGAGAAAGCCACCCACCGAAAGAACGACGAAGGGCGCCTTGCCGTCCGGGCCGACGATGATTTCATCGACCTTACCGACGGTGTCGCCGGCATCGTTCACCACCGTGGAGCCGATCACCTTGCTGGCGCGGTAGCCGGTCGACACTTTTACGACATCGACTTTCGTGAGCTGGATGGTCTGCGGGGCGCCCTGCGCGGTCGCAAGGTTCGGCACCGCGAGTGCGAAAGCGGTGGCGAGGGCTGCCGGGACGACGGGAATACGCATTGTGAGGCTCCGTTGGATGGCAAGGTTTGTTCAACGGGCGAGGTCCGGGGCCGTTCCGGCGCAGCAAGGATCGACGTGCTTCAGGTGTGAATGGTGTTCAGGGTCCCGGGCTCGGGGCGAGGGCGCTGGACCTGAACAGGTGTCGCCGGTTGGGGGCTTCGCCACGTGTTCGCCCGGACTTTTTGGCCAGTCCATCTAAACGGCCGGCACTGTTCTTGCCCGCGGCTGGTCTCTAACGAATTGATTCGAAAGATAAATTTCATGATTTGGAGAACGGGCTCCACCGCGACTGTGGCTGGCGCGCCACAGTCGCGGCAACAAAGCGTCGGAGGTTCCTTCCTTTGTGGCGCCGACTGGGGTGGGTCGGATACATTGCCCTCGTTGACGTGACGAATTTTCGCCCTAGCCCGTTTGCGGCAGGGGCTGTGCAAGTAGGGAGATTTTGATGAAGAAGGCTCTTCTGGCGGCCGCCGCCATTGTAGCGCTGCCGGTAGCTGCGC
>CAZPOS010000057.1:0-4009 GCA_964588065.1 uncultured Reyranella sp.
CGCGTCGAGCACTTCCCAGCGCACCCGCGATTCCTCGACCCGCCATTCGCCGCCCGCGCCGTGATGCTCGGTATCGCCCAGGAAGTGGTTGTCGAGCTTGCGGAACACCGGCGCGACATCCTCCCACCCCCAGCCGGTGAGCCCGAGCTGGCGCCAGTGGTCGTAATCCTGCGACTGGCCACGCATCGAAATCATGCCGTTGATTGCCGAGCAGCCGCCGATCACCTTGCCGCGCGGATAATTGAGCGCTCGGCCGTTGAGCCCCGGCTCCTTCTCCGTCTGGAACATCCAGTCGGCCCGCGGATTGCCGATGGCGAAGAGATAGCCTGCCGGAATGTGGAACCAGATCCAGTTGTCGCGCCCGCCCGCCTCCAGCACCAGCACGCGGTTCTTTGGATCGGCCGAGAGCCGGTTCGCGAGCACGCACCCGGCCGAGCCGGCGCCGACGACGATGTAGTCGAAGTCTCCGTCGAGGCGAGAGACGGCGTCTGATGTCATTCCACGTCCTTGAGCGATCGAAAGAGGCCGCGCACAATATGGCGGCAAGCGGGGGCGGAAGTGAAGCGCGGCGGTTACGACAGCTATCAGGCCCACGAGGCGCTGCATCAGGCGGAAGCGCGCGGCGAGAATGTCGGCTGGGATCGCGCTTTCGGGATCGCCGGCTCCGTGGCCGAAAGTGTCTGGCTCGCCATCCTTACGGTAGTGGTTTGCTGTTTCGCCGGGCACGCGCTCTTCAACATGGGCGTGCTGTTGCCCACCATGCTCGTCGTGATGATCGCGGCCTTTGCCGCGCCGCGCTGTGCCGGCTGGCTCGTCCGACCGTTCGGCGATTCACTCTTCAGGCGGCTCCTCTGGGGCCTTTCCGCAGCCGCGACATTGCTGCTGACCGTACGCGTGGTCCTCGCGGTGATCCTAGTGATCCGGCTGCGCCTCCAGGGCGTTGGCGAAGAGGCGGCCGGAATCGGTGCCTTCCATGGCGCCGCGCAATTCACCCTGATGATCGCCATGCCGGTCTGGTTCCTCTACGCGCTGTGGGGCTGGCTGCGCCGCCGTTCGCTGCCACGCGATCCAGCCCTGCCCGCATGGCGACGCTTCCTGCCGATCGCGTTCGTCATCGCGATGATGATCTTCCTCGGTCACGAGGGCGCTTACTTCGATAGCCGACCCGCGAAACTGTAGGGCCATTGCAGAGAGTGCAGGCCGGCCCGCATAATCTCCTCACAAATCAAAGGGAGCCAAACGCCATGCAATACAAGCGCATTTCGGCCGACAGCCACCTCGACCTGCCATGGATGCCGCCCGACCTGTTCACGTCGATGGCGCCGCGCGACCTCAAGGACCGCATGCCCTACGTCACCGACACCGATGACGGGCCGAAATGGGTGGCGAAGAACGGTGCCTCGTTCGGCTTCAAGAACGGCGTCGGCCCTTCGGGCTCCAAGTTCGTGCCGGGCAAGCATCACCGCGTCGACATCATGGCCGAGACAGGCCTCTATGCCGACGGTGCCAAGGACATCCGCCGCATCTCCGATCCGCACTTGCGCATCAAGGACCTGGATCGCGATGGCGTCGACGCCGAGGTGATCTACGGCATCCTGGGCGCCGCCAGCCGTCTCAACGACCGCGAGGCCGGCAACGAGATGCTGCGCATCTACAACGACTGGCTGAAGGACTTTTGCAGCCACTATCCCGACCGGCACATCGGCCTGGCCTGCCTGCCCTACGGCGACATCGACGCCGCCGTGAAGGAGACCTACCGGGTCGCCAAGATGGGCATAAAGGGACTCGAGCTCTCCTGCTCGTGGGACATGGAGCCGATGTGGCACCCGATGTGGGATCCGCTGTGGAAGGCGGTGAACGACGTGCAGCTGCCGCTGCACTTCCATACCTTCCCGAACGTCCCGCCGGGCACGATCGAGAAGTATCCCGGTCGGGTCGGCCGCTCGGTGTTCTTCACCGTCGTCTCCGGCTTCCAGATGAACCTGGTGAACATCCTGGCCGCCATCATCGGCGCCAACGTGCTTGAACGCTTCCCCAACATCCGCATCGCCTTCGGCGAATCGGGCTGCGGCTGGATTCCCTACGCGCTCGACCGCATGGACTTCGAATGGGAGGACCGCTTCACCGACCTCGGCCTCAAGATGAAGCCCAGCGACTACTGGCGCCGCCAGTGCAAGGCCACGTTCCAGTTCGACCGCATCGGCGCCAAGCTGATCGAGGAGATGGGTGCGGAAAGCCTGATGTGGGGCTCCGACTACCCGCACGGCGACGGCGTCTGGCCGCACTCCGACAAGTACATCAAGAAACAATTCGCCGACGTCCCGGCCGAGCAGGTGAAGATGATCACCTGCACCAACGCCGGGAAGTTCTACGGGCTGATCAACTGACGGCGACGGGCCGAGAATCTTCGAGCGTCATTGGAGCAACTCAGCTCTGAAGATCGCTCTTCGACACGGTGTGGCGCAGGGCGAAGACTTCGCCTTCCGGGGCGTGGCGCTGGCGGGCGGCCTGGGCCGCTTCGACCGACCAGAAGAAGGCGACCAGCGCCCGTTCTATCTGCAGGTCGGGCAAGCCACGCAGGTCCTTCTCGGCCGTGGGCGCCTGGCCGACGCCGGCACGGCCGGTGAGCAGGTCGACGCGGGCCGTCTCGGGCGAAGCGAGACTGTCGAAGGGCGCGACGTTGCTGCCCTTCATGCGCAGGGTCAGAACGGCCGCGCCGATTCCCTCGCCCCAGCGCTGCTCGACCGCGCAGACTGTGCGCGAGGTGTTGCGGAACTTCGGAAAGATGGCGCGGCTCATCTCGCTGGGCGCACGCAGCCGGGCGTAATAGGTCTCGCTCTCGAAGGCAGCGGCAGTCTCGGCATCGTAAAACAGCAGATTGCGGCCCGGCCGCGTCACGCCCCTGAAGCGGCTGCCGCGCAGCCAGCCGGGGCAGGAGACGCGCTCCTCTAGGTGCTCGCGGCTGTGCCAGTGCTCGAAGAAGGCGTCGTCGGCCGGGTCGATGTCGACCCAGATGGCGAGGACGGCCCGGCCGCCGCGGGTCAATGCCCGCCCGCTTTCTTGTCGGAAGCGATCTTGTCGATGTAGGTGAGCAGCAGCGCCGACACCACGAAGGCCATGTGCATGACGACCAGCGCGTAGAGCTTGCCGTTGTCGTAGTCCCCGGCCTCGAGGAAGCGCTGCAGCAGGTGGATCGACGAGATCGCCACGATCGAGCTGGCGAGCTTGATCTTCAGCGAGCCGGCATCGAGCTTGCCGAACCAGGCGAGCCGGTCGCGCGTATTGTCGACGTCGATGTGGCTGACGAAATTCTCGTAGCCCGAGATGATCACCATCACGACGAGGTTCGCGACCATGATCAGGTCGACCAGCGACAGCACCGCCAGTACGAGATCGGCCTCCTCGGCGGTGAGCGCCTTGCGCATCAGTTCCCAGATCTTGAAGGGAAACTTCACGACCACGACGCCCAGCACGAAGACCAGGCCGATGTAGAGCGGCGCCTGGAGCCAGCGACTGCCCATCACGATGCGCTCGACCAGGAGTTCGAGTTTCTTGGCAGGCGTCGTCGACATCGTCAGCTCTCTCAGTTGGTCGCCATGCAGGCCGCCCTGACGGCCTGCGTGAAGATGACGATCTCCGCGCGGCGATCATGATCCGTGGCCGGCACATAGGGCGGCTGCGGCAGGGCGGCAAGAGTGACCACCACCAGATCTTCGCCCCGGAAGATGTCAATGCGTTGACCGGCATGACCCAGCGCCGCCATCACGCCGTCACCCAGCCACCAGCTGTAGCCGTAATGCGTGATGTCGGGAACCGAGGGCGCCGGCACGACGAAAGCGGGCGTCGCGGCCGCCTCGACCCAGCCCTCGGGCAGGACGTGCGTCCCCTCGATGACCCCGTCGTTGCGGACGAACTCGGCAAAGCGGCCGAAGTCGCGCAGGACCATGCCCGCGCGGCTGCCGCCGATCTCCTGTCCGCCCTCGCTCTCCAGCGTATAGAAGGCGTCGCA
>CAZPOS010000057.1:4019-24471 GCA_964588065.1 uncultured Reyranella sp.
GCCAGACCTTCTCAGACATGTAATCGGCCAATGGCTTGGCCACCGCGCGGGTGAGCGCGGCGCCCAGCAGGAACGTGTCGCCCGAATTGTAGAGGAAGGTGCTGCCCGGCGGATGAGCGCGCGGCAGCGAGGCCATCAGCTTCAGCACGCCGTCGGGCACCTTGTCGGCCAGCGACTTCGAGTAGCGGTTCACGTCGGAGTTCCGGTCGGGATAGACTTCGGTCCAGCGCACGCCCGACGACATCGTCATGACGTGCCGCAGCGTCACGCCTTCATAGGCCGAGTCCCGGAGCCCCGGCAGGTAGTCCGTCAGCAAATCGTCGATCGACCCGATGGCGCCGTCCTGCACCGCCGCGCCGACCAGCATCGCCGTCATCGACTTCACGGTCGACATGGTCGACCAGCGATCGTGCTCCTGCAGTCCGAGGCCGTAGCGTTCGAGCACGATCCGGCCGCGATGGATCACCAGGATGCCGGCCATCACGTTGCGATCCATGAACGAGGCCACGTCGTGCTCTCGTCCGCCGGCAACATAGACCGGCGCGATCTCGGTCCCGCGCGGCAGTTCCCGGATCCGGGACCCGCGCCGGATCACGCGATGGGCGAACAGCCTGTCGACGATGCGGTAGGCGTAAGGCTGAAGGGAGGGCGGGAGGAGCAGGAAGTCCTCGCCCCGCGGCAGATGCTGGCGCGGAAGGGCCGTGCTCAGGAAAACGCCTTGAAGGTGATCAGGGTGAAGGTGTCCTTCACGCCCGGCAGCGTCTGGATCTGGCTCGTCACGAAGTGACCGATGTCGGTCTTCGCGTCGAGGTAGCACTTCATCAGGAGATCGTACTGGCCGGAGGTCGAATACACCTCCGACACCTGCTCCACGGCGACGGCACTGTCGGCGACCTCATAGGCCTTGCCGAGCTCGCACTTCACCATGACGAATATGGTCTGCATGAACGCCCTCCGCCGCGACGCGCGATTCTAGCGCGCCGAGCGGGCGAGGAAAGCCGGCACGTGATCGCCGAGGCCCATCGGCGCCGGCGTATCGTCCCGGTCGCGACGATCCTGGCGCGGACGGTCGGACCGCTCCGGCCGCCGGTCCGAGCGGGGCTCCCGCTGAGGCCGTGCTTCCCGCTCCGGACGCGGCTCGCGATGCGCACGCTCTGCGCGCGGCTCGCGCGGGGGACGCGCTTCGCGCTCGGGACGGGCTTCCCGCTCTGGTCGGGGTGCATGCTCGGGGCGCGCTTCGGATGCGGGCCGCGGTTCGCGCGGCGGCCGGCTGCTGGAGTTCGAACCGGAACTCCGGCCACGGCTGCTGCTCGAACCGGAGCGTCCACGGCCGCGGCCGCGACGGCGTCCGTCCGAGGGTTCGAAGGCGATGGTCTCGATGCCCGGCACCTCGACGCGCGGAATCTCCGTGCCGATCAGCTTCTCGATCGCCTCGACGAGGGGGCCCTCATCGGGCGAGGCCAGGGTGAAGGAATGACCGGTATTGCCGGCGCGGCCGGTGCGGCCGATGCGATGGACGTAATCCTCGGGCGAGAACGGCACGTCGAAATTGAACACATGGCTCATCGCCACGATGTCGAGGCCGCGGGCGGCGACGTCGGAGGCGACCAGGATCTGGATCTCGCCCTGCTTGAACTTCTCCAGGGTCTCCATGCGCGCGGGCTGGCTCATGTCGCCATGCAGCGCGCCGGCGTTGAAGCCGTGCTTCTTCAGCGACCCCTGCAGGATCGCCACGTCCTTCTTGCGGTTGCAGAAGACGATGGCGTTCTTGATGTCCTGTTCCTTGATCAGGGCCCGCAGGGCCTCGCGCTTGTCCTCTTCCGGCACGACCGCGAGGCCCTGCACGATGTTCTTGGAAGCCGAGGCCGGCGGCGCCACCGTCACTTCCTTGGGGTTGCTCAGGAAGCGGTCGGCCAGGCGCTTGATCTCCGGCGGCATGGTCGCCGAGAAGAACAGGGTCTGGCGCAGCGGCGGCAGGGTGGCGACGATGCGCTCGACGTCGGGGATGAAGCCCATGTCGAGCATGCGATCGGCTTCGTCGATCACCAGGATCTTGACGTCGTTCAGCAGGATGCCGCCGCGCTCGAAATGATCGAGCAGCCGGCCCGGCGTGGCGATCAGGACGTCGGCGCCGCGCTCCAGCGCGCGCTCCTGGTCGGGGAAGCTCACGCCGCCGATCAGCAGCGCCATGTTGAGCTTGTGATACTTGCCGTAGATTTCGAAGTTCTCGGCCACCTGGGCGGCCAGTTCGCGCGTCGGCTCCAGGATGAGCGAGCGCGGCATACGCGCCTTGGCGCGGCCCTCCGAGAGAATGTCGATCATCGGGAGGACGAAGGAGGCAGTCTTGCCGGTGCCCGTCTGGGCGCATCCGAGGACATCGCGACCCATCAGGCAGATGGGGATGGCCTTTTCCTGGATGAGGGTAGGCGTCGTGTAGCCCTTTTCGGCCACTGCCTGCAGTACCGGGGCGCTCAGCCCCAAACTCTCAAAACTCATTTAATTTCCGTGGTTTAGTCCATTCTTTCCGCTGGACTTGGAGCAGTCGCATGAGGCTCGAGGATCGAGCCAGACCGCTGGGCGGACCCCATATGACCCCTTGAAGGGGCCAAGTCAATGCGACCGGGCGCGGGGCAGCCCGGCGGCAGCGTCAGGCCTTGACCTCGATCTCGACGAAAACGAACTCGAAATCGTTGGGATTGATGACGTCGTGCTCGACGCCCGTCTGCCGGGAATAGGAGACGCCGGCCCGCAGCGGCGCCGGCACGGTCGCCTTGCCGTCGAAAATGTGCAGTTCGCCGGTCGTGATGGGCACCACGACGTAATCGTGATCGTGGCGGTGCCAGCCGGTATGGCTGCCCGGGGGGAAGCGCCATTCCGTCACGATGACGCGGTCGTTCTCGACCTGGACCGAGGGCTTGGCGAGGGGACGTTCCGTCTGCTGGGTCATGGGCGAAAGCTAATGCCTCCCGCAGGGTTTGTAAGGTGACACGAGGGCGCGGCCTGTTAGAGTGCATATGCACGCATTCGGAGCCTTCCCTGTCGCACCCCCTTCTCACCGCGCCCATCGGCAAGAGCCTGTGGAAGCTGTCGGCACCCACCACCGCGGTCATGATCGTCCAGACCCTGGTGGCCATCGCCGAGACGTTCATCTTCGGGCGGCTCGGCACCGACGCGCTGGCGGGTTTTGCACTGGTCTTCCCGCTCATGATGATGATGACCATGATGGCGGCCGGCGGGATGGGCGGGGGCGTGGCGGCCGCCATGGCGCGCACCCTGGGCGCCGGCCGGACCGGCGACGCGCGCGCCCTGGTGCTGCATGCGCTCGTGCTCGGCACGGTCCTTGCCCTTCTCTTCACGCTGCTCGCCTGGACGGCGGCGCCCTCGCTCTACCGGCTGCTCGGCGGCGAAGGGGCGGCGCTCGCCAGGGCGCTCACCTACTCCCACGTGCTGTTCACCGGCTCGTTGTTCATCTGGGCCAACTTCTTCCTCTCGGCCCTGCTGCGTGGGGGCGGCGATGCGGCCACGCCCGGCCGCTACATGCTCCTGTCCTCGATCGCCCAGGTGCCGCTTTCCTACGTGCTGGCGCTGGGCATCGGCGACTGGCCGGGCATCGGCATGGCCGGCCCCGCCTTCTCCTCGCTGCTGACGTCGGCGGTTTCGGCTTTGCTGCAGGCGCGGGCGCTGTGGAGCGGCAAACTGGGCTTCGTGCCGGCGGCGACCGGCATCCCCCTCCAGGGCCGGCTGTTCTGGGAAATCCTGCGGGTCGGCCTGATCGCCTCCTTCTCGGCCTTCACCGCGAACCTCACGGCCATGCTGGTCACCGGGCTCGTCGGCCGCTTCGGGGTCGCAGCGCTCGCCGGTTACGGAATCGGTGTGCGGCTGGAATTCATGCTGGTGCCGCTGGCCTTCGGCATCGGCTCCGGCCTCACGACGATCGTAGGCGTCGCCGCCGGCGCCAACGACTGGCGGCGGGCGGTCCGTGCCGCCTGGATCGGCAGCTTGGTCGCCGGGCTGGGCATCGGCGCTTTCGGTTGGATCGTCGCGCTCTTCCCGGAGGGCTGGGCCCGCCTCTTCACCGACGATCCCGACGTGGTCGCGGCCACGGTGGCCTATGTCACCCGCGTCGCGCCCTTCTACTTCGTCTTCGGCATAGGCATGACGCTTTCCTTCGCCAGCCAGGGCGCCGGCCGAATGAAGGCACCGTTTGCCGCCGGTGTTACACGGCTGTTCGTGGCGTCGCTGGGGGGCTGGTTCGCCATCGAGCATCTGGGCTGGGGCCTGCCGGGCGTATTCGTCGCAATCGCCGTCGGCATCGTGACCTTCGGCAGCCTGATCGCGGGGCCGCTGCTCGTCCATCCCTGGCGCGGTCGGGCATGATAGGCTCGCCTCGTACAGGAGGAAGCGATGCGACGGTCTTCCATCATCCAGACGTGGAACCGCAATGCCGCCGACGAGGAGGCGATGGGGGCCGCCCATGCGCCGATCTGGCGGCGCATGATCGACGTCTCCGTCTATGAGGATCTCCGCCACTCGTCCGTTCTCGACTATGGCTGCAACCAGGGCGGCTTCCTGCGGATGTTGTACGATCGGCATCCGTTCAAGGCGGCGACCGGAATCGACATCGCGCGCGACTCGGTGGACCGCGCCGAGCTGCTGAAGGGGTACCGCCCCATCGACTATCGGGTGAGCGAAAGCGCGGGCGCTCTCGGCCTCACCTTCGACTATGCCTTCAGCCATGAGGTTCTCTACCTGCTGCCGGACCTCGCCGCGCACGCCGCCGACATCAAGGCGGCCCTGAAGCCGGGCGGCACCTACGTCGCCGCCATGGGCTGCCACAAGGACAGCGCCTTGTGGCCGCGCTGGCGCAAGCTGATCGCCGAGACCTCATCGATCCCCCTGCACGACCATTCGCTCGACGGCGTCGCCAAGGCGTTCAGCGACCAGGGTTTCCATGTCGGCGTGCGCCCGCTCGACCTGGACGCTTTCATGCCGGTGACGGTGGGCAGCGAATATTTTCCCAAGGTGGTCGACCAGTTGCGCTATTACAGCCAGGACAAGGTCCTGTTCCGCTTCGTGCGTGCTCCGTAGGAGGTCCCTTCATGGCAATGCCGGCCCTGCCGTTCGTCACCGCCTTCTACGCCGCCCTCACCGGCCTTCTCTGTGTTTTGCTCGCGGCGCTGGTGATCCGTCAGCGCTTCCGCAGCCGGGTCAGCCTTGGCGATGGCGGCGACGCCCAAATGAGCCGCATGAGCCGTGTCTTCGGGAACTTCGCCGAGTATGCCGCGCTGGTGCTGGTCCTGCTGGCCCTGCTCGAGATCAACGGCGGCTCGCGCGTGCTGGTTCATGCGCTGGGCATCGGGTTCATCGTCGCGCGACTCGCCCACGCCTTCGGCCTCGCCCGGACGGCGGACACAAATCCCGGCCGCGCGGCCGGCATCCTGCTCACGCTGCTCGTGATCGTCGTGGCGTCGGTCGCGCTGCTGGTGATCGTGGCGCGGAAGATCTTCGTCTAGCCGCGCACCCCGAGCTGCCTCAGCGACCGATCGATCCAGAGGGCGCCGATCTTTTCCTGCACCGAGTTCTGGCGCAGGCGCTGGCGCAGGTTGTTGAAATCGACCAGGTCGAGCCGCTGGTCCTGGTTGAAGCAGGAGAAGACCACCGTCTCCTTCCCGGTCTCGGGATCCCGGTGCAGCTGCAGGCACTGGGCGCAGATCTCCTTCATCATGCATTGCATGGGGGAGTTGATCGAGCCGAAGGCCACATGGTCGGGTTTCAGATACGGCTTCAGCGCGGCATGCCGCGCCAGACGCACCGCGTTCATCATGCCGTCGGACCCAATGGCCACGATGCGGTCGGCCGCGTCGTAGGGAATGGGCTGGTCGCCCAGCTCGCCCGAGGCATAGCGGCGCATCGCCTCGACGATGTTGGTGACGACCGACTTGTCCTGCGGCCGGCCCGGCGTGAAGCCCGGTGCCTCATCGCAGCACCAGACGACGACGTCGGCCGCCGCCTCGATCTCCTCGACCTTGTAGCGGTCGATCATCTTCTTGTAGCCGGCGAAGTAGAGCACCCGGCTGCCGGCCCTGCGGAAGGCCTGGCCGATAGAGAACAGCACGGCATTGCCGAGGCCGCCGCCCACCAGCACGACGGTCTCGCCGGGCTCGATCTCCGTCGGTGCGCCGGTCGGCCCCATGACGATCACCGGCTCGCCAGGCTCCAGCAGGGCGCACAGATCGGACGAACCGCCCATCTCCAGCGCGATCAGCGACAGCAGGCCCCTCTCCTTGTCGACCCAGGCACCGGTGAGCGCGAGCCCCTCCATGGTGAGCAGGGTGCCCTCGGCCCGCCGCGAGCGCGCCTCGTAGTTCTGCAGGCGATAGAACTGGCCGGGCTCGAAGTTGCGGGCCGCCGCCGGCGCCTCGACGATGACCTCGATGATGGTCGGCGTCAGCCGGTCGACACGAACCACGCGGGCGCGCCACAAGCGGTTGGCTTCTCCCAGAATCTCGGCGGGCGTCCGTTTGGGCGGCGGCAGCGCCGTCATCGCCCGCGTCAGCACCGGATAGCCCTGCTTGGCCCCGCCCATCGCCTTCACGACGTTGCCGGCGAAGGAGGGATGCAGGTCGCCGAAGAAGGACATGAAGCGGTCGTCGGGATGGCGATACATCAGCACGCGCACGTCGCCCGGCTTGCAGACGCGCTCGGGCGTCACGGCGTTGCCGGCCTCGTCGAGGGCGCGGAAGTACTTGCCGTCGATGAAGGCATGCGTCGCATCCTCGCGTGCCAGCACCGTGTTGGGCTGCGTGCCGGCGGCGACGAGGATGGTGTGCGCCGGCAGGGTGGCCTCGACCTTGCCGCCGTTCTGCTCGCCCGCGACCTTCAGCGCCTTCGCCTGCCCCGCCTCGTCGATCTCGACCGCGACGGGTGACAAGCCCTCGACGAAGCGGATGTCCTCCTCCAGGGCCTTCAGCACCTCCTCGTGGTTGAGCGTGTAGGACGGCGAATCGATCAGCCGGCGGCGATAGACCAGCGACACGCCGCCCCAGCCGTTGACCAGCTTCGTGATGGCGGGCTCGCGTCCCTCGCGCGCCGCCTGTTCGCGCTCGGCCCGGATCGCCCGGGCGTGGGCGATGAACTCCTCCGCGATCTCGCGCTCCTCGGGCGACCAGTTCGCCCCGACCGCTGCCGCGCCGCGCTCGGCGACCAGCGTCTCGTGGCGGGAGAGGAACTTCTCGACCTGCAGCGGATAGTAGGCGAGCGATTCGGTCGCCGTGTCGATCGCGGTCAGGCCGCCGCCGATCACCACCACCGGCAGACGGATCTGCAGGTTGGCGATCGAGTCCTTCTTGGCCGCGCCGGTGAGCTGCAGCGCCATCAGGAAGTCCGACGCCGCGCGCACGCCGCGCGCCAGACCGTTGGGCAGGTCGAGCACGGTGGGCTTGCCGGCGCCGGCACAGAGCGCGATGTGATCGAAGCCCATGGCGAAGGCGCTCTCGACCGTGACCGTGCCGCCGAAGCGCACGCCGCCGAACATCGAGAACTGTGCACGTCGCTCCAGCAGCAGGCGGACCATCTTGAGGTAATTCTTGTCCCAGCGGACCGTGATGCCGTACTCGGCGACGCCACCGAAGCCCGCCATCGCGCGTTCCCCGAGATTTTCGCGCAAGGTCGCCACGTCCTTCACCGCCGCGAACGGCACGCGCGTTCCATCCATCCGGACGCCGGACTGCGCCTCGGGCAGCGGCTCGATCTTGAGCCCGTCGATGCCCACCACCGTATGGCCGTCGTTCATCAGATGATGCGCGAGGTTGAAGCCCGCGGGACCGAGACCGACCACCAGCACGGTGCGGCCCGTCGAGGCACGCGGGATCGGTCGACGCAGGTTCAACGGGTTCCAGCGCGTCAGGAGCGAATAGATCTCGAAGCCCCAGGGCAGCGCGAGCACGTCCTTCAGCGTGCGGGTCTCGATCTGCGGGATGTCGACCGGTTCCTGCTTCTGGTAGATGCAGGCCTTCATGCAATCGTTGCAGATGCGATGGCCGGTGGCCGCCAGCAGCGGGTTGTCGACGGCGGCCATCGCCAGCGCACCGATGGAGAAGCCCTCGCTCTTCAGCAGGTTCATCTCCGAGATCTTCTCCTCGAGCGGACAGCCCGCAAGCGTCACGCCGAACGGCGACTTCTGGAAGGCGCCGGTCTTGCGATCGCGCAGCCCGCGCGAGCAACTGTCCTTGCCCTGGTTGTGGCACCAGATGCAGTAGTTCGCGTGGTCGAGCGCGCGCACCAGGTCGAAGCCCTGGTCGGTCAGGGCAAAGCCCTCGCGATGGCGCAGCATGGGTCGCGGCAGCTTCATGCGCGTCACGCCGTCGACGACCTCGGTCTCGATCGGCACGAGATGTTCGAAGTCGAGCTTGTGCGGCACCTTGAACAGCGGCCCGTCTTGGTGCCGCTTCCTGCCCTCGGGATGATGCAGCGCCCAGGCCGCATAGCGCGTCAGCGCCTCGACCTCCGGCGTCGGCGTCTCGACCTTGAAATCGGCCCCGATGAGGTGCCGAACCATGAGTGCAAACGCCAGTTCCCAGGCTTCGAGCCCGTCCTCCAAGGTGACCGGAAGGCTCACCGCGGCCGTGACGGCAGCGCCGTCCAGAGCCGCTGCCGCGTCCGGCTTGAGGGCCCGCGCAACATAGCGCTGCACGAACAGGCGCTTGCAGTCGTAGAGCGGCGCCAGGTGCCGGTGGCGGGCACGTAGCTCGGCCGCTTCGAGCGAGACGCCGAACAGGGATCCGACGAAATCCTCGAGCGGGCGTGCCAGCTCGATCAGCAGATTGGACTCGTCCTTCGCGGCCATCGCGTCGGGCGCGGCGCGCGCCCCCAGCAGGCGGGCATGGACGTCGACATTCGCATCCTTCAGCCATGCGACGAAGGCGGCGTCCAATCCGACAAGGCCGTCGCGCTCGTAGAAGTCACTGAAGCTCGACCCGAAGGTGACCGGCGGGGCCAGCGGGGACGCAGTCATGCGATGTTCCGGAACGATGGATGAAAATTGTTCGTATGCGAACCGTTAAACAACCCGGAGGGCGAGCGCAAGACACCCGGACGAGCACACGCTTCGCGACATTAATGCCTGATGACGCCAGCGTCCGCTTCCCCCATGTTCCGGCGGCCATGCAGCAAGTCCCCGCCTCCGTGCGCCAGTGGCTGATCGTCGTCGCCGGCATGATCTTCTTCATGATCGTGATCGGCGCGCTGACGCGGCTCACCGAATCAGGCCTCTCGATGGTCGAGTGGCGGCCGGTCACCGGCTGGCTGCCGCCGCTTTCCGACGCGGCGTGGCAGGCGGAACTGCAGAAATACCTGTCTTCGCCCCAGGGCCGACTGGTGAACCGCGACTTCACGGTGCCGGAGTTCCGCGAGATCTTCTGGCTGGAGTACATCCATCGCCTATGGGGACGGCTGATCGGGCTCGTCTTCGCCCTGCCGCTCGCCTGGTTCTGGTGGCGCGGCGCCCTCACCCCCTATCTAAAGCCGCGCCTGTTCGCGCTGCTGGTGCTGGGCGGCCTGCAGGGCGCGCTGGGCTGGGCGATGGTGGCATCGGGCCTGGTCGACCGTCCCTCGGTCAGCCACTACCGCCTCGCCGCCCATCTGCTGCTGGCGATCGTCCTGTACGCCTACACGGTCTGGCTGATCCTCGAACTGAGCCCGCGGCCCGTCCGGCGCGACGACCCCGGGACGGCGCGCACGGCGACGGCGTTGATCGGCTTCCTGCTCGTCGTGCTGGTATGGGGCGCCTTCATGGCCGGCCTGCGCGCCGGCACCGCGCACAGCACCTTCCCGGACATGTCGGGCTACTGGATTCCGCCTGGCCTGTTCGACCTCTCGCCCTGGTGGATCAACCTCTTCGAGAACGGCACCACCATCCAGTTCGTGCATCGATGGCTGGCCAAGCTGCTGGTGCTGGGCGTGTTGGTCATGGCCTGGCGGGCGCCGCGCTCGGAGACCCTGGCGGCGGCGGGCATGGCCTTCGTGCAGCTCGGGCTCGGGATCGCGACCATCCTGAGCGGCGTCAGCATCCCGATCGCCACGATGCACCAGGCGGGGGCCGTGCTTCTCCTGACGACGCTGCTCGTCGTCCGCCACCGCGCGCGGGCGTAGCTCAGGCCAGTCGGCCGGCGTGCCGCCACCACCGGGCGGGCAGCCGCGAGGCAGCACGCTCCGCGTCGCCGATCGACTCGTAGATTGCGAAGCAGGTGGCGCCGCTGCCGCTCATCGCGACATGCGCCGCCCGCTCGCTGCGCCGCAGATGGTCGAGGACGTCGGCGACTTCCGGCCGAAGCGAGATCGCGGCCTCGGTGAGATCGTTGCCGCGCTGTCCGAGGTCGGCCGCGAAATCGGCCAGATCGCGCCAGCCTCCGACGACCGGCCGTGCCAAGGAAAAGTCGCCGGACCGGGCGCCGAAGACCGCGGGTGTGGGCAGTGCCACCCCGGGATTGACCAGAAGGATGGCGCAGGCCGGCAGGCCGGGCACCGGCGCCAGACGCTCGCCGATGCCGGTCGCCAGGGCCGGCCGCCCGGCCAGGCACATCGGCACGTCGGCCCCGAGATTGGCGGCGAGATCGAACAGCTCCTCCTCGGGCATGGCCACGCGCCAGAGATCGACCAGGGCGAGGAGTGCCGCCGCGGCATCGGCCGAGCCGCCGCCCAGCCCGGCGGCCACCGGGATACGCTTGGTGAGACGCAGCGCGGCACGCGGCGCCAGCCCGGCCCGTCCGGCCAGCAGGCGCGCCGCCTTCAAGACGAGATTGTCGGGATCGCCTGCGAGCGCGGGAGCCTGCGGTCCCACGACTTCGAGCGACAAGGTCGACGAAGGCACGACCTCTAGCTCGTCGGCGAGATCGGTGAAGGCCACCAGCGAGTCGAGCAGGTGGAAGCCATCGGCACGGCGCCCGACGACGTTCAGCCAGAGATTGACCTTGGCGCGGGCGAGCAAGACGTCGCCTGCCCTTCGATCAGCCGCCCTGCTTGCTGTCGGCGGCCTTCTCGTAGACCGTCGGCTTGTCGTTCGACGGGTTCAGGCCATTGGCGATCTTGTCCTGGATGACCGGCAGCCGGTCCTTGTCGGGATTCTGGTGCAGCGCGCGCTCCCATTGGAAGCGGGCCTCGCGACGGCGGCCGACATGCCAGTAGGCGTCGCCGAGATGATCGGTGATCGTCGAATCGTCGCCTTTCTGCTCGGTCGCGCGCTCCAGCCACTCCACCGCCTTCTCGTACTGGCCGAGCCGGTAGTAGGCCCAGCCGACGCTGTCGGTGATCGAGCCGTCGTCCGGCCGCAGCTCGGTCGCGCGCTCCAGCATCTTCATGCCTTCCTGCAGGTGCAGGCCCTGGTCGATCCAACTGTAGCCGAGATAGTTCAGCACGTAGGGCTGCTCGGGCGAGAGCTCGAGCGCCTTCTTCATGTCGGCCTCGGCCTTGGGCCAGTTCTTGGTGCGCTCCAGCACGATGCCGCGGCCGAAATAGACCTGCCAGTGCCGCTCGTCGGGCTTGCCGAGGCGCGAGATCGCCGTGTCGTAGGCGGCGACCGCCTCGGCGAAACGGTCCTTGCCGCGCAGCAGGTCGGCCAGGGTCAGGGCCGCGTCGATACGATCCGGCTTTTCGGCGACCAGGGTCTTGAGCCGGGCGACTGCCTGGTCGAACTTGTCCTCCTGGGCGTCAAGCGCCGCCGTGCGCAGTCTCGCCTGCCAGTAGAGCGGCGAGGTCGGGCTGATCTTACCGAGAGCAGCGACTGCCTTGGGGATCTGGCCGAACTGCTCGTAGACGCCGGCGATCATCAGCCAGGCGAAATCCTGCTCGGGCTTCAGGGCCGTGGCGAGCTGATAGAAGATCAGCGCCAGGTCGGTGCGCTGGTTGCGCGGGTCGGCGGCCAGGATGCCACCGATGTCGAACATGATGTCGGCGATCCCCGAGGCCGGCGACGGCGGCTTGGGCATCGGGGCATTCGGCCCCATCAGCCCGTCCATCACGACGGAATCGCTGTAGCGCGTGCCGTAGGTCTTCAGGATCTCGCGCGCTTCGTCGCCCTTGCCGAGACGGCGCAGCCCTTCGGCCACAGCGATCGTGGTGCGCAGGCCGTTGCGGTCGAGCGAGATGGCGCGCCGGTACTTGGCCTCGGCGGCCGCCTTGTCGCCCGCCATCTCGTCGATCTGGGCCTCGATCACCAGCGCCGGCGCCTCGGCGCGCTCACCCGCCGCGGGCTTCAGGCGCGCGAGGAACGAACGCGCTGCCGCAAAGTCCTTCTCGCCGGCCTTCAGCCAGGCCATCACATATTCGCGCAGCGCGCCCAGCTGGTTCTCGGCGCCGATCTGCGTGAGCTGGCGTTCGGCCGCCTTGTAATCCCCCTTCTTGATCGACTCGATCGCCATCACGAGGTTGGCGAAACCGTCGCCGGGGCGGGTCGCCAGCACGGCCGGCGCGAGCTCGGCGGCGGAGTCGATGCGGCCCGCATACATGCGCAGGCGGAACACCGCGTAGATCAGTTCCGGATCGAGCGGCGTCAGCGCCAGCGCCTGATCCATCTGGTCGGCGGCGGCATCGTAGTCGTGATCCTGCTCGCCCACGCGGGCCGCCAGATAGCGCCCCTGCAGCGAGATCGGCGCCAGCAGCTGACCGGGCTGGACGGCCGGCGGACGGGTCGTCGGGGCGCGGGCCCCGCCTTGCGGGGCCGGGCCCTGCTGGGCCTGGCCGGGTAGCGGAAGAGCGAACAGCAGCGCCGCCGACAGCAGCGCGAAGGGGGTGCGGTTCATCAGGCTCACATGTTGGGATAGTTGGGACCGCCGCCGCCTTCGGGGACAGTCCAGTCGATGTTCTGCGCGGGATCCTTGATGTCGCACGTCTTGCAGTGCACGCAGTTCTGCGCGTTGATCTGGAAGCGCGGCTGGCCGTTGTCGGCCGTCACGACCTCATAGACGCCCGCGGGACAGTAGCGCTGCGCCGGCTCGGCATAGAGCGGCAGATTCACCGCGATCGGGATCGACGGATCGCGCAGCTTGAGGTGCACGGGCTGATCCTCCTCGTGATTGGTGTTCGACAGGAACACCGAGGAGAGCTTGTCGAAGGAGATCACGCCATCGGGCTTGGGATACTGGATCGGCTGGAACTCGCTGGCCGGGCGAAGCGACTCGTGGTCGGCCTTGTGATGGCGCAAGGTCCACGGCACGCGCAGGCCGAGATCGTGCAGCCACATGTCGAGACCGCCATAGAGGGTGCCGAGCGTGGTGCCCCACTTCAGCGCGGGCTTCACGTTGCGCACCTTGTCGAGGTCCTTCCAGACCCACGAGGCCTTCAGCTTCACCGGATAGGCAATCAGCTCGTCGCCGCCGGTCTTGCCGCCGGCCAGCGCCTCGAACGCCGCCTCGGCCGCCAGCATGCCGCTCTTGACCGCATTGTGGCTGCCCTTGATGCGCGGCACGTTGACGAAGCCGGCCGAGCAGCCGATCAGCGCGCCGCCGGGGAAGGTGAGCTTCGGGATCGACTGCAACCCGCCTTCGTTGATGGCGCGCGAGCCGTAGACCAGTCGCTTGCCGCCCTTGAGGTATTTGGCGACGTCGGGATGGGTCTTGAAGCGCTGGAACTCGTCGAACGGCGACAGATACGGGTTCTCGTAGCTGAGATGCACCACGAGGCCGATGGCGACTAGGTTGTCGCCGAAATGGTACATGAACGAACCGCCCGAGCTGTTCGTCTCCGACAGCGGCCAGCCCTGCGAGTGCACGACCAGGCCCTTGCGGAAGACGGCGGGATCGACCTGCCAGAGCTCCTTGATGCCGATGCCGAACTTCTGCGGATCGACGCCGTCGCAGGTCGAACTTGGCCATCAGTTGCTTGGCGAGCGAGCCGCGCACGCCTTCGCCGATCAGCGTGTACTTGGCGTGCAGCTCCATGCCGGGCGTATAGCTGTCCTTGTGGGTGCCATCCTTGGCGATGCCCATGTCGCCGGTGGCGACGCCCTTCACCGAACCGTCCTCGTGATAGAGCACCTCGGCGGCGGCAAAGCCCGGATAGATCTCGACGCCCAGCTCCTCGGCCTGCTGGCCGAGCCAGCGGCAGACCTCGCCCAGGCTGACGATGTAGTTGCCGTGGTTGTTCATCAGCCGCGGCAGCAGGAAATTGGGGAAGCGGTAGGAGCCGCTCTTGGTCAGGAACAGGAACTGGTCGTCGGTGACCTGGGTCTCGAGCGGCGCGCCCTTTTCCTTCCAGTCGGGAATGAGTTCGTTGAGACCGATCGGATCGACCACGGCGCCCGACAGAATGTGGGCGCCCAGTTCCGAGCCCTTCTCCAGCACGCAGACCGAGACTTCGTGATTGCGCTGGGCGGCGAGCTGCTTCAGGCGAATCGCCGCCGACAGTCCGGCCGGACCGCCGCCCACGATCACCACGTCGTATTCCATCGCCTCGCGCGTCATGCTGTATCGCCCTGCAATTCCATTTTCCGGGTGGACGCACGCCTGTGCGGCGGCAATCCTTTGATTTAGATAGCGTGTCGGGGGCGGGATCGCCACCCGCTGAAAAGGGGAATTCCTGTGCCTGAGTTGACCGATATCGAGAGCAAGACCTTCTCTGCACGCGATTTCCGGCTGGAAAGTGGCAAGACGCTCCCCGTCCTCGAACTCGCCTACGAGACCTATGGCACCTTGGCGCCGGCCAAGGACAACGCCATCCTGGTCGTGCACGGCTACACCTCGTCCCATCACGCTGCAGGCAGGAATGCCGCCGGCAAGGGCGGGCGCGGCGTGGCCGAGGGGGCGGCCGGCTGGTTCGACGGGCTGATCGGCCCGGGCAAGGCGATCGACACCGACCGCCACTTCGTGGTCTCGGTCAATGCGCTGGGGTCGGCCCACGGCAGCTCGGGCCCCAATTCGCTCGACCCCGCCACCGGCAAGCCCTACGGCCCGACCTTTCCCGAGATCACGCTGCGCGACATGGTGACCAGCCAGAAGCTGCTGGTCGATTCGCTGGGCCTGAAGAGCCTCGTCGCCGTGGTCGGCCCCTCGATGGGCGGCTTCCAGTCGTTCCAGTGGGCGGCGTCCTACCCGGGCTTCATGAAGGGCATCGCGGCCTCGGTCACCGCGCCGCGCGCACCGGGCCGCCTCGGCGGCCTGGAGGCGCTGCAACAGCGGCTGGCCGGCGATCCCAACTGGAACGGCGGCTGGTACTACGAGAATGGCGGCATTGCCGGCACGCTCGAACAGATCCGCTACGAGACGCTCCTGAACTACGGCCAGGGCGAAGCCGAGGCCAAGGTCGCCGCGAAGAGCTGGGCGCAGATCTACGATGGCCATTCGCTGGTCACCCTGCGCCGCGCCATCGACGGCTTCGACATCACCGGTCAGTACGACCGGCTGAAGCAGACCAAGGTCCTCTACGTCATTTCCAAGACCGACAGACTGTTCGACCTCACCGACTGCGCCGCCCATGCGCTCGCCATGCGCAAGGCCGGTGTCGATCTCACCTATGTCGAGATGCCGTCGGACAAGGGCCATATGGCGAGTCATGCCGACGCCGCGATGTGGGCGCCGATCCTCGCCGCCTACCTCAAGAGCCTGGCATGACCGAAGCGGCGTTCGCTCCGCAGGACGCCGCCGCGCTGCTGCGCTGGTACGTCGATCACGGGATCGACGAGACGATCGGCGAGGAGGCGATCGACCGCTTCGCCCCGGCCCCCCCGGCCGTGGCCGCCGTTCCCGCGCCCGCCTCGCCCACCCCCGCTGCGCCGACGCCGATCCGCGCGCCCGCCGCCCAACCGGTCGCGCGCGGGCCCATCCCTCTCGAATCGCCGCAGCTCGCGGAGGATGCACGCGAGATCGCGCGCCGGGCGATGTCCCTCGCCGACCTGGAAGAGGCCGTGCGCGCCTTCGAAGGCTGCGCGCTGAAGCGCACGGCCAAGAACACGGTGTTCGCCGACGGCGTGGCCGGCGCGCCGGTGATGATCGTCGGCGAGGCGCCGGGCGCCGACGAAGACCGGCTCGGCAAGCCGTTCGTGGGCGTCAGCGGCCAGCTCATGGACCGGATGTTCGCAGCCATCGGCATGAGCCGCGAGCGCGATCTCTACATCACCAACGTCCTGTTCTGGCGGCCGCCCGGCAACCGCACGCCGACCCTGTCGGAACAGGCGATCTGCCTCGCCTTCACCCGCCGCCACATCGAGCTCGCCCGGCCGAAGATCGTGGTGCTGGCCGGCGGCACGGCGGTGAAGGCCGTGCTGAACACGACCGAGGGCATCACCCGCCTGCGCGGCAAATGGACGACGCTCACCCTCGACGACGGCAGCGAAGTCCCGGCGCTGCCGACCTTCCACCCCGCCTACCTCCTGCGCACTCCCGCCAGCAAACGCCAGAGCTGGGCCGACCTGCTGTCGCTCGACAAGCGGCTCAAGGATCTCGGCGTTCGCTGAGCCGTCAGCGACGCGCGACAATGTCTCCGATCATTTGCGGATCCCGTCTCAGGTCGAGACAAGCGAGAACGACAATCCGATCCAATTCTTCCAGATAGAAGAGCCCGAACGGAAACCGGCGCAGTGTGGCTCTGCGTATTGGCGCTTCTACGAGTTGATAGAGGCCGGGTGCATCGCAGACGTGCCGCTCGATACGTCCAATCTCATCGAGGAAGGCACCGCCCAATCCGCGCCTTTCCCGTTCATACCGCAGGGTAGCTTCGACCACTTCGCGGCTGGCCGCATGTCGGTATACGACCGCCAGCCGCACGGATCACGAGAGGCCAGCTTCGCGACGGATGTCAGCGAGGGTCATTACGGCCTCGTCAGGCTTGGCGCGATAATCCGCCAGCCGGCGGCGCAATTCCTGTCGCTGGGCGTCGGTGATGGGACGGGCAATTTCGGCCTGGGCGACGCTATCGAGCAAGTCGTAGGCAAGACGCAGGCGCTCGTCGGCGTCGAGCTTCTCAAGTTCCGCCATGAGGACCCTGTTCATGCTCATATGCTAGCGCCGCCATCGCCCCCTGGTAAGCCCCCGGCCGGCCGCGGAAGAGGCACTCCAAGGGACTGATTTCACTAGTTTTTTTCGAAGCAGCAGGCAACAAGGCCGGTCCGACGACGGTCACCCTGACCCAAATTCCGCAGGGGTGCGACACCCATTTCGACTGTTTCGTTTATTTCGTTTGTTTCGTTTATCAGCCCAATTCTACGTCCCGACGGCCTGTTAGAGCCTCTTCTTCAAGAAGAACTTCTTGTGCCCCGGCGGGTAGTCGTCGAGGGTGGCAAAGACCTCGTAGCCGCGCTTTTCGTAGAACGGGCGGGCCTGCCAGGTGTGGGTGTCGAGATGCGCCGAGTGGCAGCCGCGCTGGCGGGCATAGTCCTCGGCGGCGTCCATCAGGCGGGTGGCGTGGCCCTGCCCACGCAGCGCCTCGTCGACCCACAGGATCGAGACGAACAGCCAGTCCGACCAGAGGTAGCCGAGCAGGCCGCCCAGGGTCTCCCCCTTCTCGCCCTTCAGGAAGATCTTGCAGGGGTAGTAGTCGGACCTGCCGGTGCGGCTCGCATTGAACATCCCGAGACGCTCGCCGACATAGCCCGCGGCGCGGGCATTGTCGGGATCGAAGACGAGCTCGACCTTTTCCATCACCGCCCCATCACCTCAGCGCATCGCGGCGCGCTGGCGGACCAGCGCCAGCACGCTGCGGCCGATCGGCATGTCGACGCCGACCCATTCCGCCATCTCGACGACGGCGCCGAGCAAAGCCTCGATCTCGAGCGGCCGGCCGCGTTCGAGGTCCTGCAGCATGGACGTCTTGTGCGCGCCCACTTCGGCCCCCCCGGCGATGCGCTTGTCGACGTTGATGGCGAACTTCACCCCGAGCTTCTCGGCGACGGCCTGGCCCTCGACCATCAGGGCGCGGCAGACGGCATGCGTGCCGGGATCGGCGATCACCTTGTCGAGCGTCGCCCCGGTCAGCGCACTGATCGGGTTGAAGGCCATGTTGCCCCAGAGCTTGACCCACAGCTCGTCGCGAATGCGCGGCCGCACCGGCGCCTTGAGGCCGGCCTTGATGAGAAGCTCGGAGAGCTTGGCAGCGCGCTCGCTGCGGCTGCCGTCCGGCTCACCCAGAGTGAAGCGGTCGCCATAGGTGTGGTGGATCACCCCAGGCTCGACCACGTCGGCGGCGGGATAGACGATGCTGCCCAGCACCTGCGACGGCGGCAGCGCAGCCGTGAGTGCACCGCCCGGATCGACCGACTCGATGCGCTTGCCTTCGAAGTCGCCGCCGAGCTTGTAGGTGTACCACCAGGGCACGCCGTTGATCGCCGCGACGATGGTGGTGTGCGGCCCGATCAGCGGCTCGAGCTGCGCCATCGCCGGCAAGAGCGAATGCGCCTTGAGGGTGAGGACGAGATAGTCCTGCGGGCCGATTTCCTTGGGATCGGAAGCAACCTTCGGCTCGGTGACCGTCTCCTTGCCGTCGCTCAACAGGACGAGGCCCCTCGTACGCAGCGCCTCGCCATGGGGGCCGCGCGCCACCACGGTGACGGGCGTGCCGGCCATTTCGAGCTTGGCGGCCATCAGGCCGCCGATCGCACCGGCGCCGAAAACGCAGATCGAGGTCACGTTGGCCCCCTCAGGCTTTTGCTTCGGCGAGACCGAGCTTGGCCGCGAGGCCGATGCGCTGCAGCTTGCCGGTGGCGCCCTTGGGGATCTCACTCACGAACACGATCTTGCGCGGCACCTTGAAGTCGGCGGCCTGCTTGGCCACGAAGTCGCGCAGCTCGCGCTCCGTCGCTTCCATGCCCGACCGCAGCACCACGACAGCGCCGACATCCTCGCCCAGCATGGGATGCGGCATCGCGAAGGTCACGACCTGCTCGACTGCCGGGTGGTCCATCAGGATCGTGTCGACCTCGATCGGGCTGATCTTCTCGCCGCCGCGGTTGATGATCTCCTTCAGCCGGCCGGTCAGGAACAGGTAGCCGTCCTCGTCGAAGCGGCCCTGGTCGCCGGTTCGGAACCAGCCGTCGGCGAAGGCCTTGAGGTTGGCGTCGGGATTGTTGTCGTAACCGGCCGTGACGTTCGGCCCCTGGATCACGACCTCACCGATCGCGCCCTGCGGCAGGAAGTGGCCGGCTTCGTCCATGATGGCGATCTTCGGACCGGCCGGCAGGCCGACGGCGCCCGGCTTGCGCTTGCCCGGCGGCAGCGCATTGGACGCCATCTGGTGGCTGGCCTCGGTCATGCCGTAGGCCTCGATCACCGGACAGTCGAAGGCCGCCTCGAGTTCGACCATGACCTGCGGCGGCAGCGAGGCCGACGAGGACCGGATGAAGCGCAGCTTGGCGGCCTTGGCGGCATCGGCGTGGCTGCGCAGGCGCGTGAGGATCGCCTGGTGCATGGTCGGTACCGCCGTGTACCAGCTGGGCTTCACCTCCTCGAGCTGGGCGAAGAAGCGCAGCGCGTTGAAGCCCGGCGTGCACGAGACCGACGCACCGGCGCCCAGCGACGACAGCGTCGCGGCGATCAGCCCGTGGATATGGAACAGCGGCATGATGTTCATGCAGCGGTCGGCCGGCGTCAGCGCCAGAGATTCCGCGATATGGCGCGCCGAGGCCGCAAGGTTGGCCGTCGACAGCGGCACGATCTTGGGCCGCGCCGTCGTTCCCGACGTGTGCAGCACCAGCGCGATCTCGCCGTCGACCGAAGTGCCGGGCGATGCCGCCTTCGCCGGCTTCAGCGCCGACACGTCGAGCGTGAAGCTGCCTGCCGGACCGTCTTCCGTCGGGACGAGCTCGATGATCGGCACGCCGACCTTCTCCGCCATCGCCCGTACCGGACTGTCCATGCCCTTCTGCACGATCACGGCCTTGGGCTTCAGGTCATCGAGATAGAACTCGAACTCGTCGGCGCGATAGGCCGGGTTGAGCGGCGCCGAGCTGGTGCCCGACGCGACGGCGATGAACGAGGACGCCATCTCCGGCCCGTTGGGCGCCACCATGGCGACCCGGTCGCCACGACCGATGCCGACGCCATTGAGCGCCGCCAGCGTCTCGTCGGTCAGCTTCTTCAGGCCGGCATAGGTGAGCCAGGGCCGGCCCGGGGCGCCGATCGCCGGCGCATCGGGCTTGCCCGCGGACGTGACGTCGTAGACGGTCTTGATCATCTTATGTCCTTCAGGCCGCCGCCTTCTCGTCGGCGATGATGCGGTCGTAGGCCGGCAGGGTCAGGAACTCGTAGAACTGCGGCTGCTCGACCAGGTCGATCATGAGCTGCGCGGCGTCCTCGTAGCGGCCCTTGTTGTAGGCCTCCTCGCCGATCTGCGCCTTCACCTTGTCGTTCTCCTCGCGCACCACCTGGCGCACGAGTTCCTTGGTGATGGCGCGC
Organism: uncultured Reyranella sp.; assembly: GCA_964588065.1. Taxonomy (GTDB): domain Bacteria; phylum Pseudomonadota; class Alphaproteobacteria; order Reyranellales; family Reyranellaceae; genus Reyranella. The sequence continues at coordinate 24,392 of CAZPOS010000057.1, forward strand.
CCGTCGTCGAGCTTCTGGTTGTGGCGCACCCACTGCCAGACCTGCGCCCCGTAGCCAACAGCAAGGTCCGCGCAGGATCG
>CAZPOS010000058.1:0-23607 GCA_964588065.1 uncultured Reyranella sp.
GCGCCCACCACGGCGCCCGCCACCCCAAAGCAATCGGGCATGCCGGGGCCACCCACCGGGCCGACATTGCGCACCACGACGACATTGCCGGGAACGATCTCGCCGGCGCGGATCGCCTTCATCGTGTCGGCTTCCGACTCGAACACGCGCGCAGGCCCGCGGAATTCGCCTTTCTCCAGGGTCTTGCCGCTGAGCTTCAGCAGGCAGCTTTCCGGCGCGAGGTTGCCCTTCAGCACGCTGATGTGGTTGTTCGCCGGCGCCGCCGGCTTCGACACCGGCAGCACGATGTCCTGGTTGCCCAGCTCTTCGAGCGTCGGCACCGATTCGAGATTCTCCGCCAGCGTCTTTCCCGTGACGGTCATCACGTCGCCATGCAGAAAGCCATGGCGTAGCAGTTCCTTCATCACGACCGGCACGCCGCCGATCTCGTGCAGACTCACCATCGCATAGGGCCCGTGGGGCTGCAGATTGCAGATCAGCGGCACGCGTTCGCCGACCTGCTGGATGCGCTCGATGGTGATCGGCACCTGTGCCTCGCGGGCGATGGCCAGCAGATGCAGATACATGTTGGTCGATCCGCCCATTGCGTAGACTGTCGCGATGGCATTCTCGAAGGCCTTTTCCGTCATGATGTCGCGCGGGCGGATGCCGGCCTCCATCAGCCGATAGAGCGCGTCGACCGACGCCTTGGCCTGAGCGCGCACGTCGGCATGGACGTCGCTGCCGGCCTTGTAGTCGGCCGGATGCGAGGCGCCGCGCGGCAGCATCATGCCGATCGCCTCGGCGATCGTGCTCATCGTGTTGGCGGTGAACATCGCCCCGCAGGTGCCGCTGCCCGGCATGACGTTGCTTTCGAGTTCGAGCAGTTCTTCGCCGGAGATGCGGCCGGCCTCGTTGGCGGCGCGGCCCTCGACATAGTCCATGATGGTGAGGTTGTTGCCTTTAGCCGCCCATGCACCGAACGAGACGCGGCCGGGCGAACTGGTGCCGGGATAGAGGACGAGGCCGAAGGCATTGGTGCGGGCGAGCGGCATGAGAGCCGCCGCGCCTGTCTTGTCGCAGCCGGAGATCACGATCATCGCGTCGCCGTGATGGGCGTAGTGGCCGATTTCGAAACAGTCGGCGACGACGTCGCGCGACACCAGGCTGTAACCCGCCGTCGGCGTTCCCTGGGTGAGGGCATCCGACACCGCCGGCGCCCCGACGATCAGCCCCTGTCCGCCGCGCTCGGCCAGCAGCTCCACCAGCAGGTCGCCGATCGTGCGCACCCTGTTGTTGCAGCGATGGGCGTTGGTATAGGCGCTGGCGATGGTGACCACGGCGCTCGCCGCGGCGGCGCGGTCGGGCTCGAAGCCGGCGGCGCGGAGCTCGACGCGCGACTTCTTCCAGTAGGTGCTGCTGTCTTTCTTCATGGCATTCCCATCCGAATTCGGCGCGCACTCTAGCCGCAGCCAGGTGAGTCCGGCTACGCGCGGCACCTCGCGGGGCGGAACCTCTCGCCGGGCCGAGCACCTCGGCTGGGCCCCGCGTGTCTTGCATTTCGGTCATCGGCTGGTCCCGCTTTCGCTGTGCCGCGCGCTTGTCTATCTGGGAGGCCGAACCGACCATCCATGGGATCTGCAATGACCGAGGCAACCGGGCCGCTCGCCGGCATTCGCATTCTGGACCTGACGACCGTGCTGTTCGGTCCCTTCGGAGCCCAGACCCTTGGCGACTGGGGGGCCGACCTCATCAAGGTCGAGGGGCTCACCGGCGACCAGTGGCGCTATACCGGCCAGTTCCGCAACAGGGGCATGAGCGGCCAGTTCATGGCCGCCAACCGAAACAAACGAAGCGTGGCGGTCGACCTCAAGTCGCAGGGCGGCGCGGAAGTGCTGCGGCGTCTCATTGCCCGTGCCGACGCGCTGGTGACGAACATCCGGCCCGCCGCACTCGAAAGGCTGGGCTTCGGTTACGAGGCCTGCAAGGCGCTCAATCCGAAGATCATCTACGCCGCCGCGACCGGCTTCGGCCAGGACGGCCCCTGGGCCAGGCGGCCGGCCTTCGACGAGATCGTCCAGGCCTCCTCCGGACTGGCCTCTTCGATCGGGTCCGACGAGGAGCCGGCCTTCGTGCCGAGCCTGGTCGGCGACAAGCTCTGCGGTCTTGCGCTCGCCGGCGCCGTGGCGGCCGCGCTGGTCTATCGCGAGCGCACCGGCAAGGGGCAGCTCGTCGAGGTGCCGATGCTGGAGACGGTCGCGGCCTTCAACAGCATCGAGATGCTGGGCGGACACGCCTTCGTGCCGCCGATCGGGCCGGCCGGTTACAAGCGCGTCAAGGAGCGAAAGCCGGTGAAAACCAAGGACGGCTGGCTCACCATGCTTCCCTATTCCGGCGACAACTGGTGCACCTTCTTCGAGACGGTCGGCCATCCCGAATGCATCGAGGAGTTCTCCGTGCGCGATCCGATCAAGCGGGCGGCCAACATCGACGCGATCTACAAGCGCATGAAGGAGATCGCGCTCGAGCGGACCACCGCCGAATGGGAGGAGCTGCTGCTCAGGATCGACGTGCCGCACGCATCGTTTGCGAAGATGACGGAGATCGGGGAGCAGCCGCATCTGAAGGCCGTCGGACTTTTTCAGAGGCTCGAGCACCCGACCGAAGGCACGATCCAGCAGGCGCGGCCGCCCGCGCGCTTCTCGGAAAGCCCTGCCGCCATCCGCCGCCTGCCGCCGAGGCTCGGCGAGCATACGCGTGAAGTGCTCGCCGAAGCCGGTTACAGCGACGCCGAGATCGATACGCTTCTCGGCGCCGGGGCGATCGGCGAGGCGGCGCCCGCCTAGCCTGCCGAGCGGCCTCGGTCTCTCGATTGCAGGTCCGAGCCGTTCGTGATCGAAGGACGTGGCGGTGGCTTCGTGTATGAATTGCCGAAGCCGGCTGCCGTCCTGCCCGCGAGAAGCTGCTGCGCGAGGACGATGGTCAACAGGCAAAGCGGCACGCCCAGAAAGACCACGATGTCCGCAGTCGTGAGATAGTCGAGTAATGTTGCCGATGACGGCATGGGCGATCCCTCGAATGGTGATTCGAGTTTGCCCGTCTGTCCCTCGGGCGACCTTGCTTTAGATCAAGCCGTCGTTCGCTCTTCGCTCGTGCTCCGAGCCGCACCGCGTCGGATTTCCATGCAACTCCCGGGCCATCGCAGCCCGTCGCGCGAACTATAGAAAGTGACCGGATCGACGGCTTTTGGGAAACTCTCCCAAGTCATCGGCCCTGGAGGCGGCGCGTGGAAATAGGCGTATTCATCCCGATCGGCAGCAACGGCTGGATCGTCTCGACGACGTCGCCGCAGTACAGGCCGAGCTTCGAGCTGAACAAGCAGACCACGCTCAATGCCGAGCGGTACGGCTTCGATTTCGCCCTGTCGATGATCAAGCTGCGGGGATTCGGCGGTAAGAGCGAGTTCTGGGACCACAATCTCGAATCCTTCACCCTGATGGCGGGCCTCGCCGCCGTGACGTCCCGCATCAAGCTCTATGCGACTGTACCGACGCTTGCGATTCCGCCGGCGATTGCGGCGCGCATGTGCTCGACCATCGACTCGATCTCCAACGGCCGCTTCGGCCTCAACGTCATCACCGGCTGGCAGCGGCCCGAATACTCGCAGATGGGAATCTGGCCGGGCGACGAGTATTTTGCGCGCCGCTACGACTTCGCCGCCGAATACGTCCAGGTGATGCGCGAGCTGTGGCAGACCGGCACCTCCAACTTCAAGGGCGAGTTCTTCAGGATGGAGGACTGCAAGCTGAGCCCGCGTCCCCAGCAACCGATGAAGGTGATCTGCGCGGGCCAGAGCGATGCCGGCATGGCCTTCACCGCCAGGTATGCAGACTACAACTTCTGCTTCGGCAAGGGCTTAAACACGCCGACGGCCTGCGCCGACACGGTGGGGCGCATGCAGAGGATCGCCGCCGGCAGCGGCCGGGACATCTCGACCTACGCGCTGTTCATGATCATCACCGGCGAAACCGATGCCGAGGCGGAAGCCAAGTGGCAGCACTACAAGGACGGTGCCGATCTCGAAGCGCTCGAGTGGCTGACCGACCAGGGCAGCGCCGACAAGAAGTCCGGCGCCGACACCAACGTGAAGCACATGATCGATCCGACATCCTCGGTGAACCTGAACATCGGCCTCCTGGTCGGCAGCCACGCCAAGGTGGCGCGGATGATGGACGAGGTCGCCACCATCCCGGGGCTGGCCGGGACCTTGCTCACGTTCGACGAGTTCGTGAGCGGTACCGAGATCTTCGGGGAGCGCATCCAGCCGCTGATGAAGAGCCGACGGCACATCGCCTCGGCCGTCGCTCCCGTCGCGGAGGCCGCCGAATGACCAAGCCCGCCAGCTATTTTCCGTCCGACGATCCGAATGGGCGCCATCTGGAGGCTCAGCCGGAGGCGCTGCTGTTCCGCCCGCAGGAGACCGCGCTGATCGTCGTCGACATGCAGAACGCCTATGCGTCCAAGGGCGGCTATCTCGATCTCGCCGGCTTCGACGTGTCGGGTGCTGCGGCGGCGATCGGGAACTCCCGGCGAGCCTGCGCCGCCGCGCGAGCGGCAGGCGTTACCGTCATCTATTTCCAGAACGGCTGGGATCCCGACTATGTGGAAGCGGGTGGACCCGGTTCGCCCAACTTCCACAAGTCGAATGCGCTCAAGACCATGCGGGCGAAGCCCGAGCTGCAGGGGAGGCTGCTGGCGAGGGGCGGCTGGGACTACGAGCTGGTGCAGGAGCTGCAGCCCCAGGCGGGCGACATCGTGGTGCCCAAGCCGCGCTACTCTGCATTCTACAATACCAACCTCGACAGCATCCTGCGATCGCGCGGCATCCGCTCCCTGGTGTTCACCGGGATTGCGACCAACGTCTGCGTCGAGTCGACGTTGCGCGACGGATTCTTCCTCGAATATTTCGGCGTCGTCCTCCACGATGCCTGTCATCACGCGGGTCCGGACTTCGTGCAGAAGGCGTCGCTCTACAACATCGAGAAGTTCTTCGGCTGGGTCTCCTCGGTCGAGGCCTTCGAGAGGGCTCTGACGCACAACACCAATCCGACGCTGACGACCAAGGGAGCAGAGTGATGCCGATGAAGCCCGTAATTCCACCCGGTTCCGGCAAGACGCTCGCGCCCTATTCGCCCGGCGCGATGGCCGACGGTATCGTCTATGTCTCGGGAACGCTGGCGCTCGACAAGGAGACCAATGTCGTCCACGTCGGCGACGCCGCGAAGCAGACGGAGTTCGTGCTCGAACAGATCAAGTCGGTGATCGAGGCGGCCGGCGGCACGATGGCCGACGTCACCTTCAACCAGATCTTCCTGACGGACTGGGCCAACTACGCGGCCATCAACGCCGTCTATGCCCGGTACTTTCCCGGCGACAAGCCAGCGCGGTACTGCATCCAGTGCGGTCTTGTGAAGAAGGAGGCTTTGGTGGAGATCGCCACGACGGCGCATGTCGGCACCAAGTAGGTGAGCGTCGACATCCACGAAAGCGCCCGGGAGGGAGCGCCGACCGTCCTGCTGTCGTCGGGCCTGGGCGGGCTGGCGAGCTATTGGGCGCCGCAGCTCGCCGCGCTGCGCACGCACTACCGTGTGATCACCTACGATCAGGCGGGCACGGGCCGCGCCCGACGGGACCTGCCGGAGAACCATGCGATCGGCGCCATGACCGACGAGGTTCTGGCGATCCTCGACGAATCGAGGACCGAGGCCTGTCACTTCGTGGGACATGCGCTGGGAGGACTCGTCGGCCTGGATCTCGCTCGGCGGGCGTCTCAGCGGCTCACCTCGCTCACCGTCGTGAACGGCTGGGCGGCGGCGGACGAGCATACGAAGCGCTGCTTCGAGGCGCGGCTCCTGCTGCTGGAACATGCCGGCCCGGCCGCCTATGTGCGGGCCCAGCCCATCTTCCTCTATCCGGCCTTGTGGCTGGCGGAGAATGCGGAGCGGGCGCGAAGCGAAGACGCCCACGGTCTTGCCCACTTTCAGGGCGACCAGACTCTGCGCCGCCGAATCGGGGCGCTGCTGCAGTTCGACGCGACCGCGGACCTGGGTGCCATCCGGACGCCGACCTTCGTCATGGGCGCGCGCGACGACGTTCTCGTACCCGTCAGCCAGTCGGAAAAGCTGGCCGGCGGCCTTGCGAACGCGCGCCTGCATGTGGCCGACTATGGCGGGCACGCCGTCAACGTCACGGTGCCCGATTCCTTCAATGCAGCTCTTCTCGACTTTCTGGGGCGATCCTGAAGGCAACGGTGCACCGGCTCGGGCGCAGTCTCTGCGCAGAGGTGCCGTACCTCGTCCCCTGTCGGATCAATGACCGCCTTGAACGAGGCCGCCTGTTCCAGGGCGAAGTGCGCCGGCCGAGGTGCCGCCGGCATGGTCCTCCGGCAGGCTCTCGTCGTTGTAACGCCACAGCGGATGCAGGACGATCACGACTAGCGAGAGCGCCGCACTTACCGCGATCACGAGCGCCGGCGCCATCAGGAGGCCGGCGCGATCGACCAGGTACTCGCAGAGGAGCGGCGCCAGGCCGCCCAGCGCGCCCGTGGCCAGGCTGTAGCTGAAGGCCATGCCCGTGACGCGGACGGTCCGCGGCAGGAGCGTCACCATCATGGCCGAGAAGGCGCCGATGAAGAGTCCCTGCCCAAGGCCGAGCAGCATGCTGCCCAAGGCCATCAGCAGGAAGTTGCCGCTCAGCATCGACTGAAAGGCCGGCCATGCGACCGCGACCAACACGGTTAGTCCGATCATCGCCACGCGACGACGGCCGAGCCGGTCACCCATCCAGCCGCCGGCCAGGGCGGCCATGCAGATCACCATGAGGCCGAGCATGTTGGCAATCAAAGCCATGGACGTGTTCGCGGACGAGTGCCGCTCGATCCACGGTACGACGTACATGAAGCCGACGAAGGAGACGATCGCGGTGGAGATGTTGGCCAGGCCGATCGCCAGCATCTGGCGCCAGTAGCCGGTGAAAGCCTCGCGCAGCGGCGAGCGGCTCTTCCGTTCGACCCGTTCCGGCGCCAGCGAGCGGCGCAGCACGACGCCGATGCCCGTCAACACGACACTGGCGAGGAACGGCAGGCGCCATCCCCAGTCATGCATCCGCTCCTCGCCCAGGGCCAACGTGGTGAGATAGGTCATCACCGTGCCGAGCAGCAGACCGCCCACGGCCCCCAGCGGTCCGAAGCTGCCGGCGACGCCGCGGCGACGGGGCGGGCTGGTTTCGATCAGGAAGACCACCGCCGAGGCGTACTCGCCGCCGACCGACAGGCCCTGCAGCATCCGCAGGATGACGAGGATGATGGGGGCCGCGATGCCGATCGTGGCGTATGTCGGCATCAGCCCGATGACCAGGGTCGGCACGGCAATCAGCAGCACGGACAGCTGCAGCGCCGCTTTGCGGCCGAACCGGTCGCCGATGGTGCCGAACAGGATGCCGCCCAACGGCCGCATCAGCATGCCCGAGGCGAAGGCACCGTAGCTGGCCAGCAAGGCCGTGACGCCGTCGCCGGCCGGAAAGAAATGCTCGGCCACGAAAACCGCGAGGTAGGCGTAGATGATGAAGTCGTAGAATTCGATCGTGTTGCCGATCGCACCGGCGAACAGATTCCTTCTCTCCGACTTGGTCATGCTCTCGGTATCCGCGGCTGGCTCTCGGCAGTCGAACCTGTCGGGAACCCCTCGCCGTGACAAGCGCGAATGCCCCTCAGCCCTCCATGATCCACTCGGCGCCCGAGGCCAGCGCGATCTGCTTGACCTGGGCGAGCAGGTTGGGGCCGACGGGGATACCGGTCTTCATGCGGGCGGCGGCGATGCGGCGCTCGGGATCGCCCGCGACCTGCACCGGCTTGGCGGGATCGACGGGTCGGGTCGCGCGCAGCGTGTCGCAGAAGGCCGCGACATCGGCCTGGAAATCGGCGGTGTCGCGGAACATGCCGGGATCCATCGCCAGAAAGAAGTGGCCGATGTCGATCGGGCCGGGCCGCGTGTTGCGCGTCGGATCCGTCACCATCACGCCGCCCGACAAAGCCGAGCTCAGGATGTTGACCATGGCCCCGAGACCGTAGCCCTTGTGGCTGCTGCCCTCCGGCGTGCCGCCGAGCGGCGTCATGTAGCCGCCCTTGCTGACCTCATGCGGGTCGGTGCTGGGCAGGCCGTCCCTGGTCACCAGCCAGCCGGTCGGCGTCTGCAGCCCCTCGTTGGCCTTGTTGCGGATCTTGCCGGCGGCGACGGTCGTGGTCGCCATGTCGAGCAGGAACGGCTCACCCGGTTTGCCGGGCGCGGCGAAGGCGATCGGATCGGTGCCGAGTCGGGCCTGCGCACCGTTGGTCGGCGCCATGTTGATGCCGCTCGCAGAGGTCGTCGCCATGCCGATGAAGCCGGCGTCGACGGCCTGCAACACATAGAAGCCGCAGGCGCCGAAATGACCGGAGTTGCGTACCGCCGCCACGCCAATGCCGGTCTTCTTGGCCTTCTCGATGGCGATCGCCATCGCGCGCCGTCCGGTGGGATGGCCGAGGCCGCCGCCGCCGTCGATCAGCACCGAGACCGGAGTCTCCTTCACGATCCGCGGTTCGGCGCGGATGTCGAGCTTGTCGGCGCGCCGGCGTTCGTCATAGGGCGGCACCATCGAAATGCCGTGCGTGTCGATCCCGTGAAGATCCGCCCAGCTCATGATCTCCGCCGTACCGGCCGCCGTCTCCTCGGGCATGCCCCAGGCCTTCAGGATCAATTCGAGCTGCTTGCGATGGATCTCGTAGGACGCGGACATTCTTTCATTCTCCTCTAACTGCGGCGGCATTATCGAGAGCCCGCAGCGGCGCGCATCAACATTCTCCGCCGTCGCGGCACTGCCTTGCCAGCGTCGCGACGGTATGGTGATTGTCGGTGCCAAGAGCATCCTTGATGCAGATACCGAAAGCGGAGAGCGTTCATGCGTGTCGTTCAGCGTCGGGCGTTGATGGTTGGCCTCACCGCTCTTGGAGCCGTGCCATTGGGACGTGCAGGGGCGAACGCGCCACTTGAAATCCTGCATGGCTATACGGCCGGCAGCGTGACCGGCCAGGTCGCCCGGTTCGTCGGCTCGGTCTTGGCGAGCAAGGGGCGGTCGGCACCGACCCTGCGGGCGCTGCCCGGCGATCATGGCTTTGCTCCCGTACCGACTTTTCTGGCGGGCGGCGCGGGTGACCGGCTTCTCGTCGCCGATACCCTCACCCTGATGATGAACGGTGTGGCACAGGACAGGCTCTCCGACGTGGAGCGGCTGGTTCCCGTCGCCAAAGTGACCAACGGCTATTCGACGGCCTTGATCACAGGCGCCTCGAGCGGCCTGAAGGGCTGGGCGGACGTGGTGTCCGCCGCCCGCGGACGCGGGCTCGCGCTCGCCGGCTCGGGACGCCTGTCGGCCTATGGACCGGCATTGGCCTGGGTTGCTGCGGCGGCCCCGGGCGTAACCCATGTCGATGCGCCCGGCAACGACCTGATCATCGACGCCGTACGGACGGGCACGGCGGCGATCGGCATCGTGACGACGGATTCGATCGCGGCCATCGTGACACGAGGCGGTGAGGCGCCCACCGTCCTCGCCACGTTCGGGGCTGCCCGCTCGCCTGCTTTCCCGTCGGTGCCGACCTTCGCGGAACTCACGAGCGACCGGCATCGCGCCTATACGTTCAGCTATTCGGTCTTCGCGCCCCCGGGAGCGGCAGGCTCTTTCGTAGAGGGCATCGCCCGCGACCTGGCGGGACCGTTCGCGGACACTCTCGTCGCCCCGTTGGGCCAGCTCGGCACTCGGGTCGCAACGGGCGATGCGGCGCTGGTTCGGGAAACGATGCAACGCGATCTGCGCGTCGCCCGCTCTTTCCTCTAGCGGCGTGCCGGGCAGAGGGAAAGGTACAAGAAGAAGGCCATAAGCGGCAGCGTGAGCCAGTTGAGCGCGGCCCCCGGGGCCGTGCCCATCGTCGTGACCGGCTTGAGCGCTCCGGCCAGGCCCCGTAGCACGGGCTCCAGGGTGAACACGAGCAACGCGAGCGGCACCATTCCGCGCCAGCGCAGGACCAGCACCCACAGCAGCAGCGCGAGAAGCAGCTGGATCGCCCCCCACTGTCCGAAGAGCGCCACGACGTTCGATCCGTCCGGCACACCATCGACGTCGATCGTGGCGATCGACTGCGCCCCTCCGTCCGCTGCCAGCAGATGAATGCAGGAGCGTACGGTAATGGCGACGAGCCAGACGATCGCGACCCAGAAGCAAAGCAACGGTCCGTCGTACTGTCCGGGGTGGGCGGGCAGCAGCCGCGCCGGTGAAGGCCGCCAAGAGGAGGGCATGGCGAGGAGGCTTCCGAGTTTCAGCACCTTGCCCAAGCCCTTTGCGTCCACAGTCTCCGGATCATCTTGCCGACATCACACTAGCCTGCGGTTCGAGCCGTGTCGAAGGTGCGGGCGATGCGAGCGCGCGTCGCGGGCCATGAACCTTTATGCCGGCCGCGCGTTCTGTGGCTGACAGAAGAGTAGACGAGGCCAGGCCGGGATTGCCATGCCGATCTACACGAATGTCATTCCCCTCGACCGCGTGGTGGTCATCGTTGCGCGGGGACATGTTAGTGCCGACGAGATCGCCGAGAATACCAGAGCGCTGATCGCGGCGAACGTACCGGGGTATGCGAAGATCATCGGCGTCACCGGCTCCGCATCGAACCTGACCGAAGATCAGGTCAACGGCATTGCGGCGATGCTGCGGGGCGGTCCGGAAGCCGGGCGGGGACCGGTCGCCTTCGTCGTGGATCCCGCGCGCGCGGGATTCGCCGATCGCTTCGCCCATGCCACCCAGGATGAGCGGCCGATCCAACTGTTCCGCAGCCTCCATGATGCGCGCAAATGGCTGAAGGAGAACGGGCTTCGGGGCGGCCACACGTCGCGTGGGTGAACGGCCGGACGGTCGACGCGCGTTCCGGCTCTAGCCGGTAGCCGTGGCCGGATGTAAATTACATTGATGGTGCGGAAATGATCTCCTAGTATTCGGCCGTCCCACAGCCCAGACCTGGATGCGGTGAGAGGTCGCGATGCCCTTGCACTGGACGATCAATTCGGAGAGGCGGCTGTTCGAAGTCACCTGCACGGGCTTCGTCGAAGCGAACGAGGTCCACCGTATGCTCGATGTCCTCGTGGGTTCGGACGCTCTCGGATATCGCAAGCTGTTCGACGCAAGTCAGGCGGACACCCGACTGACCGCCGTCGAGATCCTCGACATCGGTGCTCGCATGCGCGGCCTTCATGCCCGCGGTGTCGCGCTGGGGCCTTTGGCTGTCGTCATCCCCGGTGACAAGTATCCGCTGCTGTCCCGGGTGCTCGGCATCCTTGCAACGCCAAACCGGCCGATGCGGATCTTCGACGAAACCAATCACGCCCGGCGATGGCTGGAGACCGCGAGCGTGCGAGCCGCGGTACCAACGGACTCCAGGTAGGTCGAGGCTTCGGCTCCCGTTCGAGGCCCGGGCCTTCGTCGCTCAGCGCAGGAACTTCCTGAAACGCAGCAGCGAGAGATAGAAGAACACGCCGCCGATCGCGAGCAGTGCGGCGAACTGCGGCCAGGCGACCTCGATCCCGGCCCCGCGGAACAGGATCGACTGCGCCAGGATGACGAAGTGGGTGTTGGGCGCCGCCAGCATGATATCCTGGATGAGCGGCGGCATGCTCTCGCGCGGGGTCGTGGCGCCCGACAGGATCTGCAGCGGAATCAGCACCAGCATCAGCAGCATGCCGAACTGCGGCATCGATCCCGCCAGGGTCGCGAGATAGATGCCCATGCAGGTCGTCGCCATGAGCTGCAGCGCGGCGCCGGCCATGAACAGCACGATCGAGCCCTCGATCGGGACGCCGAGCAGCCCCTGCACGACCACGACCAGCGACAGGCCCGAGGCCACCAGCACGATCAGGCCCATCGACCAGATCTTGCTCAGCATGAGTTCGGCGGGAGTCACCGGCATGACCAGCAGGTGCTCGACGGTGCCGTGCTCGCGTTCGCGGATCAGCGCCGTGCCGGTCAGGATGATCGACAGCATGGTGATCATCGAGATGACGTTGGTCACGGCGCCGAACCAGCTCTTGTCGAGCTGCTGGTTGAACCGGGTCCGGAGCGTCAGCTCGACCGGCAGGGTCGTCTGCCCGCGATAGCGCTTCAGGAACTCCGCGACCTCCGCGGACACGATCGCCTGGATGTAGCTGCTGCCGGTGAAGGCCTGCGAGATGCGCGTCGCGTCGACGTTGAGCTGGATTTCCGGCGACCGGCCGGCGAGCAGGTCCTGCTGGAAGCGCGGCGGAATGTCGAGGGCGAAGGTGTCGGTGCCGGCGTCCATGCGACGGTCCATCTCGCTCTGGGAGATCAGGGCGGGTGGCAGGAAGTAGGGCGGATAGAATGCACCGATGAGGCGCGACGCCACCGGCGAACGGTCCTCGTCGACGACCGCCAGGACGGCGCGGTTCAGCGTCTCCGGCATGGCGCGCGACGCGGTGTAGATCGACAGGGTGAAGGCATAGACGATGAGCGCGATCAGCATCGGGTCGCGCGCCACGCCGCGCAGTTCCTTGATGCCGAGCTGCAGGACGTTGGAGGCGCGCATGTCAGACCTCCTGCTTCTTCAACAGCACGATGCCCAGGAGGAGGAGCACCGGTACGGCGATCACCAGCGGCACGAAGGCACTGCCCAGTTGGTCGAAGCCGAGTCCCTTGGAGAAGGTGCCACGGGCGATCGTCATGAAATAGGTTGCGGGGTAGATCCGGCCGATCACCGCGCCCGCCCCCTGCAGCGACGAGACCGGGTCGATCAGGCCGGAATACTGAATGGCGGGAATGAGGGTGAGCAGGGTCGTGCCGAACAGGGCGGCGATCTGGCTCTTCATGAAGGTCGAGATCACGAGCCCCAGGGCCGTCGTTATGGTGACGTAGAGCAGCGCCGCGGCCGAGAGGGTCAGGAAGCTTCCCTTGAAGGGCACGCCGAAGATGAAGACCGCGAAGGCGGCGAGCAGCAGGAAGTTCGCCATTGCCAGCACGATGTAGGGCAGCTGCTTGCCGAGCAGGAACTCGGTGCGTGTGGTCGGGGTCACGTAGAAGTTGACGATGGAGCCCAGCTCCTTCTCGCGCACGACGCTGAGCACGGTGAGCATCGCGGGGATCATCATCAGCAGGAGCGGTATGATCGCCGGCACGATGGCCACGAGGCTTCGAATGTCGGGGTTGTAGCGGTAGCGGATCACCAGCTGGAAATCGCCGCGGTCCGCGGCCCGGCCATGGAGCTGGCGCGACTTTTCCGCCAGCCACGCGGCATGCATGCCCTGAACATAGCCGCGCACCGTCTCGGCGCGGGTCGGCATCGCGCCGTCGATCCAGGCACCGATCTCGACCGGCCGTCCGTGCGCGACATCGCGGGCGAAGCCCGGCGGTATCTCGATGACGAGGCTGAGCTTGCCCTCGCGCATGCGCCGGTCCAGTTCGGCGTGGTTGGCAACCGGCGGTTCCTCGGTGAAGTATCGCGACCCGGCGATCTGTAGTGCATAGTCGCGGCTGAGCCCGGTATCGTCTCGGTCAAGCACTGCGAAGGACAGGTTCTCGACGTCGAGATTGACGCCGTAGCCCATGACGAACATCAGGATGATGCTGCCGGCCAGTGCCAGCGTGAGCCGGATCGGATCGCGGCGCAGTTCGAGCGATTCGAGACGCGCGTAGGCGAGCAGCCGCCGAATGTCGAGGTGGGACGAAGAGCGCGGCGCGGCCGCTGGTTCCTTCTCCGCCGGCGCAGAGGGGGCGGCGGATCGCACCTGCGGTTTCCCGACGGCCTCCTCGAGACAGGCGGTGAAGGCCTCGTCCAGACTGGCCGCCTTGCGTTGGGCGACGATCCGCGCCGGTGTGTCGCTGATCAGGACACGGCCGGCATGCATCAGCGAGATCCGGTCGCAGCGCTCGGCCTCGTTCATGAAATGGGTCGAGACGAAGATCGTGACGCCGTCGCGCCGCGAGAGATCGGCCAGGATCTGCCAGAACGCGTCGCGCGCGACCGGGTCGACACCCGACGTCGGTTCGTCGAGAATCAGTATCTCGGGTGCATGGACCATGGCCACGGCAAGCGACAGGCGCTGCCGCATGCCGAGTGGCAGAGCGTCAGGCAAGGAGTCCATCGACTCGACCAGGTCGAAGCGGCCGGCCATTTCTTCGACACGCCGCGGGATGATCTTCGGGTCGAGGGCGAACAGGCGGGCATGCAGTTCGAGATTCTGCCGGACGGTGAGCTCCGAGTAGAGAGAGAAGGACTGGCTCATGTAGCCGACACGCCGGCGCACCTCGGTGTCGTTGGCGTCGACCAGCCGGCCGAACAGGCGCGCGGTGCCCTCGGTCGCCGGCAGGAGGCCGGTCAGGACCTTCATCGTGGTGGTCTTGCCGCAGCCGTTCGAGCCCAGGAAGCCGAAGATCTCCCCGCGGCGGATTCTGAAGTTCACCTGGTCGACGGCAGTAAAGTCGCCGAACCGCACCGTCAGGTTCTCGGCTTCGATCGCGATTTCGGTGTCCTCCCCGTCCGACAAGGGCGGGATGACGACCGTGCGATGGCCGCGTCTCTTTTCCTCCGGCAGGAGCGCGATGAAGGCCTCGTCGAGGGTGGCGGTGCCGGTGCGCGCGCGCAGTTCGGCCGGGGTGCCGGTGGCGAGGATCTGTCCAGCATCCATCGCGATCAGCGTGTCGAAGCGGTCGGCCTCCTCCATGTAGGCGGTGGCGACCAGCACGCTCATGCCGGCCCGTTCGCCGCGGATGCGGTCGATCAACTCCCAGAATTGCCGTCGCGACAGCGGGTCCACGCCGGTCGTGGGTTCGTCCAGGATGAGCAGGTCGGGATCGTGGATCAGTGCGCAGCACAGGCTGAGCTTCTGCTTCATGCCGCCGGACAGCTTGGCCGCCGGCCGGTCGGCGAAGGCCTGGAGATCCGTGCTGGCAAGGAGGCCCTCGATGCGGCGTTCGCGTTCGTCGCGCGAGCCGCCGAACAGGCGGCCGAAGAAGTCGATGTTCTCGAACACCGAGAGGGTCGGATAGAGATTGCGGCCGAGCCCCTGCGGCATGTAGGCGATGCGCGGTCCGACCGCGCGCCGGTGGGCGGCGCGCGCCATGTCGCCCCCCAGCACGGTGACTTTTCCTTGCTGGATGGTGCGGACTCCGGCGATCAGCGACATCAGGGTGGACTTTCCCACGCCATCCGGGCCGATCAGCCCGACGATGCCGTCCGCTTCTATCTGCAGTGAAACCGAATCGAGGGCGCGGACCGCCCCATAGGCGTGCACGACCTTCTCCAGGCGTGCGACCGGGTCGGGCTTCATTGGGCTACGGGCTGTAGCCGTGCCGGCCATTCCACGGCCGGATCCAGGCGCACATAGGCGAGCCCCGGAAGGCCGGTCTTCACCTGCTCGATGTACTTGCGGAGCAGGTCCTCGGGAATCTGCGCCTTGACGCGGAACATCAGTTTCTGCCGCTCCTCCGCCGTCTCGACCGTCTTCGGCGTGAACTGGGCGACGTTCGACACGAAGCCGATGCGGGCGGGAATGACATATTGCGGCCAGGCATCGAGGACGAGCCGCGCCTCCGCGCCGATGGCCAGGCGCCCGGCCTGTGCCGTGGGCAGGAAGAACGTCATGTAGACATCGCCGAGGTCGACCAGGTTGAGCACCCGGCCGCCGGCGGCGAGCACCTCGCCCGGTTGGGCGACGCGATACTGCACGCGTCCGTCACGTGGCGACGTGAGCGTGCTGTCCTCTATGTCGGCCTTGATGGTGTCGATCGCCGCCCGCGCTGCCTCGACGGCCGCCTCGGCATCGACCACATGGGCCCGGGCCGCGCTCAGGCCCGCCTCCGCGGCGGCGAACTGCGCCTTCGCGGCATTGACCGCCGCGTCGGCGCCTTCGGCGTTCGCGCGATGGTCGTCGAAGACCTGTTGGGACACCGTGTTGGTCGTGACCAGCTTCTCGGATCGCTGAAGGCGCCGGGTCGCGGCATCGAACTCGGCCTCGCGCTGGGCGATCACGGCGAGAGCGGCTTTGCGATCGGCCTCGCGTTGTGTGACCAGACTGTTGGCGGTCTCGACGCCGATCACGGCGCGCTTGAGTTCCGCTTCCGCCTGTCGTCGCCGGGCTTCGAGCTGATCGGTGTTCATGCGGACCAAGACTTCGCCCGCTTTGACGAAGTCGCCCTCGCGCACGAGGATTTCCTTGATGCGGCCGGGGATTTTCGCCGCGATGTCGATCTCCGTGGCCTCGATGCGGCCATTGCCGCTCACGATGCCGGGGGGCAGGTCGGAGCCGGCCAGTCTCAGCCAGGCCCAGTAGCCCAGTGCGGCGACGACGATCGCTGCGCCCACGAACAGCCACGCTCGGCTCGACTTCGACATGGTTCACTTCCTTCTGACCGGGTCGCCCTCCATCCGCGCATTCGCCTCTCGGCCCGCCAGCGTGATCCGCCGGTCTTCGGGGTTGGGATTACACGGGCCGGGCCCGTCGGCAATTGATGCATGTCAATGGTCGCCGAACCGTCCTCCTTGCGCGCAGGCGTCAATGCCGAAAGAATTCACTTTCAAACGAGAGTCAGGTGGGAACCAGAAGCAAATGAAGTTCGATGACGTCATCCTCGGTCGCCGCAGCATCCGCGGCTACAAACCCGATCCCGTTCCCCGGGCGCTGATCGAGGAGATCATCGGCCTGGCGATGCGGGCCCCCTCGTCGATGAACACCCAGCCGTGGAACTTCTACGTCATTACCGGCGAGCCCCTGAACCGGATCCGCGCCGGCAACACCGAGCGGATGCTGGCGGGCATCCCGCAGTCGCGCGAGTTCCGGACGGGACAGCCCTTCGCCGGCACCCACCGCGACCGGCAGGTCGGCGTCGCCAAGCAGTTGTTCTCCGCCATGGGCATCGCGCGCGACGACAAGGAGATGCGCCAGGACTGGGTGCTGCGCGGCTTCCGCCAGTTCGACGCACCGGTTTGCATCATCGTGACCTATGACCGCGTGCTCGACGGCAGCGACGACACGCCGTTCGATTGCGGCGCCGTGACGACGGCGCTGGTCAACGCCGCCTGGTCGCGCGGGCTCGGCGCCGTGATCAACAGCCAGGGCATCATGCAGTCTCCGGTGGTGCGCGAGCATGCCGGCATCGCCGACGACCAGGTCATCATGAAGAGCATCGCGCTCGGCTGGCCGGACGAGACCTTCCCGGCCAACGCCGTCGTGTCCGAGCGGAAGTCGGTCGGTGAAGCCACGGTGTTCGTCGGCTTCGACGGCCACGTCTGATGCCGTCTTTCCCCCGTTGACCTGAATCAAACGGCCTCCCCGACTCCGCTGTTAGGTTGATTCCTGCAGCGGAGGTGCGCCCTTCGCCTGGTGCGCGAAAGCGTCCTTCGGGGGGAGGGGAGAATCGATGGCGAAGGGGCCAGCCGGCTACGACGACATCGATGCGCATGTCGAGAGACTGAAGGCGTCCGACCTCGTCCGTTCGATCGACCGCGCCATCGACAAAGACACCGAAATGCATCCGCTGGTGCGCTGGCAGTATCGCGGCGGCATCGCGGAAGCGGATCGCAAGGCGTTCCTGTTCAACAACGTCGTGAACGCGAAGGGGCGTTCCTATCCCGGCGCCCGCGTCGTCATCGGCGCGCTGGCCGGCAACCGGCGGATCTATGCGCTCGGCATGAAGAAGCCCGAAGCGGAGATCGGTCAGGCCTGGCTCGACGCGATCGCCCAGCCGATCGCCCCGCGTCAGGTGTCGGAAGCCCCTTGTCAGGCCCTCGTGGAGACCGGCGAGCTGCTGTCGCAGCCCGGTCACGGCCTCGACGCGCTGCCCATTCCCATCTCGACCCCGGGCTACGACACCGCGCCCTATCTCACGGCGGCGCTGTGGTTCACCCGCGATCCCGACAGCGGCATCCAGAACATGGGCCTGTATCGCGGCAACCTGAAAGCGCCCGATCGCCTCGCCGTGATGATGGAGCGCTCGACCCTCGCAGCCGGCGGCGTGCATTGGCTCAAGTATCGCAAGCGGGGCCAGCCGATGCCGGTGGCCGTGGTGCTCGGTGCGCCGCCGATCGTCGCCTTCGTCGGCCCGCAGAAGCTGCCGCTCGATTGCGACGAGCTCACCGTGGCGGGTGGGCTCGCGGGCTGCCCCATCAACGTCGTCAAATGCAAGACGGTGGATCTGCTTGTTCCGGCTGAATCGCAGGTCGTGATCGAAGGCCTGATCGACACCGACCGGCTGGAACCGGAGGGTCCGTTCGGCGAGTCGCACGGCTACATGGCGCTCGAGGAATACAACTTCTCGATGCGCGTGACCGCCATCACCCGGCGTCCGTCCTACACCATCACCTCGATTATCTCCCAGGTCACGCCAAGCGAATCGAGTGTCATCAAGAAGGTGGCCTACGAGCCGCTCTATCTCTCCCATCTGCGCGACGGGCTGAACATCAAGAGCGTGGTGCGCGTGTCGATGCACGAACCGCTCACCAACCTCAGGCCGTTCGTCTTCCTCATCCTGAAGAAGGGGACCCCGAAGTCGGAAATCTGGCGGGCCCTGATGGGGACGGCCTCCCTCACGCCGGCGATCGGCAAGTTCTGCATCGCCCTCGACGAGGATATCGACCCCGAGGACACGGACCATGTCCTGTGGGCCATCGCCTACCGCTCCAACCCGCTGGCAGACACGCATGTCGTACCCAACCGTGGCAGGGGTCACGGACCCGCGCTGAAGGGGTCCGAAACCGACGCGACCATGCTGATCGACGCCACGGCCAAGGGCGACTATCCGCCGGTCGCGCTGCCCAAGAGGGAATACATGGAGCGGGCCCGCACGCTCTGGGAGGACCTCGGACTGCCGGCTCTGCGGCCGCAGTCGCCGTGGAGCGGCTACTCGCTCGGCGACTGGTCAGAGGAATGGGACGCCTGCGCCGCGCGCGCCGCCCGCGGCGACTGGATCGCCAACGGCCACCGCTCGGCGGCGCACATGAGTACCACCGCCCAGCCGCAGGATCCCGCGCGCGGCATTCGATCCGAGGGCGACTGAGCCAACCCGCATCAGGAGGAGCATTGCCGTGCAAAAGGGATTTCAGCGCAGGTACGACGACCTCAACGACCATCTGGAGAAGCTTGAAAAAGCGGACCTCCTCTGGAGGATCGACCAGGAGATCAACAAGGACCGCCACCTGCATGCCTTCGTGCGCTGGGGTTATGTCGGCGACGTCGGCACGGTGCTCAACAGCAATCCGAAGCGGGCTTTCCTGTTTACCAACGTCACCGACTCCAAGGGCCGCAAGTACAAGGGCAATTGCGACGTGCAGGTCGGTGGCACGGCGGGGTCGCCGGCGATCTACGCGTTGGCAATGGGCATCGAGCACAAGCCCGACGAAAGTCTGTCGGGGCTGTCGCAGAAGATCTTCGACAAATGGTCCCATGCCTTCCAGCATCCGATCCCCGCCGTCGAGATTCCGTCGGAGGAAGCGCCCGTCCACGAAGTGGTCCTTACCGGCGAGGACCTGAAGGGCGGCGCGGGCAAGGGGCTCGACACGCTACCGGTTCCCAACAACACGCCGGGCTGGGACACGGCACCCTATTTTTCCGCCGGCCTGTTCGTTACGCTCAATCCCGAAACCAACATTCAGAACATCAGCCAGAACCGCTGCAGCCTCAAGGCGTCGGACCGTATGACCGGCATGTGGCTGATCCAGACGAACGGCGGTGCCCACCAGAACTGGGCGAAGTACAAGGAGCGCGGCGAGAAGATGCCGGTGGCGCTGATCGTGGGTGCGCCGCCCTCGCTGCAGGTCGTCGGGCCGCAGAAGGTGCCCGAATATCTCGACGACATGGACGTGGCTGGCGCCCTGGCCGGCGCGCCGTATCGCAAGGTCAGGTGCAAGACCATCCCGCTGATGGTGCCGGCCGACGCCCAGATCATCATCGAGGGCTGGCTCGATCCGGAAAAGCTCGAGATGGAGGCGCCGTTCGGCGAGTCCTATGGCAACATGTCGGTGGAGGAATACAACCACTCGATCACCGTCACCGCCATCACGCGGCGCAAGAAGGCCGTGCTCAGCTCGATGATCTCGCAGATGGCGCCGTCCGAGTCGGGCGTCATCAAGCAGCTGAACTACAGCGCGATCATGCTGAACCACCTGAAGAACACGCTCTACATCCGGCAGGTAAAGGACGTGGCGCTCCACGGGCCGATGATCGGCGTCTCGCGCTTCACCGTTATCGTCCTGGAGCGGAACACGCCCAAGACCGAGATCTGGCGGGCGCTGGAGGGGGCCACCACCTTCATGCGGTCGGTGGGCAAGATGACCGTCGCCGTCGACGAGGACATCAACCCGAACAACGTCGAGGAAGTGCTGTGGGCGATCGCCTACCGCACCGACCTGATGAAGTCCGTGAAGATCGTGGATCATCAGGCCAACGGCCATGCGCCCAAGCTGCGCGACCGCGAATGGGAAGCGAAGATCATGATCGATGCGACCCTGCACTACGACATGCCGCCGGTGGCCCTGCCGGCGCGGGAACTGATGGAGGAAGCCAGGACCCTCTGGGACAAGGCCGGCCTTCCGCCCGTCGCGCCGCGCTGGAAGTGGTACGGCTACAGCCTTGGCGACTGGTGCGAGGAATGGACCCGGTGCGCCCAGCGCGCCGTCGATGGCGATTGGCTGATCAACGGGCTGCGGACGGCGCGGCTGGTCGATACCGACGCCGTTGGCGGTCCCACCGCAGGGGTGCCGCGCGAGGGCGTCGTGCGCTGGAACGAGAAGACGGGCGGGGTCGACTATCCGCCGGGCTTCCCGCTCAAGGACCGCTTCGACACCGACGAATAGCGCACGGGGCCGGATCGGATCAGCGGCCTTCGTGCGCGGAGCGATTCGAAGCCAGGGGAGTCATGTCATGAAGAGATTGATCGTGGGCGTCTCCGGATCGAGCGGAGTCGTCTATGGGGTCCGGCTGCTCGAAGTCCTGAAGGACATTCGCGACGTGGAGACCCATCTCGTCCTGAGCAAGGGGGCGGAAGTGACGTTGCGGCTCGAGACCGACCGCAGTGCCGAGTCCGTCAGGGCGCTCGCGGACGTGGTTCATGCCCACGACAATCTCGCCGCGTCGATCTCCAGCGGCTCGTTCCGCGTCACCGGCATGGTGGTGATGCCGTGCTCGATGAAGAGCCTGGCGCAGATCGCCCTGTCGCTGAACGAGAACCTGCTGACACGCGCGGCCGACGTGACGCTGAAGGAACGCCGCAAGCTCATCGTGGTGCCGCGCGAGACTCCGCTGCATCTCGGGCACCTGCGTCACATGACGGCTGTCGCCGAAATGGGCGGCATCATCCTGCCGCCGGCGCCGTCCTTCTACCATCGCCCGAAGACCATCATGGACGTGGTCGACCAGACGGTGGGCAAGGTTCTCGACCAGTTCGAGATCGAACACGAGCTGTTCCGGCGCTGGAGCGGCGATGACGTCTGATGAGTTCGCGGCCGCCACGGCGACGTTGTTCCGCGAGGTCGCGCCCATGACGCTGGCGACCTGTGCCGGCAATGTGCCGTGGGCCAGCGACGTCTACTTTGCGCTTTCCGGCTACGATCTCGTTTTCTTTTCCTCACCCCACTCGCGGCATTGCCGCAATCTGGCGGCCAATCCCGTCTGCGCCGCCTCGGTGAGGGCACCGGCCACCGACTGGCGAGACATCAGGGGCGTGCAGATGGAGGGTGTGGCCGGGAGCGCGCGCACAATGGTCGAGAAGGCGTCGGCGCTGGCGGCCTATGTGGCCAAATTCCCTTTCGCGCGCGACCTGCTCGCCCGCCCCGCAGAATCGCTCCGGAGCGCGTTCCGCGCCCAGGCGCACATCTTCCGGCCGACCCGCATTCGCTACCTCGACAATGCGCGCGGGCTCGGCGTGCGGTTCAGTGTCGAGATCGTGGCCGGCCGGCCTGTCTCGCCGCCACGGCGCGAAGCGACCGATACAGTGGGCGCGCATTGAACGGACAGCCATGACGCGGGAGCGCCGCCTGCGCGCAACTCCCGGCAGGACTGACCTCGGGTCGGCTTCTGCGGCCGCCCGACCGGTGACAAATTCCTAGCCCGCCAGATCGGCTGCGACGCGGCGGTCGCGCGTCACCGCCTCGAGGATGGCGGACGGTCCGTCGATCTGTAGCGGAATGTTGGCGAGGCGGGCCTGGGTCAGCACCGACTTGTCGTTGCGCAGCCCGAGCAGCGCGGTGGTCAGTCTGCTCGCCATCGCTGCCGGCGTCGCGGCCGGTGCGAAGACGCCGAAGCTGATCGTGTAGGCGAGCTTCCGGTCTCCGGCCAGTTCGGCCAGCGTCGGCACGTCCGGTAGCTGCGGCGAGCGTGCGGCGCCGGAGGTGGCGAGCACGCGCAGCTTCGCGCGGCTGCGGGCATTGTGGAGCAGCGCGGTGCGCGTATCGACGACCGCGACGTCGGCACGGCGCGTCAGCAGCAGGTCGACGGCGGCATTCGTGCCGGCCACCTCGATCGGGCCGAAGGCGAGCCGCATACTGCGTTCGACCAGCGCCAGCAGGAGGCCGATGGTCGTGTCGGCGCCCATGGTCGCTGCCTTCAGGCGGGTTGCGCGAGCGGCGACGAGCAGGCCCGGCCAGTCCCTTATGTCCGACAGTTCGTTCACCACCAGCGCCGTGGAGAAGCCGCGCGTCACCTTGGCGATCGGCTGCAGCCGCGACAGGAGCGGCTCGGCTGGCGTCTCCTGGAGGACGAGGTTCAGTATCTCGGCGATCAGCAGCATCCGCCCGTCGGGCTCGGCGTCGATCACCTGAAGCGCCGCCCGGCGGCCAGCCTGGCCCAGCGTATAGTCGAATTCCACCGGCTCGTTCAGCGCGGCCGAGAATCCGTCCTGGATCAGCTGGGCACAGAGGTCGGTCGGATTGCCGACGCCGAAACCGCAGATCAGGCGGACGGCGTTCGTCGCGGCGCGGACGCGGGCGGCAACCAGTGCGGTCGCGGCCATTGTCGCCGTTCCTCGGAGGGCATCGCGTCGGGCCAGTCTCATGTGCCCGATGTTAGTTCAACTCGCGAGCGCAGTCTCGCTGGCCGGGTCGCCGGCGATGCGGCTGTGCCACATGATGCGCTTCTGCGTCATGTCCCAGGGCGTCGCCTGGTGCAGCAGGCAGCGATTGTCCCACAGCACCGCGTCGCCCGGTGCCCAGGCGTGGTGATAGATGCGCGGCGGCTGGCAAGCGAAGTCGATCAGCTCCTCCAGGAAGCGTTCGGATTCGGCCGGCTCCATGCCGGGAATGGCATGGGCATGGCGGCCGATCAGCAGCGACTTGCGGCCGGTCTCGGGATGGATCTTCACCAGCGGGCGAAGCGGCACGGGTCCGTCGTGCAGCCCGTAGCCGTTGTATTCGCCGTCGGCCTTCTTGGTCTGATGTCCGAGCTTCGACTGACTGTAGTGCAGCGAGTGACGGGCCTGCAGCCTTTCGACACGCGCCTTCAGGGTCTCGTCGAGCGCGTCGTGCATCACCATGTAGTCGGTGTAGACGGCGCG
>CAZPOS010000058.1:23617-24166 GCA_964588065.1 uncultured Reyranella sp.
CTCGACGCGTGCCTTGTGAGTCTCGTCGAGTGCGTCGTAGGCCGCGCGCATGTCGGCGAAGCCGGTCTGGCCGCCGACAGTGGGCACGACCTCCGCGCTGAATACCGCGCCTTTGGCCTGGACTGGCATGTAGGTGCTGTCGGCATGCCAGCCCATGTTGCCCTTCAGGATCTTCATCATGTCGTCGTTGTCGCTCTCGATCCGCAGGCTGCCGTCGGTTCGCACGTTGCTGAGCGCGGCCATCTCGAACTCGAGCGGCCCGAAGCGGCGGGCGAAGGCGATCTGCTGCTCGCGCGCGAGGTGCTGGCCGGGAAAGACGAGGAGTGCGTATTCGAGCCAGGCGGCGTGCAGTTCGCGCCATCCGGCATCGTCGAGTTCGGCAAGTCTGAGGCCGGTGACCACGGCGCCGAACGTGGCGTCGAGCGGGGCGATGTCGAAGGCGCGTGTCATGCCAATCCTCCTGATCGTTTTCGCCAGTGTAGCGTGCTCGCGCCAAAAGAGAACGGCCGGGCGTTGGCCCGGCCGTTCATGCCTTCCGAATTCGGGATC
>CAZPOS010000059.1:0-3827 GCA_964588065.1 uncultured Reyranella sp.
CCTTCCAGATCAGCTGCCAGCAAGGCCACGCCGACGCCATCGGCGGCATCGGCCTCCTGCTGGTGCAGGTGCTGGCAATGGGCGGCCTGCGTGACGAGGCCGTCGAAACCCTCGACACCACCGAAGACGCCTTCACCACCCTGCGCGACCTCGACGGCCTGGCCCAGGTCAAGCAGCTGCGCCAGATGCTCGACCCTCGGCGCCTCCTCGCCCAGCACCCCGTCGACGAGGGCGCGGGCCTTCTGCAGCACGTCCGGGTTCTTGAGCAGCAGATAGGTCGCGAAGGACAGCAGCCCGCTCGTGGTCTCGTGGCCGGCGATCAGGAAGGTGATCATCTGATAGCCGATGTTCTCGTCGCTCAGCTTCTCGCCGGTGACGGGATCGACGCCGTTCAGCATCAGGTTGAGCAGGTCGTTCTTCTCGTTGCCCTTCGGGTCGCGCCGGCGCTCGGCAATCAGCTCGCGGGCCACCTTGTCCATCAGCTCCTTGTCGGCCTGGAACTGGCGCGCCTTGGACAGCATCAGGTTGCTCAGGAGCTTCGGCCGGCGGGCCCGGTTCGAGGCCTCCTGTAGCGTGCCCACCATGGCCGACACGAAGGGATGCATGTCGTCCTGATAGAAGCTGTTGAAGCGGTAGTCGAAGGCGCAGAGCGCGATCGTGTCGAGCGTGAGACGCGTCATGTTGTCGGCGACGTCGATGACCGCGCTCGGCCCGAACCGCTCCCAGCGCACGAACATCTGGTCGGCGATGTCGAGCATCCGGTCGAACATGCCGCGGATGGCGATCGGCCCGAAGGCTGGAACGAGGATGCGATGGGCCTTGGCCCAGTTGGGCTCGTAGCCATGGGCCGTGAACAGCCCGTCACCGGCCACCGCCCGGATTTCCTTGAGAGCGCCCTGGATGCGCTTGCCGAACCGCGTCTCGTCGCACAGTTCGTTCACAAGTTCCTGCGAACTGGCCACATGGACGTCGTGGTCCATGATGGTGAGCTTGAAGAACGGCCCGTAGGTGCGGGCGAGCGCCATGAGGCTCTGGACCGGGCAACCGCCCTGCAGCTCCGTGAGATTGCCGACAATGGGTTTCAGCGGTGGCTGGGGAACCGGTTCGTTCAGTGACATGATGCGATGCCTTCACACAAAGTTCGAGTTCCCGAGGACCAGCGGCCGACATGGTGGCTCGACCTAAAATGGCCTGTCCCCTCGCATCTTGTCGACGTATTCGTAAGGTCGCGGGCGTCACAGGAGTATTTCGATGCGGAGACGTTTTCTTGCAGGGCTGATGACGGGCGGCATCGCCGCGCTGCTGCCGGCGATGGCGCGTGCGCAAGGGTGGCTCGAGTACAAGCCCGAGGGCGGACGTTTCCGGGTCGAGCTGCCGGCCCTGCCCAAGATCGCCATCGTCCAGGTGCCGATCGGCAACGGCAATGCCGTGCCGATGACCGAAGCGACCTCCGTGGTCTCGCGGGTCGCCTACATCGCCTCCTATGTCGACTATCCGCCCGCGATCACCAAGGGCGCAGCGGCGGACGTGATCCTGAGCAAGGTGCGCGACGGCGCAGCGACCGGCGGCACCTATCGCGACGAGCGGAAGCTGCAGCTCGGCCGGGTCGAGGGCCGCGAATACACGGTGGTTCAGGGCAACGGCAACGTCGCCGTCACCCGCACCTACTGGTCGCGCGGCCGCCTGTTCACGCTGGTGGTCGACGGCAAGGCCGGCATCGAGACCCAGCCCGCGACCCGCCAGTTCCTCGACTCCTTCGCGCTGGTCCAGTAGGCGCTGCCATCGGCCTGTCGCGTCACGCCCCTTCCCGCTATCCTCCCGGCAACAAAACTGTTCCTGGGAGGGAACGATGGTCGGTCGCCGTGAGGTGACGCTGGGCGGTCTTGCCGCGCTGGCGTCGACGCGTGTGCAGGCTCAATCCACCAATTGGCCCACCAAGCCGATCCGCCTGATCGTGCCCTATGGACCGGGCGGGTCCGCCGATCAGGTGGCCCGCCTCTATGCCGAGAGGATGAGCGCCTCGCTCGGCCAGCAGATCATCGTGGAGGACAAGCCCGGCGCCTCGGGCGGCGTCGGTGCGCAGATGGTCGCGACGGCGCCCGCAGACGGCTACACGCTGCTCCTGTCGCCGACGGCGATCATGGCCATCACGCCGGCCGCGCGGAAGGTACCGTACGATCCGAACGACCTCGTGGCCGTCGCGCGGCTCTCGACGCCGATCTTGGTCGTCACCCTCACCAAGGCGCTGGGCGCAAAGAGCTGGGCCGAGTTCGTCGTGCTGGCCAAGGCCAACCCGGGCAAATACTGGTTCGGTTCCTCCGGCCTCGGCACGATCACCCATCTCACCGGCGAGGTGCTGACGCGGGCCGCCGGCATCCAGATGCAGCACTCGCCCTACAAGACCATCGTCGATGCCACGGGCGACGTGTTCGACGGCCGTATCCAGATGGTGTTCGATCCGTCCTTCGTGCCCTATGCCAAGTCCGGCAAGGTGATCGCCGCGCTGGTCGACCAGCCCGCCCGCCTGCCCGACCTGCCGGACGCGCCGACCGCGACGGAGGTTGGCCTCGACCTCAAGGGGTTCCGTGCCCGCAGCTGGTTCGGCCTGTTCGCGCCCAAGGGGACTCCCGAGCCGGTGCTCGCGCGCCTGTCCGCAGCCGTGGGCCAGGCGGCCACCTTGCCCGAGATGAAAGAGAAGCTGCTGCTGGTCGCGCAGAACGTCGAGTATCAGTCGCATCTCGACTTCGCCCGCCAGGTTCGCGACGACCAGGTCTATTTCGCCCAGTTGCTGAAAGACCTGGATATCAAGCTGGAATAGGCAAGCTGCCCTGTGAGAGAGTGCCGCCGCCCAGGGAGTCGAACGGAAAGAGATCATGGCCAAGCGCAAGACGGGAAAAGGCAGCAGCAAGTCCAAGGCGCCGGCCAAGCGCAAGGCCGCCGTCAAGGCGAAGAAGCCGGTGAAGAAGGCTGCGAAGGCCGTTTCCCGCAAGGCAGCCTCGCCCAAGAAGGCGATTGCGCCGAAGAAGCCGTCGGCGCCGAAGAAGCTCACGGCACAGAAGCCGCTCGTCCGTCCGGGCCTGCGCCGCTCGGTCAAGAGCCGCACGTCGGTCTCCCGCCTCGCCGCGCCCCGTCCGGTCTCGCACAAGACCGCCCTCGCCGCGCACAATATCTACGAGCGCGACCTCGACAGGACGCCGGCGAACTACGCCGCGCTCACGCCGCTGCAGTTCATCGAGCGCACGGCCAGCGTCTATCCGGATCATGTCGCGCTGATCCACGGCCAGCGCCGCCAGACCTGGGCCGAGACCTATGCCCGCTGCCGCCGCCTTGCCTCGGCGCTGGTCAAGGTCGGGATCGGCGTCGGCGACACGGTGGCGATCATGGCGCCCAACATTCCCGAAATGTACGAGGCGCATTTCGGCGTACCGATGACCGGCGGCGTCCTGAACTCGCTGAACACCCGCCTCGACGCCGCGATGGTCGCCTTCATCATCGATCACAGCGAAACCAAGGTGCTGCTGGTCGACCGCGAATACCATCGCGTCGTCACCGAGGCGCTGGCGATCGCCAGGACCCAGCCGCTGGTGGTCGACATCGACGATCCCGAATGCGAGGACCGCGCGCAGATCGGCGACACGACCTGGGAGGAATTCATCGCCGACGGCGATCCCGATTTCGCCTGGGCCTATCCGTCCGACGAATGGAACGCGATCACGCTCAACTACACGTCGGGCACCACCGGCAATCCCAAGGGCGTGGTCTACAGCCACCGCGGCGCGACGCTTTCCTCCTACGGCAACGCCACGCAGTGGCCGATCGGCCTGCAC
>CAZPOS010000059.1:3837-6715 GCA_964588065.1 uncultured Reyranella sp.
GGTCTATCTCTGGACCCTGCCGATGTTCCACTGCAACGGCTGGTGCTTCCCGTGGACGCTGGCGCTGGTCGCCGGTACCTCCGTCTGCCTGCGCCGGCCGGCGGCCAAGCCGATCTTCGACGCGCTGGCGGACAACGACGTCAGCCACATGTGCGGCGCGCCGATCATCATGCAGCTGATCATCGGCGCCGGCGACGCCGAACGCCGGCCGCTCGGCCGCAAGGTCGAGTTCATGACCGCCGCCTCGCCGCCGCCGGCCGCCGTGCTCGAGGCGCTGGAGCAGCAGAATTTCCGGGTGACCCACGTCTACGGCCTCACCGAGGTCTACGGACCGGCGACGATCTGCTCGTGGCACCAGGAATGGGACGCCCTGCCCGCCCATGACCGCGCACGGCTTAAGGCGCGCCAGGGCGTACGCTACGCCGCCCAGGACGGTGTCACCGTGATGGACCCGAAGACCATGAAGGAAGTGCCGCGCGACGGCGAAACGATGGGCGAGGTCATGTTCCGCGGCAACATCACCATGAAGGGCTACCTCAAGAACCCCGCCGCCACGCGTGACGCCTTCGCCGGCGGCTGGTTCCACTCCGGCGATCTCGGCGTGATGCACGAGGACGGCTACATCGAGCTGCGCGACCGCTCCAAGGACATCATCATTTCGGGCGGCGAGAACATCTCGACCATCGAGGTCGAGGGCGTGATCATCGCCCACCCCGCAGTGGCCAACGCCGCCGTGGTCGCCAAGCCGGACGAGAAATGGGGCGAAACGCCCTGCGCCTTCGTGATGCTGAAGCCCGGCGCCACGGCGACCGCAGAGGACATCATCGCCCACTGCCGCGCCCACCTCGCCGGCTTCAAGTGCCCGCGCTACGTGGTGTTCCGCGACTTGCCGATGACCTCGACCGGCAAGGTCCAGAAGTTCGTCCTGCGCGAATGGGCCAAGGCGGCCTGAGCGCGGTGGCCAACGGGTGACCAAACCGGCGCGGTCCCTGCGGCAACGACGGCAAACCATCGCGCCGCCATAATCGCCGGGCTAGTTTCCGTATCCCATGGCCGGCGAAGCAACGCTCATCGTGACGACCCGCAGCGGCGTGCGCCCGCTGGGCGTGCGCGGCGAGCCGTTGCACAATGCCGCCCCGCAGCTGCGTCGCGTGGTGCGCCGTCGGCTGGGTGACGAAACCGCGGATCTCCTGGCCGATCCGCAGCCGCACGAGAACGACCAGGGCATCGACTGGTACGCCGGTTGGTCGGGCCCGGTTCGCCGCGTCACCGACCTGCCAGCAGCGCAGCGCGACGCGGTGCTGGCCGGCGTCGAGCGCCGGCTGGCCGACATCCGGCGGCTGGGCGACATGCTTGCAGGTCATGGTCCCAAGGAAGATACCGGCGTCGTCGGCCTGTCGCTGAAGCTCGCGGCGCGCGCCCCTTCCCCCGAATTCGTCTTCCTGGTCGGCGACCGGCCGGTGATCGTCGCCTGGGGCTACGAGACGGAAGCCGCCAACGCGCTGCTGCCGCTCGCCCTGCCGCGGGTACCCGATGCGCGCGTCCCCGATGCAGCCGTGCCCAGCGCAGCCGTACCGGGGCGGCGCCCCGTGCTCGAAGGCGTGCAGCGCGCACCGGTGGCGCCCCTGCCCGCCGTCGCCGCGGCCGCCGGCATTCCCTGGTTGCGCACGCTGGCCGCCGCACTTCCCTTGTTGCTGCTTCTGCTGGCGGGCGCCTGGGCGTTGCGCAGCCTGCTGCCGGTTCCGCCCGAGGTCGCCATCGCCACCCGCGAAGGGCCGGAGGCGCCGGCGGCGGCGGAAGCGCCGCCCGACCCGTTGCCGGCGCTCAAGGCGTCCTATTCGGCGGAGCAGTCGCGCGAGCGCGTGCTCAAGATGGAGCTCGCGCTGGCGGAGGCCGAGTTGAAGCGGCGGATCGCCGACTGCAAGCCGCCCGAACCGCCGAAGCCACCGCAGGTCGCCGTCGCCCCGCCCCCGCCGCCGGCACCCGCTCCCCCGAAGGTCGCACCGCCGAAGGCGCCGCCGCCCGCACCGGCGCCGCAACCGCGGAACCCGGCGGACGACCGCCTGCGCCTGCCCAATGCGCCCACCAACGATTACTCCTTCATGCAGGGCTGCTGGCGCACCGACCCGTTCCGCCATGAGACCGCACAGATGCAGCCGGGTGTCTCGTCCTATTGCTTCGATGCAAGCGGCGCGGGCCAGCTCGAATGGCGGCGCGGCCGCACCGCCTGCCGCACGCGGGCCCAGGCGCGCTTCGAGGGCGCGGTGCTGCGCCTGCGCGACTCCGACTCGACCTGCAACGACGGCTCGCGCTGGTTCGCCGACCAGCTCGTCTGCCGGCGCGGGGCCGACAACGTGGCGGTCTGCAGCGGCCAGTCGCGCAACGCCTACGGCGCCCCGGTGCGCTGGTCGGTCAACCTGCACAAGCTCAACTGACCTGCTAATGGACGCTTGAGCTAAACTCGGTTCCGGCCCCGCGGCGCCTCCCATAGAGTGCCCGCCCGTTCCCAAACCGGTAACATCCGTGTCCCTTTCCGCGCGCGTGACGTGGCGCAGTTTCCAGGCCGGTGCCCTGCGCATGATCCTGCCGGGCCTGGCCTCGCTTCCCTTCGGTATCGGCTTCGGCGTCGCTGCCGCCCAGAAGGGGCTCAGCGCCTTCGAGACGACCCTGATGAGCTTCACCGTCATGGCCGGCACCAGCCAGATGGTGGCGCTCGACATCTGGGCCCAGCCTCTGCCGCTGATTGCGCTGGCCGATGCGCCGCAGGGCGGGTTCTTCTCGCGCCTGTGGGACAGCATCCTGCTGTGGTTCCACAAGGACACCGGCAACACCGAGCAGGCGCCGGGCGGCAAGTGATGCAACCGATCGACTTCGACAA
>CAZPOS010000059.1:6725-18897 GCA_964588065.1 uncultured Reyranella sp.
CCGCTGATGGCGCTGGCCGTGTCTGTGTTCGTGGCCAACCTGCGCTACTTCGTGATGGGCGCGGCCCTGCAGCCGCAGATGCCGCACCTGCCCTGGTGGCTGCAGCCGCCCGTCTGGTACGTGACGGTCGACCAGAACTGGGCGGTCAACATTGCCGAGTATCGCCGCGGCCACGGCGATCTCGGCAAGTTCCTGGGCGGCGGCTTCATCATGGCCTGCATCTGGTCGGGCTCGACCCTGGCGGGACACCTCGCGGCGGGCGGCATCCTTTCGGACCCCTCGATGGCGCGGCGGCTCGGTCTCGACTTCGTCGGGGTGGCCGTGTTCGTCGTGGTGGCCACCATCCTGTTCCGCGGCAAGCGGGACATCGCGCCCTGGGCGGTGGCGATCGCGGCGGCGCTGGCCGCCAAATGGGCGATCGGCGGCAACTGGTACATCGTGATCGGCGGTCTGGTCGGCGGCCTGTTCGGCGCGCTGCGGGACCTGAGGAACGGCCATGTCCGCCAGTCCTGAGAATCTCGTCGCAATCCTCGTCATGGCGCTCGCTGCGATGGCGGCAAAGGGCGGCGGCTTCATCGCCATGCGCTGGCTCGGCCGCCATCGCTTCGTGAACGCACTGCTCGATCACGCGCCAGGCGCCGTGCTCGTTTCGGCCGCCGTCGTCCCGCTCACGCAGGGCGGCGGCGCCTTCCTCGTCGGCGCGGTCGTCGGCGCCGCCCTGACGCGAACGGTCGGCGGCTTCACCGCCGGCCTGTTCGGCGCCGTCGGCGCCGTCGCGCTGGCCCGCTGGGCGGGCCTCGCATGAAAGTTAGTGGGAGGTTGTTTCGCTCAGACGGACGATCTCGTCCTTGATCATGAGCTTGCGCTTCTTGAGGCTGCAGATCGCATCGTCGTCGGGGTGCGGCCTCGTCTTCTCCTGATGGAGCGCCTGTTCGAGGCTGGCGTGCTTGTGCTTGAGTGCTTCGATGTGGTCCACGGTGCTCATAGTCGGATACCTCCGAGTTTGTCGACGGGACGTCTGAAGTCTGACTCTGACATTGGGGCGAGTCACGTCGAATCAACCCGTAAACGGAGCGTCACACGAACTTTGTGAATAACCCGTCAGCAGTATTGAACCATTCGTTCAAGCGGTGAGACCGACCGCCTCCGCGACTTCCACCGCGGCGAAGGCGGGAAACGTGGCACGCATCAGCGCCGCCACCGACCGTCGATCCGCCTCGTCGGGGACGACGCCCAGGCACACCGCATAGACACCGAGATTGCCGACCGCCGCGCGCAGCCGCTTCTCCGGCGAGCGCTCGCGATCGGCGGGCGGTGAATGCAGGCCGGCCAGCGTGAGCTGCTCGGCATGTTCGGCCGCCAGTTCCGCATCGGCGACCCGCCGGCGGACCGCGTCGACGGTCTCGGGCAGGGCACCGGGCCAGGCCTTGTCCTTCAGCCGTCGCCGCATCGCGCGCAACGGCTTCACGACATCCGACTGCCACCCGTCGCTCGCCGCGAGGATGGTGCGCAGCCGCTCGGCGGTCAGGGTGGGCCGCCCCGAGGCACCGAGCCAGCAGCAGAACAGCAGGACGTTGACGTCGCAGCCGCGGCGATCCTGCAGGTCGAGGCAGGCCTCGGCCACGCCCTCGCCGGCATAGAGTTCGAGCGAGAAGTTCCAGAACGGGTGGGGAAGAAAATCCGACACGATTGCCTATGACTTGCTGGAGGGACTCTTGCGTGCTTCCCTTTGGGCGGGCTCCGGGGTACACGGCCGGGAGCGACGTGGCTAGCCTGCCTGGACGAGTGCGCCCCGCATGAATGACTTGACGTCGTCGGATCCGCCGGACGCCCAGACCATCAAGGCCAAGCTTGAGGCCCTGAAGACCGAGCATCGCGACCTCGACGAGGTGATCGATCGGCTGATCGAGAAGCCGCCGTTCGACCAGCTTCAGCTGCAGCGCCTCAAGAAGCGCAAGCTCGGGCTGAAGGACCAGATCATCCGGCTGGAAAGCCAGCTCATCCCCGATATCATCGCCTGAGAGAGTCATGGCCAAGAAGAACAGCAAGCGTCCGGCTGCGCAGCCGGTGGTGGGCGTCATCATGGGCAGCCAGTCCGACTGGTCGACCATGCGGCATGCCGCCGAGACACTGGAGACGCTCGGCGTCCCGTTCGAGGCGCGCATCATTTCCGCTCACCGCACGCCCAAGCGCATGATGGATTATGCGTCCAGCGCCAAGGACCGCGGCCTGAAGGTGATCATCGCCGGCGCCGGCGGGGCCGCCCACCTGCCGGGCATGACCGCGGCGATGACTCCGCTACCGGTGCTTGGCGTCCCGGTCGAAAGCGCTGCCCTCAAGGGACAAGACAGTCTTCTTTCCATTGTCCAGATGCCGGCCGGCATCCCCGTCGGCACTCTGGCCATTGGCCGCGCCGGGGCCATCAATGCCGCCCTTCTGGCGGCCTCCATCGTCGGACTTGGCAGCGAAAAGATCATGACGTCCGTGGAAGACTGGCGGACCCGGCAGTCGCTGGCCGTCGCCAAGATTCCAACCGACGACGCGCCGGCCCATCGCTGATGTCGGGCTCTCGACCTCTCCCGCCGGGATCAACCATCGGCATCCTGGGCGGCGGCCAGCTGGGCCGCATGACGGCGATGGCGGCGGCACGGCTGGGCTACCCCTGCATCGTCTACGCGCCGGACGAGGATCCCGTCGCCGCCCAGGTCTGCGCCGGCCATGTTCGTGGCGCCTACGAGGATGCCGCGGCCCTCGCCCGCTTCGCCGCCCAGGTCGACGTCGTCACCTATGAGTTCGAGAACGTGCCCGAGGCGGCGGTTCTGGAATGCGAGAAGCTGAAGCCGGTGCGGCCGGGCGTGAAGCCCATCCACTTCGCCCAGCACCGGCTGCGCGAGAAGGATTTCCTGCGCACGCTCGGCATCGGCACCGCCGACTATCAGCCCATCCGCTCCGAGCCCGATATCGCAGCCGCCACCGCCCTGCCCGGCATCCTCAAGACCTGCACCGAGGGCTACGACGGCAAGGGCCAGGCGCGCGTCGCCGACCGGGACCAGCTGGTGGCGGCCTGGGAAAAGCTCGGCCGGCGCGAATGCGTCCTCGAGGCGATGGTCGATTTCGACTGCGAGGTGTCGGCCATCGTCGCCCGCGGGCTCGACGGCACCACGCGCTGCTTTCCCATCGGCATCAACGGCCATCGCGACGGCATCCTGCGCACCACCACCGTGCCCTCGGGGCTGCCGGCGGCGACCCTGGCAACCGCCGAACGCTTCGGTGTCGAACTGGCGCGTGGCCTCGACCTGGTGGGCCTGGTGGCGCTGGAAATGTTCGTGACGAAGGACGGGCGCGTGCTGGCCAACGAGATGGCGCCGCGGCCGCACAATTCGGGTCACTGGACGATCGACGCCTGCGCCACCAGCCAGTTCGAGCAACTGGTGCGGGCCATCTGCGGCCTGCCGTTGGGCTCGGCCGAGGTGCTGGCGCCCTCGCGGATGGAGAACCTGATCGGCGACGAGGCGGACGGTTGGCAGCATTATCTGGCGGAGCCGACGGCGCGGCTGCATCTCTATGGCAAGGCGGAAGCCCGCCCCGGCCGCAAGATGGGCCACGTCACCTACGTGCTGCCGGCCGCGCCCCCGGCCGCTTCGGACCCGTCCAGGACCTGACCCGGCCCTTCAGCTTCTCGAACTTCATCACGTCGTCGATGCGGCGGTCGAGGAAGGCCCAGGTCGCCTCGGCGCCGGGCGACCGGTCGTTCAGCCAGTAGAGCAGGGTCGAGGAATAGACCCCGGCCAGGGTGGCGCGCTTGGTGTAGAAATTGAAGTCGGTGCTGGTGTCGCCGGCCGCGTACCACATGGCGTCGACCGTCTTGTAGAGCAGCTTCAGCGCCAGCCCGGCATTCAGCGGCAGCGACAGCGTCGAGAGCGCCCGGCGCGCGGCTTCCCGCGGCCCGATATGGCGCTCCAGCCGGATACGGACCGCGCGCGTGATGCGGTCCCGGATCTTGAGGGCCGAAGCGCCCTCCTTCTCCATGTCCTCGACGGTCCGGCGGTCGGCCCGCTCGCTGACATAGGCCAGCGCCTGCAGCGGCCCGCCCGGGAACAGCCGCTCGGCCTCGCCCGCCGGCAGGTCGAGCGCCCGGCCGCTGGCGGCCAGCGCCGCCCTGGTCCAACCGTCGAACGCCGCCTCGGCCATGAATTCGTCGGCCAGCCGGTCGCGCAGGCCGGCATCGGGGTCCATTTCCGCTGAATTCGAGGTGATTTGCTCGGTCATCGGTGGAATATAGGCCCCAATCGGGGGGTTCCCAAGGGTATCCGCCTGTGATACCTAGCCGGCCTCTGAATTCGGGCCCCGGACGTTCCGCGGGCCAAAGCCGCATTGGAAGGAAGCGATCGAAGTGCAGGTTCTCGTTCGTGAAAACAACGTCGATCAGGCGCTGCGCGTCCTGAAGAAGAAGATGCAGCGCGAGGGCATCTTCCGCGAGATGAAGCTCCGCCGCAACTACGAGAAGCCGTCCGAGCGCCGCGCCCGTGAGCGCGCCGAGGCCATCCGCCGCACCCGCAAGCTGATGCGCAAGCGCATGGAGCGCGAGGGCTACTAGTCCTCCCCCGCCGCACGAGACGACGACCCCCGGCATCCCCGGGGGTTTTTGTTTGGCGTTGGCGACAGCGCGCGCTTTGCGTTACGCGCGCAAGCGTTTCACCAGTTTTTCCGCCTTCAGTCTGCCTTCGCGTACCTGCTTCAGTTTCGAGATGAGGCGCTTCAGTTCAGGTCCGGCTGGCGAGCGTGCAGTTTCCCGCGACAACGCCTCCTTCGGCGGTTCGGCCAGCTTGTTGTAGGCCTTGAGGATGGAGTTGTAGCTGTCTGTCAGGACGCGGCTCTTCGGGTCGAGGCCGGCGACGGCGAGCATGCCGACCGGCGAAGTATCGAGAGGAAGCAGATAGAGATCGGGCCGATGCCGCCGCAGAATTGCGTAGAGCTTCCAGACGTCTCCCGTCCAAAGCTTCGTCCGCCGCTCGCGCGATGCCTGTTCCGGAAGATTGGGGATCACATCGTCGATGACAATCAGGCCGTGCGGCGGCGATAGCTTCTCGGAGTTGATGAAATCTCGCAGAGCATATTCGTAGAGGTGCATGCCGTCGATGAAGATCAAATCCGGCTTCTCCGAGCCGAGAATGCTCGTCGCCTGGCTTTCGAAAAAATCATCGCTAGTCGACTGGACGAACTTGGCCGTCGGCGGAAGTTCGAAGGCGATCTCGGACACGGGATCGACGCCAATCGCCCGGCACTTCGCCAGACGCAGGCTCCGGCCACGGTTGACACCGATTTCGAGATAGAGGGTCGGCTCCAACCACCGGTGGATGTTCTGCAGGGTCTTCAGATGCGAGAGCTCGCCCTGTGAAGCTGCTTCGGAACTGGAATACTCGACCGGAGGACGGGTCACCGGCTGAACGGGCGCCCCGATAGATCTTTCGAGTGGCTGCTTTGCAAAGACACCGACCAGGTCCTTCCAGGGCCCTCGATCGTCGAGCCAGCATTCCACCAGATGGCAGCCCGCAAACTTGGCCAACGCGGCGTAGGCATCCGGGTAGAAGCGGTAACAGTCGACCGGATAGCGATGAATGGGGCCTGCGGACGGGGCGATCAGGAAAAGCCGACCATCGTTCTTCAGCACGCGCATCATTTCCGCGAACATCAGCCAGAAAAACTCGCAGTGCTCCAGCATCTGGCCACACAGCACGATGTCGACGGAACCGCTCTCGAGGGGAATGCGGTACGGGTCGTCCATCACAATGGTGACACCGGGTCCGGGGTTCAGATCGCAGCCGCGATAGTCGTAGGAGGATTCGGGAAAGACGCTGCGATAGCTGCCGTTTACGTCGGAGCCCCCGACATCGAGCACGATGGCGGACCCGCTCTGCGCCGCGACCGTGTGCCTCACATACCGGTCGTAGCACTTCTGCATGTTTTCGATTGAGGAGGAATGCATGGGCCCAACGCTTCTTCAGATAGCCGTTGGGATTGTAGGTCGCATTGTGCCCGAACATGTCGCAATAGTCGGCGACAACCTCGAAGACGGTCGGCTTTGCAGCAAGGTATTCGGCAATGGCGGCATTGGGGCCTCCACCGTACCGAGCCGTCAGGCCCAGCTCGTCGAGCACACCATCCTCGATGACCAGGTATTCACCCGGCAGCAAATTCCTGCCGAAGAAATCCAGCGCAGCCGTACAAGCCTCCGACGTATGCGCCGAATCCTCCACCACCAGCCACGGGCGCGGGCGCCGGTACAGATCATGGCGCCTGAACGTCTTCTTCAGCGAAAGCACGTTGCCTCGCACGAAGTCGATACCGTCGAATGTCTCCGAGGGAGGCTTGAGGTCGATCGAGACGACCTGGACATCGAGTCCGTACAGGGCGCCAAGATCGCGAAACAGAAGGGCGCTGCCTCCTGCCTTCGTGCCGATCTCGAAAATAGTACCGGGCTTCGCATCCCAGATCAGGCGCATGTAAATCGCAATATCGATCGGGCACTTCTGGCACAGGATGTCCCGATAGCGATACCGCATTAC
Organism: uncultured Reyranella sp.; assembly: GCA_964588065.1. Lineage (GTDB taxonomy): Bacteria > Pseudomonadota > Alphaproteobacteria > Reyranellales > Reyranellaceae > Reyranella. Next base: position 13,292 of record CAZPOS010000059.1, read on the forward strand.
CCCTTTCTGGAAGTCGCCGAGCTGATCCTTCGCAAAGAAAGTGCGGAAATCCCGCCTCATCAGCCTGCTGCAAGCCCCGGCAGATGCGACCTGCTCGTCATGGGTTCCCGTCTCGACTGGTGGCAAGGCAAACGCGGGTAGATAGTCCTGCGGCATTCCGGACCTGTCAACCACTGCGCCACAGCCATGCTGCGTGACCTCCGCCGAGGCCAATGCATGACGTCAAGCAATGAAGCTGCCAGTCTTTTTCGGCCTGTCGCCGGAACAGGCAGGCGTCGCTTTGCGTCTCCATCGACAAAGCCGCCGATCTGATCGAGTCCACTTCCGGGCAACGTCGCGACCAAACCTCCTCCCCGCATGAAACCGGCTCATGAGGAGCTTGCTCCAGCGGAGCTACATCATCGCCCTCAGCGCCGCCTCGAGCTCCCCCACGTCGGTGACGACCGCATCGGGCGTCTCGGCCTCATGGCGCGGACGTTGGCGGCGATAACGCCCGCTCCTGAACTGGATCGTCGCCATACCGCGGGCCTTTGCCGGCGCGATGTCTTTGTCGAGCCGGTCACCGACCAGGATGCATTCGGCCGGCGGGACATCGTGATCGCGGGTGAACAGCGCCGCGATTCCTGCCCGCTCCAGCCGCTCCCAGCGCTGCTCGACCGCACCCAGTACCAGGCCTTGCACACTGAGGTGTTTCAACAGCTCCTCGATGCCGGGCCGTAGCTGGAAGGCGTCGAGCTGGCCCGTCATCGCTTCGACCCTACGCGCTATGCGCGACACGGCCGTGGGCTCGCCGCCGCACAGCGTTTCGATCATGTGGACCACCGCGTCGGATGCGAACGCGGCCACTGCCTGCTCGGAGGCTTCCTCGACCATCGCCGAATCGACGCGGATGCCCTCCATGCCGCACGCCGCCGCGATGGCGCCGTCGACCGCCATCTCCCAAGCGAATTCGAGATCGACCGCGCCCCCGATGTCGAAGATCACGGCGCGATAGGTTGATCCTCTGCGAATTACTGGTTCCGACATCTCGTCGTCCCGACATACGCGAATCCGTCGCCGAATCTCCTCGATGCGGCATCCCACAGGCAATCCCACTTTTCCTGAGCCTGGAGACGGGCCACTTCGGGATCGACGGGCTTGCCGTGGCGCCACTTTCCCTCGAAACGGCGGCCATCGTGAGTTACGAAAACACCGGTCCCTTCAGGCACCCCCTCGGTCCAGTTACCCTCGTACTGACCCTGCGGTCCCCGCGCGATGCCTTTGCCTGTGAGTTGCCCTTCGTACCAGCGCTCTTCCAGACTGTACCCGCCCGGCGCCGTCAGCACGCCCCTGATCCAGCGCCCCCTGCCCCATCTGCCGCTGTATCGTCGACCATCGGGATAGGTCGCAACACCTTCCTGCAACTCGCCATCGTTCCACACGCCGTCGTAGCGGATCCCGTTCTCGGTCCACTCTCCGCGTCCGGTTACCCGGCCCTTCTCCATCTGCCCAGAGTAGCGCACGCTCAACCTGCCCTCGCTGAACCATTCCAGGACACCCGAACCTTGAGCACGACCGTCGATACAAGGCCCCGACCAGATGGCGGTCGGCTTGGCCCTCCTCCATTGCCTGCCGCTGTACGGATTGCGAACTTCGCAATCCTCAGCCGCCTCGACCCAGAATGGCGTCCATAAAAAGATGACGGGTGCCGCGCAAAGCGCAATCAGTAAGGCCGCTGCGATCTCGAGTTCACGGCGATAGGTCGGACGACGCACCGTCTCGTTGTAGACGGTCCTTGGTGCCGTATCAGGTCTGAACTGGCCCAGGCGACGGATGCCTTCCTGTATCTTCAGCAGAATGTCCGAAGCGTCGGCGTCGATATCCGTGACGTGAAGCGGATAGTGGTCGTGGCGCCAAGCTGCACCCACCTTGGACGGACGAGACCTGTCGGCATCGAGCCGAGCGTAAAACGCTCTCGGGTCCACGAGTTCAAGCGCAATGAAAGACGTCGGCTTCGTGCGCGAGCCAACCAACTGAAGGGTTGCTCCATGAGCGCCCCTGAGGTCCGACCACAAGATCCTGTCGGCAGCAGTCCCGTACCCCACCGTGATGCCTTGACTGTCGATCACCAGTACCGTCGGGGGATTGACCAGCATCGCGATGCCGCGCCTTAGAGCGAGGCCACCGCAAAGCGCGGCCAGACAGGCTATGACATACCAGTACGGGGCTTCGGAGGTGGCGGCCGTCGGCCAGGCCCGCCACCCGGTTGCAACGACGGCAAAGCCGAAAATGACGCCAAACCAACCCAGCGTTCGGCGCCGACGGATTGCAATCGCTTCAGCAGGAAAACCCTCACCCGCCTTGCAAGGCGACGGGGCATCCCCTGCCGGTTCGCTAATGCGAGGAGCCCTCGAGCGACTTCACGATGTTCTCGCACATCACCTTGGCGTCGGCAAAGAGCATCATGGTGTTGTCGCGGAAGAACAGCTCGTTGTCGACGCCCGCATAGCCCGAGGCCATGCCGCGCTTCACGAACAGCACGGTCTGCGCCTTCTCGACGTCGAGGATCGGCATGCCGTAGATCGCGCTCTTGGGGTCGGTCTTGGCGGCCGGGTTGGTGACGTCGTTGGCGCCGATGACGAAGGCGACGTCGGTCGAGGCGAAGTCGCGGTTGATGTCGTCGAGCTCGAAGACCTCGTCGTAGGGCACGTTGGCCTCGGCCAGCAGCACGTTCATGTGGCCGGGCATGCGGCCCGCCACCGGATGGATGGCGTAGCGCACCTGCACGCCCTCCTTCTTCAGGAGGTCGGCCATCTCGCGCAGCGCGTGCTGGGCCTGCGCCACCGCCATGCCGTAGCCCGGCACGATGATCACCGACTGGGCGTTCTTCATCAGGAAGGCCGCATCCTCGGCCGAACCCGCCTTGACCGGCTTGTCGTTCTTCGCCGCCGGGCCGCCGGCCGCCGCGCTGTCGGTGCCGAAGCCGCCCAGGATCACATTGAAGATCGAGCGGTTCATGCCTTTGCACATGATGTAGCTCAGGATCGCGCCCGAGGAGCCGACCAGCGCGCCGGTGACGATCAGCGCCGTGTTGCCCAGGGTGAAGCCGATGCCGGCCGCCGCCCATCCCGAATAGGAATTGAGCATCGACACCACGACCGGCATGTCGGCGCCGCCGATCGGCAGGATGAGCAGGAAGCCCAGCGCCAGGGAGAGCACGACCAGAAGGACGAAGGTCGAGGTGTGGCCGCGCATGGCGAACCAGACCAGCAGGACGACCAGCGCGATGCCCAGCAACGCGTTCAGCGGGTGCTGGCCCTTGAAGACCAGCGGCGAACCCGAGACCAGCCCTTGCAGCTTGGCGAAGGCCACGACCGAGCCGGTGAAGGTGATGGCGCCGATGGCGGTGCCCAGTCCCATCTCGATCAGGCTCTGGGCCTTGATCTTGCCGGGCACGCCGATCCCGAAGGCCTCGGGAGAGAGGAAAGCCGCGGCGGCCACGAACACCGCCGCCAGGCCGACGAGCGAATGAAACGCCGCCACGAGCTGCGGCAGGGCCGTCATCTGGATGCGCAGGGCGACGAAGGTGCCGATCGCACCGCCGATCACCAGGCCGACCAGGATCAGCCAGGGCGAGAGGACACCCGGCGACAGCACGGTGACGCCGATGGCGACCACCATGCCGACGATGCCGTAGAGGTTGCCGCCGCGCGAGGTCGTCGGCGAGGACAGCCCGCGCAACGCCATGATGAAGCAGATGGCGGCGATCAGATAGCCGTAGGCGGCCAGTTCCTGGGTGAACATCCCTGCTGCTCCCGCCCGCTACTTCTTGACCGGCTTCTTCTTGAACATCGACAGCATGCGGTGCGTGACGATGAACCCGCCGAAGATGTTCACCGCAGCGAGCGCCACGGCGATGAAGCCGAACAGCTGAGCCGCCCCCAGCCCCTTGAGGCCGGCCGCCAGCAGCGCACCGACGATGATCACGGAGGAAACCGCGTTGGTGACGGCCATCAGCGGCGAATGCAGCGCCGGCGTCACCCGCCAGACCACGTAGTAACCCACGAAGCACGACAGCGCGAAGATCGTCAGCAGCGCCACGAACGGCATGTGGCCGTCGGGCACCGCCACCGGGCTGGCCGCCGCGGCATCGGTGATCTGCTGCGCCAGGGCCTTCAGCTGGCTGGCGACGTCCTGCGCCTGGGTCGCGAGCTTGGAGGCCTCGCCTGCGATCTTGTCGTCCATGGGCCGCTCCTAAGCCTGGGTCAGCGAGGGATGCACGATCTGACCGTCGCGGGTCACCAGCGTTCCCTTCACGACCTCGTCCTCGAGGTTGATCGTGAGCGCCCTGGTCTCCTTGTCGACCATCGGCGTGATGAAGTTGAGCAGGTTGCGCGAGAACAGCGCCGAGGCGTCGGTCGGCAGTTCGCCGGGAAGGTTCGCCGGACCGACGATCTTCACGCCGTACTTCTCGACCACCCTGCCGAACTCGGACAGCGGGCAGTTGCCGCCCTGCTCGACCGCCATGTCGACGATCACCGAGCCGGGCTTCATGGTCCTGACCATCTCCTCGCTGACCAGCACCGGCGCCTTGCGGCCGGGGATCAGCGCGGTCGTGATCACGATGTCCTGCGACTTGATGTGGTCGGCGACCAGCGCCGCCTGCTTGGCCTGGTACTCCGGGCTCATCTGCTTGGCGTAGCCGCCCGCGGTCTCGGCCGCCTTGAACTCCTCGTCCTCGACCGCCACGAACTTGGCGCCGAGCGACTGGACCTGCTCCTTGGTGGCCGGGCGCACGTCGGTCGCGGTGACGACGGAACCGAGCCGGCGCGCCGTGGCGATCGCCTGCAGGCCGGCGACGCCGACGCCCATGATGAAGCTGCGCGACGGCGCCAGGGTGCCGCCCGGCGTCATCATCTGCGGGAAGATGCGGCCGTAATTGTTCGCGGCCAGCAGCACCGCCTTGTAGCCGGCGAGGTTGGCCTGCGACGAGAGGATGTCCATCGACTGGGCGCGCGTGATGCGCGGGATCAGCTCGAGTGCGAACGAGGTCACGCCGCGCGAGGCCAGCGCCTGCACCAGCTCGCGGTTGGTGAGCGCTCCGAGGGGAGACATCAGGGTCTGGCCCTGGCGCAGCAGGCCGAGCTCGTCGAGCCCCTCTTCCGCCGTCATCGGCCGCTGGATCTTGAAGACGATGTCGCCCGCGGCGATGGCCGAAGCCGCATCCGGCACGATCGTCGCACCGGCCTCGGCGTAGGCCTCGTCGGTATAGGCGGCGGCCGTCCCCGCGCCTGCCTCGATCGTGACCTCCGCGCCCAGCGCCTTCAGCTTCTTGATCGTCTCGGGAGTGGCGGCCACACGGGTTTCGTGGGGCCTGCGTTCTTTGATGACAGCGATTTTCATGGGGCGATTTTCATGGAGCGCTTCGGATCCGTTTGAACGCGGCAGGACGCATCGTGCACCTCACCTTGCACAGCGTTCCGTTCTTTGCCAAGCCGGTTTTTCGCCGCGCGGACGCCTTCGGCTTACCCGCTCGCGTATCCCATGCTACGGCTCGACCATGCCCGACCAACCGCACATCCTGACCGGCTTCCATTTCACAAAAGCGACGCTCGCTTCCTTCGGCG
>CAZPOS010000059.1:18907-23452 GCA_964588065.1 uncultured Reyranella sp.
CGAACGCTGCCGGATCGTCGGGCACATGGACAGTCCCACGCCCACCGTCGCCGACATCCCACCCGGCACCGCGGCGACGGTGCAGGCGATCGTCAGCACCGGCAGCGTCGGCATTTCAGATGCGATGATGGCAGCCCTGCCGAAGCTGTCGCTGTTCTGCTGCTACGGCACGGGCTACGAGCGGGTCGACCTCGAAGCGGCGCGGCGCCGGGGCATCATGGTCACGCACGGCGCCGACGCCAATGCGCCCGACGTCGCCGAGCTCGCGGTCGGCATCCTGCTGGCCTCGACGCGCCGCCTGGTGCGGGCCGACAAGATGATCCGGCGCGGCGAGTGGAAGCAGCGCATCCCCAACCGCTTCGGCCCCATAGCCGGCCTGACCGGGGGCCGGGTCGGCATCCTGGGCCTCGGCGCCATTGGCCTGGAGGTCGCCCGGCGCCTCAAGGGCTTCGATGTCGAGATCGGCTACTGCAACCGCAACAGGCGCAGCGACGTCGGGTTCGCGTACTTCCCCGACGTGATGGCGCTTGCGACCTGGTGCGACTACCTGATCGTCTGCCTGCGCTCGGACGCCTCCAACCGGCACATCATCAACGCAGACGTTCTGAAGGCACTGGGACCGCGCGGCCATGTGGTCAACATCTCGCGCGGCTGGGCGGTCGACGAGGCCGCCCTGGCCGATGCGCTGCGCAACGACGTCATCGAGGGCGCGGCGCTCGACGTGTTCGACGAGGAACCCTACACCGGCACCGAGTTGCTCGAACTCGACAAACTCGTGATGACGCCTCACTTCGGCGGCGGCACGCAGCACGCCCAGCGCCGCATGACCGACCTGGTGTGTCGCAACCTCGACAACCACTTCGCCGGCAAGCCGGTCGTCTCCCCGGTGCCCGAGTTCCGCGACTGGGCCTATTCACCCGACGCGCCGAAGCCGCGTTAGTTCGGCGGGTCCTTGCCGATGACGATCCGCGCGCCCGTGTATTTCGGCGGCGTGTCGAACCAGACGTCGACATAGGCGCGCAGGGCCGAGGGGTAGCGGCGGAGTTCGGTGACGAGGCTGTAGGCGCGCTTCACATCCTGCGCCTCGAAGCCCCAGGCTTCGATGCCTGCCTCACGCGCGAGGAAGATGGCGCGCGAGAGGTGGAAGCGCTGGGACACGACGATCAGGCGCGTCTGGCCGAACACCGATTCCGCCCGCAGGATCGAGTCGAGGGTGCGGAAGCCCGCGAAGTCGCGGTAGATCGCGTCCGCCGGCACCCCGCGGGCGATCAGGCCCTCGCGCATCGCCGTCGGCTCGTCATAGTCGGGGCGGCTGTTGTCGCCGCTCACCAGCAGGTACTTCACCTTGCCGGCCTTGTAGAGCGCCGCCGCCGCGTCGAGCCGGTAGACGAAGTAGCGGTTGGGCCCGCCCTCGGGGCCGATGGGAGCCGCGCCCAGCACCAGCGCCACCGGCAGGTCGGGAAGCCGCGCCGCATCGTCGGTGATATAGGCCGCCGCCAGGGTCTCCAGGCGGCGCTCGGCCAGCCACGACAGCAGCGACACCAGGAGGGCCATCGCGCCCAGCGCGAGCACCGCGTACAACATCAACCGCATGTCATTGCCCTGATCGCACTCCGTTCACTTCCCGCCGTCCCACGAAGAGAGCCCGCATGCCCCGCCTCAGCACCGCCGAAGCCACGGTCGAAACCCTGCTGCTGCACGGGCTCGACACGGTCTATGCCCTGCCCGGCCTGCATCAGGATCCGCTGTTCGACGCCTTCTATCATGCATCCGACCGGCTGCGGGTGATCCATCCGCGACACGAGCAGACGGCGGCCTACATGGCGCTGGGCGCGGCGCTCGCGACCGGGAAACCACAGGCCTTCGGCGTCGTGCCCGGTCCCGGCCTGCTCAATGCCGGCGCCGCGCTGCTCACCGCCTACGGCATGAACGCACCGGTGATCGGCCTGATCGGCCAGATCCCGCAGGCCGACATCGACCGCGGCCACGGCCACCTGCACGAGATCCACGATCAGCTCGGCCTGATGCGCCACATCACCAAATGGGCCGAGCGCATCCGCGGTCCGCAGGAGGCGCCGACCCTGGTCAGTCAGGCGATCTGGCAGGCCACCTCGGGCCGTCCGCGCCCGGTCGCGCTGGAATGCGCGCTCGACACCTGGGCGAAGCGCAGCGAGGTGGTGATTCCCGACGCGCCCTTGGCCCTGCCGCCCGAGACGATCGACGACGAGGCGGTCGAGACGGCGGCAAAGATTCTGGGCCAGGCCGAGCGGCCGATCATCGTGCTGGGCGGCGGCGCGATGGACGCCTCCGACGAGATCATCAAGCTCGCCGAGATGCTCGAGGCGCCGGTGAGTTCCTATCGCCGCGGGCGCGGGATCGTCCCCTCCTCGCATCGGTTGGCGGTCGACATGCCGATCGGCCACCGCCTGTGGAAGGAGGCCGACGCCGTGCTGGCGGTCGGCACGCGCTTCTTCATCCAGAACGGCAGCTGGGGCATCGACGACAGGCTAAAGGTCGTTCGGGTCGACATCGATCCCGACGAGCCCGAGCGCTTCCGCAAGCCCGATGCCGCGCTGGTCGGCGACGCGGCGCCCCAACTTCGCGCGCTGATCGCGGCCCTTGCCCGGCACAATCGCAAGCGCAGCTCGCGCGCCGAGGAGCTGAGCGGCCATCGCACCTGGTTGGCCGAGCGCCTGTCGAAGCTCGAACCACAAGTCTCGTTCCTCAAGGCGATCCGCAAAGCGCTGCCGGAGGATGGCATCTTCGTCGACGAGGTCTCGCAGATGGGCTTCGCCTCGCGGGTGGCGCTGCCCATCGAGAAGCCGCGCACGTTCCTGTCGCCTGGCTACCAGGACAATCTCGGCTGGGGTTTCGGCACGGCGCTCGGGGCAAAGGCCGCGATGCCCGACCGCAAGGTGCTGGCGATCGCGGGCGACGGCGGCTTCATGTACCAGGTGGGCGAGCTCGCGACCGCCGCCCGGCACAACATCGCCGTGGTGGTTGTAGTGTTCGACAACGGAGCCTTCGGCAACGTGAAGCGCATCCAGCAGGAGCGCTACGGCAACCGGCTCATCGCGTCGGATTTGCAGAACCCCGATTTCGCCAAGCTCGCCGAGTCCTTCGGCATCGCCTCGTTCAAGGCGCTCGACGCCAGGCAGCTGGAGGACGCTCTGCACAAGGCGTTCGCGCTGAATGCGCCCGCGCTCGTCTGGGTACCGCACGGCGACGTGCCGAGCCCCTGGGACCTGATCATGATGGCCAGGGTCCGCGGCTAATCGATGGCGTCGGCGGTCTTGTCGAGCGGGTAAGCGACCACGTCGCCGGCCACGGGCACCACCTTGGCCGTCGCGCTGGTCACCCGGACCGGGAAAGCGACCGCACCGCAGCCCGACAGAGCCGCCGCTGTCGCCATGAGGACAGCCGCCGAGAGAAGCTTTCTGAGAGTCGAAGGGCGCATGCCGAACAAACGTCGGCAGCCCGAGTTTAGTTGCCGCTAGAGCATTTTCCCTGAAAAGAGAGTCGGCGGGGTTCCCAAGAGGCTTGAAGGGTGATTCGATTCGTCGATCAAGGTCGGAGGAGTCGATGGGCAAGCCTTACAGCCAGGATCTGCGGGACCGGGTCGTCGATGCCCTGGAGGGCGGACTGTCGACGCGTGAGGCGGCGGCGCGGTTTTCGATCGGGATAGCGACGGCGGGATCGTGGGGCCGGCTGAAGCGCTCCACGGGCGACGTTCGACCGGCCAAGCAAGGCAAGCCGAAGGGCTCGGTGCTGGATGCACACGCGGCCTTTATCCTGGGAGCGCTGAGGGAGCAGCCTGACCTGACCCTCGACGAGATGGTCGAGCGGCTTGCCGCGGAGTGTGACGTGCGGGTGGTCAGGACAGCGGTCTGGAAGTTCCTCGACCGGCACGACATGACGCATAAAAAAAGACCGCGCATGCCCGGGAGCAAGAACGCCCTGACGTAAAGGCCGCCCGCGAGCGGTGGGTCGAGGAGCAGCCCGAACTTGATCCGCAGAGCCTGGTCTTCATCGACGAAAGCGGCCTATCGACCAAGATGGCCCGCTTGCGCGGCTGGGCGCCGAAAGGCCAACGCTGTCATGCTGCCGTCCCGCATGGACACTGGAAGACCGTCACCTTCGTCGGCGGCCTGACGCCTACCGGCTTCATCGCCCCGATGCTGCTCGACGGGCCGATGGACGGCGAGGCCTTCCGAACCTGGTGCGAGCAGATGCTGGCGCCGGCCCTGCGGCCGGGTGACATCGTCATCATGGACAATCTGGCCGCCCACAAGGTCGCGGGCGTCAGCCAGGCGATCGAAGCATGTGGGGCAAAGCTGCTCTACCTGCCGCCCTACAGTCCCGATCTCAATCCCATCGAGAATGCCTTCGCCAAGCTCAAGGCCCACGTTCGAAAAGCCGCCCCACGAACCATCGACGCCCTCGAAACCGCCGCCGCGCATGCACTGCTAACCTTCAAGCCAATCGAATGTGAAAACTTCTTCACACATGCAGGGTATGGCTTCGATTAATGGGAATCCGCTCTAG
>CAZPOS010000060.1:0-23320 GCA_964588065.1 uncultured Reyranella sp.
GGGCGTCGGCCGCGCGCTGATGAACGAGGCGATCGCGCGGGCGTGGGCGCGGCCGATTAAGCGGTTCTGGGTGCATACCTGCACGCTCGACCATCCGGCGGCGCTCGATTTCTACCGGCGCTCGGGCTTCGTGCCCTTTGCCTTCCAGGTCGAGGTGTTCCCCGACCCGCGCCTCACCGGCGCCCTGCCGCGCGACTGCTCACGGCACGTGCCGCTGCTGGACTGACGCCGCGGCGCCCGCGGCCTCGCGATCCTCGACCTTGCGATAGTGGAACCAGCCGGCGACGCCGAGGGCCAGCAGGAGCAGGCCGAGATAGAACTCGGTGTGGGTCGGGCCGATCAGGTCGAACAGCGGCGTGGCCGCCACGTTGAACAGCAGCATCGACCCCGCCATCACCGCGAGCCGCAGGCGGAAGACGCGGGCGATCTCGGCGCCGCGGAACACGGTCTGCATGCGGGTGATCATCGGGATGAAGAAGAACGGCCCGCCGAAGCCCGCGACCAGGCCCGCCAGCATCATCGCCGGCAGCTTGAACGGGTTCTCGATCCCCCAGGCGGCCAGCGCGATCAGGGCGAAGCCGCTGCCCATCGCCACGTAACCAAGGAACATGGTCGAGAGCGGGCGGCGGAAGCGGACGCTGCCCGCCACCAGATTGCCGACCACGTCGCCCACGCCGCAGGCGCCGACGATCATGCCGAGCGACGCGAGCCCGTGAAGACCGAACAGGTGCGGGTCGTGCTCGACCACCATCAGCGCGATGCAGAGCTGCAGCGCCACGCTCCACGGGCCATTGGCGAAGGCATTGACCATCAGCAGCGCGCCCATCGTGCGCTGGCGCAGCATCAGCCGCGCGCCGTCGAGCAGGGCGTCCCAGGCGCCGCGCCAGCCGCCGCGGCCGGGCCGCGGCTTGCTGGCCGGATCGACCAGCCGGTCGCGCACCGCCCACACCGCCACCGCCGACAGCACGAAGCCCACGGCCGTGATCGACAGGAAGTGGATCACCGGCAGCAGCGTGTTCAGCACCGCCGCCAGGTTGCGTCGAACAGGCCGTTGATCGCCTGCATCGCGTCGCGGTCGGTGACCAGCACCGGCACCGCCGACAGCAGCGCCGGCGTGAACACCATGCGCATCGCCGCGAGGCCCATGACCGAGAGAATGAGCAGCGGGATCGAGACGCCCCAGATGTAGAAGCCGATCACCGGCAGCAGGGCGAGCACCGCGCTCGCATACTTGGCGCCCATCATGGCGCGGTCGGGACGCCAGCGGTCGAAGGCCGAGGCGCCCAGCAGGCCGACCACCAGCATGGCGCCGTACTGGGTCGCGTTGACGTAGCCCGCGGCATTGCCGATCTGCTCGGCGGCGATCCAAACCACGGCCACGCGGAACAGATCCTCGCCGATGGTCGAGGCCGCGAGCCCCGACCAGATCGTGGCGACGGCTGGATCCTTGAGCGGACGGAAGACGGGGATCATGCCGGGCGACGATTCCCGATCATCCTCATCCTGCGGAGGCGCGAAGCGCCGTCTCGAAGGATGGGCAACGGACGTGGTGCGGGTTCCCACCCTTCGAGACGCGGCCTGCGGCCGCTCCTCAGGGTGAGGTTGTGTTTCGCGATCCCTATCGTCACTTCACCCACACGCCGCCGTCCTTGTTCCTGTAGCCGAGCGACAGATAGGCCGCGTCGACCAGCGACTGGCCGCGTTCGTTCATCAGCAGGCCCGGCCCCATGCGGTTCATCGTGTAGCCGAACGACAGGCCCGCGACCGGGTCGGCGAAGCCCAGCGAGCCGCCGGCGCCGACATGGCCGAAGGCGGCGCTGCCCAGGATCACGCTGTCGCAATCCTCGCCCCAGAGCTTGGCAGCCATGCTGCGCCTGCGGTTGTCCATCGACTTCATGAAGCCCAGCGCGAAGCGCGTCGGAATGCGCAGGGTGGCATCGTCGTGCGTCGCCATCGAGACCTCGCCCATGCGGGCAAGGGTCGTGGCATCCACTAGGTCGCCGCCGCCATTCGCCAGCGGCGCGTACATGCCGGCCAGGCCGCGCGCGTTGGTGATGCCGTTGGCCGCACCGATCTCGGCGGCGTGGCCCGCGCGCGTGTTGGCGCCGCCGGAGCGCCAGGCGCCATTGTTGAAGTAGAAGAGGGCGGCGATGGATTCCTTGTTCGTCGCGAGGTCGCGCATGAAGGGCGTCACCGCGTCGGCGGCCTTGTAGACATGGGCCACGATCGGCGCGACCCGCGGCTCGATCTCCTCGGGCAGGCCGATCCAGAAATCGAGGCCGAGCGGCCCGGCGATCTCCTCGCGAAAGAAGGTGCCCAGCGACTTGCCCGAGGCGCGGCGCACCATCTCGCCCACCGTCCAGCCGAAGGTGAAACCGTGATAGCCATTGCGCGTGCCGGGCTCCCAGAACGGGACCTCGGCCGCCAGCCGCTCGGTCATGTAGGCCCAGTCGTAGGGCCCGTCGTCCTTCACCCTGGCGCGCACGGCGGGCACCGCCGAGGAATGGTCGAGCATCATGCGCGTGGTCACGCGCTCCTTGCCGTATTGCGCGAATTCCGGCCACAGCTCGGCGACCGGCGCATCGAGGTCAAGTACGCCGCGGCTCGCCAGCACATGCGCGCACAATGCCGTCGCGCCCTTGGTGCAGGAGAAGACGATGCTGACCGTATCGCGCGTCCACGGCGCCTGTGTCCTGGCATCGGCGACGCCGCCCCACAGGTCGACGACCGTCTCGCCGCCCACGGTCAGGCAGACCGAGGCGCCGATCTCGCCCTTCTCCTCGAGGTTCTTCTCGAAGGCCTCGGCGACCCGCTCGAAGCCCGGACGGCAGGTGCCCTGGGTCATGCTGGTGCTCATGGCTTCGGCACCGGGAGCTGGAAGGCGTCGAGCAGGAAGCGCGCGCAGTGCGACAGGCCGGCCTGGTCGATTCCGTGGCCGACGCCCTTGGCGATGTGTACGCCGACCTCGACGCCGTTCTCCTGCAAGGTGTGGGCGGCACGCTGGGTCAGCACCGCCGGCAGCATCTCGTCGCTGTCGCCATGGATCAGCAGGACCGGCGGCTTCGACTTGATCTCGGTCGCCAGCGCCTCGGGCGCGGCCAGCATGCCGGAGAAGCCGACGATGCCGGCGAGCGGTTTCGCGCGACGCAGGCCGACATGGAGCGACATCATGGTGCCCTGGCTGAAGCCGATCAGGACGGTCTTGCTCTCGTCGAGCCCGTACTTTGCCATCGTGTCGTCGAGGAACTGCTCAACGAAGGGCGCGGCCGAACGCACGCCCGCCGCCGCGACCTCGGGATCGAGGCGCGAGATGCCGAACCATTGGAAGCCCATCGGATTGCCTTCGCACGGGTAGGGCGCGTTGGGGGCATGGAACACCACGTCGGGCATCAGCGGCGCCTGCACCGGTGCGAGGCCGATCAGGTCGTTGCCGTCGGCGCCGTAGCCGTGCAGCAGGATCACGAGATGGCCGGGCTTGCCGCCGGCGTGAGGTCCGTGGCTGGGGCCGTCGATCTTCTTTGTCATGTCGCCTTTTTCTCCTTTGCGCCCCAGTCCGGCATGTTGCGGCGATAGTGCCAGAGCACGAGCGCGGCCGCGCTACGCCAGGGCCGCCAGGCCTCGGCGATTTTGAGAAGCCGCTTTGCGTCGGGGCGGGTGCGCAGCTTCTTGAGATGCTGCGCGGCCACGACGAGGCCGAGATCGAGCCCCGGCATGATGTCGGGCCGCCCATGCGCGAACATCAGATAGATCTCGGCCGTCCAGGGACCGATTCCCTTGGCCTGGGTGAGCATGGCGATGGCTGCCGCATCGTCGAGTTCGTGCAAGGCATCGAACGAAATCCGGCCTTCGACGATGTCGGTGGCGAGGCTGCGCCCGTACTTCATCTTGGCGGCCGAGAGGCCGACGGCGCGCAGCTGCTCGTCGCTCATCGCCAGGAAATCTGCCGGCGCCATCGACGGCACGGCCGCTTCGAGCCGCAGCCAGATGCTGCGCGCGGCATGGACCGAAACCTGCTGGCCCACGATCGAGCGCATCAGCCCGCCGAATCCCGTCGGCATGTCGCGCAGCTCGGGGTGACCGGCCTCGTCGAGCGCCCGCGCGATGTCGGGGTCGGCTTGCGCCAGCTCGGCCAGCGCCCGCTTAAGCGTCGTCTTGTCGAGGATAACGCCGGCGACCGCGGGAGAGATCTTGCGACGTGCCGTCTTGGATGCCGTTCTGGCCATGGTGCCCTCGCCATAGCACGCGACGAGGGGGCGCTGTAACGTCGGATCATGACCGTCGTCACGCGTTTTGCCCCCAGTCCGACGGGCGAACTCCATCTCGGCAGCGCCTATTCGGCCCGCATCGCCTGGCGGCGCGCCCGCGATGTGGGCGGGACCTTCCTGGTGCGGATCGAGGATATCGACATCCGGCGCTGCCGCCGCGAGTACGAGACCGCGATGCTCGCGGATCTCCAGTGGCTCGGCCTCGCCTGGGACGGCGAGGTGCGGCGCCAGTCCGACCATTTCGTGGATTACGGCCGGGTGATGGACCAGCTCGATGTGCGCGGCTTGGTTTATCCCTGTTTCTGCACGCGCGCCGACATCGCGGCCTCCACCAGCGCGCCGCATCCGACGGCGATGGGTCCCGACGGGCCGCTCTATCCCGGCACCTGCCGTCATCTCTCCAACGAGGAACGCCGCCGCCGCATCGCGTCGGGCGTGGAGCACTGTATGCGCTTCGATTGCGCCCGGGCGGCGGAGCAGGCGGGGCCTTATTCCTTCGTCGACGAGACGCTGGGCCGCATCGAGGGCCAGCCGCTGCTGATGGGCGACTTCGTCATCGCCCGCAAGGATACGCCGACCAGCTATCATCTCTCGGTCACGGTCGACGACCATCTGCAGGGCGTCACCCTGGTCACGCGCGGCATCGATCTGCTGCCGTCGACACATGTCCATGCGCTGTTGCAGACGCTGCTGGGCTATGCTGCGCCGCAATATGCGCACCACCCGTTGCTGACCGATGCCAGCGGACGCCGCTTCGCCAAGCGCGACCGCGACCTCACCATCCGCAGCCTGCGCGAGAGCGGGAAGAGTGCGGCCGAAGTCTTCGAAATGATCGACGGTTGGAGTTGCGCGGCCCCCGTCCAAGGCTGACACTTCCAGCATGGACCGTAAAGAACAACTGGCCGTCGGGAGGCGGCTGCTCGGCCATATCGACGGCCGCACCACCGATCTCGCCGACGCGCTGTTCCGCAACCGTGTCGACGCCTATTCCTGCCGCGAGCGCGCCGCCCGTGAGCGCGACGCGCTGTTCCGCAGCCAGCCCTTGTTCATGGGCCTGTCGTCGCGGGTCGCGAAGCCCGGCGACTACATCACCGAGGACGTGGCCGGCATGCCGGTGCTGCTGGTGCGCGGGCCCGACGGCGCGGTGCGCGCCTTCGCCAACATCTGCCGTCATCGTGGTGCGCCAGTGGCGGAGGGCTGCGGCAATGCCCGCGCCTTCGTCTGTCCCTATCACGCCTGGACCTACGACGCGCATGGCAAGCTGCTGGGCGTCACCGACAAGGCCGGCTTCGTCAGCCTCGATCTCGGCGCGCATGGGCTTGTGCGACTGCCGGCCGGCGAAGACCACGGCATGATCTTCGTGCGCGCGACGCCCGTCCGCGAGAGCGAGAGTGCGGACATCGACGTCGATGCCTTGCTCGGCTCCTTCGCGCCCGACTTCGCGGCGCTGCAGCCCGAGACCTATCCGCTCTATTCGGTCGACCGCATCACGCCGCGCATCAACTGGAAGTTCGCCATCGATACCTTCCTCGAGGGCTATCACATCCCGCATCTGCACCGAAAAACCATCGCGCCGTATTTCATCGGCAATTGCGGGACCTTCGACGGCGCAGGGCCTCACGGCCGCATGTGCGTGCCGCGCACCTCGATCGAGGCGCTGCGCGAACAGCCCGACGACGAACGCAACCTCAGCCCGCACATCATCGCGATCTACCAGCTCTTCCCCAACAGCATCGTCATCTGGCAGGTCGACCATATCGAAGTGTGGCGCGCCTTCCCGCATCGCGACGACCCGGGACGCTGCGACGTCGAATTCTCGCTCTATCGACCGGCCGACAGCGACCGCCCGGAGAAGCACTGGGCCAAGAACCGCGATATCGCCATCCGCACCGTGCTCGACGAGGACTTCCCGCTGGGCGAGCGCATGCAGATCGGCTTCGAGTCCGGCGCGACGGACGAGGTCATCTACGGCCGAAACGAACCGTCGCTGGTGCACTTCCACCGTTCGATCCGTCGCGCCCTCGGGGTGGAGGCCTAGCCGCCATGCAATGCACCAAGCCGCCTTTCCGCGCCGACCAGGTCGGCAGTCTCCTGCGCAGCGCCGCCGTCAAGGAGGCGCGGACCAGACGCGTGGCGGGCGAGATCACGGCGGCGCAGTTGAAGGCCGTCGAAGATGCCGAGATCGCGAAGCTCGTGGCCCGGCAGGAAGCGATCGGGCTCAGGAGCGTGACCGATGGCGAGTTCAGGCGGTCGTGGTGGCACTATGATTTCCTGGCCGGCCTCGACGGGGTCGAACTGGTGAGCGTGGCCCAAGGACTGCAGTTCAAGGGCACGCAGACCAAGGCCGAGGGGCTGCACGTCGACGGCCGGCTCGGCTTCCCCGCGACGCATCCGATGTTGGGTCACTTCCGCTTCCTGAAGTCGGTGGCGAAGGCCACGCCCAAGATGACGATCCCGTCGCCCACGGCGCTGCACTATCGCGGCGGCCGGCAGGCGATCGAGCGATCGGTCTACCCGGAGATGGAGCCGTTTTTCGAGGATCTCGGTCGCGCCTATGCCCAGGCGGTGCGCGCCTTCGGCGAGGCCGGCTGCACCTATCTGCAGCTCGACGAGGTCTTCGTGGCCTATCTCTGCGATCCGGCGCAGCGCGACTATCTGCGCAGCCGCGGCGACGATCCCGACAGGCTGCTCCATGTCTATGCCGATCTGGTGAATGCCGCCGTCTCCGGCCGCACGCCCGGGATGACCATTTCCATGCATCTCTGCCGCGGCAATTTTCGCTCCACCTGGATGGCGCAGGGCGGGTACGAGCCGGTGGCGGACGTGCTGTTCAACCGGATGGACGTCGACGCCTACTTCATGGAGTACGACAGCGAGCGCGCGGGCGGCTTCGAGCCGTTGCGGATGCTGCCGAAGCACAAGCACGCCGTGCTGGGCATCGTGACGTCCAAGACCGGCGCGCTCGAGAGCAAGGAGCAGCTCAAGCGCCGTCTCGACGAGGCTTCCAAATTCGTCCCGCTCGACCAACTCTGCCTGTCGCCGCAATGCGGCTTCGCCAGCACCGAGGAGGGCAACCTGCTCGCCGAGGAGGAACAGTGGGCCAAGCTCCGCCGCTGCGTGGAAGTGGCGGAAGAGGTCTGGAGCTGAACCACCCCTCTGGCCTGAGCACGACGGTGCGAGATCGCCGGCCTGTCGAGGCCGGCGATTTTCGGCGTGCCCTCAGATCTGATGCGCCATCGGCGGGGCGGGGATCGGGCGGACCCGTTCGTAGGCGGCGGCGGCGCGCAGCACCAGCGCATCCTTGGCGTGACCGCTCACGATCTGCAGGCCGACCGGCATGCCCTCGCGGTCGAGGCCGCAGGGGATGGTGGCCGCCGGCTGGCGCGTCAGGTTGAAGGTCAGCGTGAAGGGCGTCCAGCCGATGTCGACGCCGTCGCCGCCCCACGCCGCGTTCTCGTTCACGGGGAAGGCGGTCATCGGCATCGTCGGCGTCAGCAGCAGGTCGTACTTGGCCATGAACTGGTTCATGATCGCCGAGATCGCCTGGCGCTGGTGGATCGCGGTGACGACGGCTTCCTGGCCGAGCGTGGCCCCGTACTCGGCGGCCTTGACCAGGCCGGGGTCCATCAGTTCGCGCTTCTCGGGGCTGAAATTGTTGAGCAACAGGGCGACGTTCGACTGCCAATGGGCGTTCAGCACCTTGCGCGGGTCCATGCCCATGAAGTCGGGCGAGTCCTCGACGATCTTGGCACCCAGGGTCTTGAACACCTTGACCGCCTGCTCGACCGCCACCGCCACGTCACGATCGATCTTCTCGCGCTCGACGAATCCGAGGTGCGGCGAGTAGGCGATGCGAAGGCCCTTCACGCCCTTGTCGAAGCCCTTGAGATAGTCCTCGGCATCGTCGGGGCGGCCATAGGGGTCGCGTGGATCGGGGCGGGCGATCACGTTCATCATCATCGCCGCGTCGCGCACGGTGCGCGTCATCGGGCCGATGTGCGAGAGCGTGCCCTGGGCCGAGACCGGCCACAGCGGCACGCGCGCCTGGGTGGGCTTCAGGCCGAACAGGCCGCAAAAGGAGCAGGGGATGCGGACCGAGCCCGCACCGTCGGTGCCGATGGCCAGGTTGCCCATGCCGACCGCCTCGGCCGCCGTGCCGCCGCCCGACGAACCGCCGGAGGTGCGGCCGATCTTCCACGGATTGTGCGTGGCGCCGAACAGCTTGGAATCGGTGACGCCCTTCCAGCCATATTCCGGCGAGGTCGTCTTGCCGAGCAGCACGGTGCCGGCCTCGCGCAGCCGCTGCGCGACCGGCGCATCCACATTGAAAGGGCCGTCGGGATCGGTGGCGAGGCTGCCCATGCGGGTCGGCATGCCCTTGGTCAGCACCATGTCCTTGATCGTGATCGGCACGCCGTCGATGTCCGAAAGCCGCTCGCCGCCCTTCTTCCAGCGCTTCTCCGACGCGCGCGCCTGGCGCATCGCGGTGTCGGGATCGAGATGCTGGAAGGCGTTGAGCTGGCCGTTGAAGGCGTCGATGCGCGCGAGCGCGGCCTTGGTCGCCTCGACCGGCGAGGCCTTGCGGCTCTTGAAGAGTTTCACCAGCTCGTGGGCCGGCATCATCGCAAGGTCGGCAGTCATCTACTTGGTCTCCGGAAGGACAGGGAACGGGAGGGGATGGGCCTCGGCATAGGCCGCAGCGGCGCGCAGCACCAGCGCGTCGTTGTAATGGGCGGATACGATCTGCAGCCCGACGGGCAGGCCCTGGCGCGACAGGCCGCACGGCACCGTCGCGGCCGGATGGCGTGTCAGGTTGAAGTGCGGCGTGTAGGGCGACCAGAGGAAGTTGGGCTTTCCATCGGGACCTGGAGGAAAGTTCGTGCCTGCCTCGAACGGCTGCACCGCGACGGTGGGCGTGAGCAGCAGGTCGTACTTCGTGAAGAACAGGTTCCAGGCGAGGGTGAGGTCGCGCCGCGCCACCTGCGCGTTCACGACGTCCTGCAGGCTGTAGCGTAAGCCCGCCTTGGCGCCAGCCAGCAGGTTGGGGTCGAACTCGCCATGTCGCGCCTCGGGAAACACCTCCAGCAGGCGCTGCAAGGCCGACAGCCAGTGGATCACGAACGTGCGGCTTGCCTCGCCGAACGGGAACGGCGCCTCGACCTCTTCGACCGTGCAGCCCAGCGCCTCGAAGTCGCGGGCCGCGCGGGTCACCATGGCGGCGATCTCGATGTCGAGCGGATGGTCGCCCAGGCGCAGCGCGAAGCCGATCTTCAGCTTCTTCGGCAGCCTGGCGAGCTTCTGCGTGTAATCGGTATCGTCCGGGGGAAGCGCATGGCCGTCGCGCGGGTCTGGCCGGGCGATGGCGTTCATCATCAGCGCGGCATCGAGTGCGGTCCGCGCCATCGGGCCGGTGTTCGAGAGGTCGCCGGTCATCGAGGGCGGCCAGGCCGGGACGCGGCCGAAGGTGGCCTTGAGGCCGACCAGCCCGCAGAAGCTCGCGGGGATGCGCACCGAGCCGCCGCCGTCGGTGCCGATGGCGATCGGGCCGAGGCCGGCTGCGACCGCGGCGCCGGCACCGCCCGAGGAGCCGCCCGGAGTCATGCCGGTGTGCCAGGGATTGCGCGTGATGCCATGCAGCGGCGAATCCGTCACGCCCTTGTGGCCGTATTCCGAGCTGGTGGTCTGCGCGAAGACGAGCGCGCCGGCCTCCCGTAGTCGCGCAACGGCCGGCGCATCGGCCTCGACGGGCGTCTTGTCGGTGAGCTTGCTGCCCATCGAGGCGGGCCAGCCCTTCACCCGCACCAGTTCCTTGACCGAGACCGGCACGCCATCGAGCGGCGAGAGCGGCGCGCCCTTCTTCCAGCGCTTCTCGGAAGCGCGCGCCGCAGTCAGGGCCGCCTTCGCGTCGACATGGCAGAGCGCGTTGATCGGGGTCGCGAGGCGTTCGGCGCGCGCCAGCACCGCCTTCATCGTCTCGACCGGCGAGGCCTTGCCCTTGCGGTAGAGCTTGCCGAGCTGGGCGGCGCTGGCCTGGGTGAGATCCGTCGTCATGCCGCTTCTCCCGTCCTTGTCGCCGCTTCACGATACTGGCGGGCGAGTTGCTCGGCCTGGTACTCGGCGGCGAGCGCCTGTTCGGTGCGGCCAACCCTTCGATAGAGCTCCGCCAGCGCGCGCTTGGTCGCGGCGACTCGGGGCCGTTCGCGTTCGTCGGCCTGCAGGATCGCCAGCGCCGCGTCGTTCCAGCCGGCGCGGCTCAGCGCATCGAGATGGAGGGCGCCGAACAGAGCGCGCTGCGCGATCGAGCCGCCGAGACAGCGGAGATGCGGCATCGCCTGGCTCATCAGGCGCGCCGCCGCCGCCATGTCGCCGGCGGCATGGGCCGCCAGGCCGTGCGCCAGCGGCACGACGCAATCGGCCCAGAGCTCGCGTTCGAAGGGCTTCGCGCGCGCGGCGCGATCCTCGAGGCTGGCCAGCATCTCGGTGACGGCGCTGCGCTCGCCGGCGCGCGCCAGCCCGTAGAGGTAATGGACGTCGTGGAAGGCGGAGAGGTGTTCGTGCAGGCGCGGTTTCAGGTAGGTCGCGAGATCCGCCCACCGCCCGCCGACGTCGACGCCGCGCAGCTCGAGCCGCGCCAGCAGCGAAACCGAATTGGCCTGGTCCTCGCAAAACTCCTTCCAGACGCCCCACACCCGTTCGTCGTGCAGCGCCAGCGCCTCGTCGGTGCGGTCGAGGTCGATGAGGAAGAGCGCCAGGTGCCACCAGTTGTGCGTCTGCATGAACGAGTTGCAGTCGGCCCAGGTGTCGGACACCGAGGTGAGGAAGGCGACGCCCTCCAGCATGCGGCCGCGCGCCTCGAGGCAATGGGCGATGGCGTGATGCGCCCACGGGTCGTTGCGGTCGAGCGCCAGTCCCTTGCGGGCCGCCGCCTCGGCTTCTTCGAGGCGATTGCACTCCTCGAGGCCGAACGCGTACATGCCCCACACGAAGCGGTTGTCGGGGTTGGCGGCGAGCAGCTTCTCGCCGGTCTCGAGCAGCGTCTCGGCCTCGCCGCGGTTGAAAGCCAGCAGCTGCGCCAGCTTGCCTGCCAGCAGGTCGCGCGGCCATTCGGCGACGATCCGGCGAAACTGCTGCAGGCTGCGATCGGTGTCGCCTTCGACCCAGAATTCGATGGCGCCGAGCCAGGCGAATTCCCGCCGGCTCGCGCCCGCCGTCATCTGCTGAGCGCGCGCGAGGTGACCCTCCGCGGCGGCATGACCCTCTGGTGAATACATCGAGAGGAAGAGGCTGGCGGCGACCAGCGGCAGCATCGGGCACTTTTCTTCTGTCTCGGCGGCAGCGATGAAGTCGGCGAAGCGCTTGCCGAAGCCCAGCCATTCCTGACTGACGAAATCGAGTGCGGCGACCGCTTTCTCGTCGGCATTGCCCAGCTCCAGCCCTTGCCCGTCCTTGGCCACCCGGTCCTCGCGAATTTGCACGCAGGCAGCTTCGCATGGCGCACCGTGACTGGTCGAGGGGCTGGCTCTTCTTCTGTCACTCGCGGATACTCCGCGCCAAGAACGAACAGAAGACATCCAGGGAGGAATGAGGATGAAGCGCCGCCATCTGCTGGGCTCTGCCGCAGCCCTTACGTTCACCGCGGGTCTCGCACCGGCCATCGTGCGGGCGCAGGCATACCCCGACAGGCCGATCCGCTTCCTGGTGCCCTATGCGCCGGGCGGTGCGACCGATACGTCCGCCCGCATCGCGGCAGAGTATCTGACGAACAAGTTCGGTCAGCAGGTGCTGGTCGAAAACAAGCCGGGCGGCGGCACGATCATCGCCACCGAGATCGTCGCCAAGGCAAAGCCGGACGGCTACACGATCCTCATGGCGGCGGCTCCCGTCGCGACCAATACCTCGTTCGGCCTGAAGCTGCCCTACGATCCGGTCAAGGAGCTGGCGCCGGTCTGCAGCTATGTCGACATGCCGCTGCTGCTCGCCTGCAATCCCAGCGCGCCCTACAAGACGATGGCCGAGTTCATCGCCTGGGCAAAGAAGCAGACCGCGCCGATCCCCTACGCGTCGGCCGGCAATGCCAGCATGCCGCATCTGTGGGGCGAGCAGCTTAGAATGGAACTCGGCATCAAGCTCGACCATGTCGGCTACAAGGGCAGCGCCGACGCGCTGAAGGACGTGCTGGGCGGCCACGTCATGCTGTTCTCGGACACGCTGCTGCCCGGTGGCCTCGCGGTGAAGGACGGGCGGCTGCGCGGCCTGGTCGTGGCGGCGGCCAAGCGGGTGCCGATGCTTCCCGACGTTCCGACGGTTGCGGAGGTCGGCCTGCCGGCCGATCTCACGGGCGCCGTGTTCTTCGGCGTGATGGCGCCGGGCGGCACGCCCGAGCCGATCATCGCCAAGCTCAATGAGTCCTTCAACCAGGTGCTGGCCGATCCCGAGACAGCCAAGAAGCTCGTCGACCTCGGCTTCGTCCTGATGGGCGGCAGCGCCGCCGACTACGGCAAGCGTCTCGCCGCCGAGACGGCGAAATGGCGCAAGGTCATCCAGGAGGCGAAGATCACGCCGCCGGCGTGAGCGGGCTGCGCCTGTCGTCGTCCCTGCGGGGAGCGGACAGCCTCCGCAGGCCGACGACGATGGGAATGAAGTCGGGATCGTCGGCCGACAGCAGGCCGTGGCGCACGAAGAAGTCGATCAGCACAAGGTTGCAGTTGTATTTGAACTCGCTGGTGTCGCGCACCGTCTCGAACACGCGCTGCACCGGCCACAGTTCGAACGAGTGGACCTCGCCGTCGTTGGCCCGCGGCGTGAAGTCTTCAGGCAGCTCGAGATCGAAGCAGGTCATCACGTCGGGCTTCAGTTGCCGGCCCGACTGGTTCCAGTAACCGACGACGCTGACTGCCTTGGCCCGCCCGGCGAGCTCGGGCGGGATCGAGGCTTCCTCCCCGCATTCCTTGATCAGGTTCTCGTGCAGGCCGAGCCCCGCAGGCTGGCCGCCGGCTACCGTATTGTCGAGCTGGCCGGGGAAGGTGGGCTTCTCGTAGGAGCGGCGCGGCACCCAGATGTGCAGCCCGTCCGCCCGGTGCACATAGCCCGTCATGTGCGGGCCGCCGGCGCGCACGCCGAACCACGGCACGGCCGAGCGCTCCATCGCCATCAGGAAGGGGGCGCCTTCCAGGGGCGCCACGGCATAAGCTTCCTCGCGCCACAGCCCGTTGAAATGGCCGGCCGCGCGCAGGGTCAGCAGGAACGCCCGCATCTCCGCGGTGCGCTTCTCCGGCGTGTCCAGACGGGAATCGAGCTGCCAGGCGTCCCCGGCTCGGCTGAACAGGCCGGACGCCGGCAAAGTGTCCGATGCGAAGTCGCGATGGACGAACCCGGCGCGGTGCGGGCCCACGAACCAGGGCTCGAACTGGCCGAGGTCGGCGTTGTTGCATCGGCGGATGTGATCGAGGAAGGACATGGAGGCGGGAGATAGCATAGGGTGGTGGTGATGACCGAAGAGGAACTTCAGGCGCGGCTCGAAGCCGCGCTGCCCGCCCCCGACCGGCATGACGTGTTCGTCGAGGAATGCCAGGACCAGGACGTGCGGTTGCGCTTCTCGCCGCCGGCCGGCGCCGGGTGGACCATGGCGGCGCTGTTGTCGCTGGTCGACACTTCGCTGCGCGCCGCCGCGGGCCTCGACACGGGTGTGTCCCATCTCAGCGTGACGGTGTTGCGGCCCGCGCAGGCCGCCGACGTCATTGCCCTCTCGCGCGCCATCCGACGCGACGGCGATCAGGTCCATGCCGAGACCTGGCTGTTCAGCCATGCCGTCGTCGAGCCGATGCTGCACGCGACCGCGACGCTCAGAACGCCTTGGCCATCGTGAAACGGACCGCCAGCGGCTCGACCGGATGGAAATGCCGGTCGGCCACACCGTCGGGACCTTCGTTGGGCAGTCGGGACGTGTAGTAGTAGTCGATCTGGCTGGCCTGCGTGTTCAGCAGATTGAACGCATCGACCTGCAGCTTCAGCCCGCTCTCGAAGACGTAGCCCAGCCGCGCATTGATGATCGACGTCGGATATGACGTCACGCTCGCATCCTCGACCAGCGGGCGGATTCCGAAATACCGCCAGCGCACTGCGCCGAACCAGCCGGTGTCGGCGCCGAGCGTGACGCCGGCCGAGGCGATGAAGGAGGGCGCGCCCGGGATGAAGGCGCCCGCGGGATCGGAGTTGGTGAAGCGGGCCTGGGTGTAGGCGAGATCCAGGTCGAGCAGCGCCCACGGCACTGGCCGGTACTGGTTGGTCCATTCGACGCCGACGCGGCGGCTCGGGCGACTGGCCTCGGTCGTGCCGGCATCGCCCACGAACAGCAGCTCTGAATCGAAGTCGAGCACGAACAGGGCCAGCGCCGAATCGAGCCCCTTGATCGCCTGGGTGCGGACGCCGAGCTCGGCGCCGCGCGAGCGCACGAGGAGCGGCACCGAGGCGACCGGCGTGCTCTTGTCGTTGGGATCGACGGTGATGGTGGTGCCGCGCAGATCGTTGCTGTGATAGCCGAGGCCCGCATTCACGTAGAACTCCGTCCCGTCGAACGGGCCGAAGATGAGGCTGGCCTTGGGGCTGGCGATGAAAGCCGAGACGCTGCCCGAATTCGCCGCGGTATCGGAGGCGACCGTGCCCGTGAACCAATCGCCGCGAACGCCGACGATCGAGCGCAGCCAGTCGGTCCATCGCAGCGTGTTGCTGGCGTAGAACGCGGCGCTGGTCTCGGTCACCTGGTCGTATCGCACCGTGTTGAACGCCGTGCGCTGCCGGGTGTCGAACAGGCCGACGCCGATATTGTCGAAACGGATCTGCGTGCCGATCGTCGTTTCGGCAGCGAAGCCGGCCAGCGAGTGGCGCATGAGATGGCTGGCGTTGAGACCCAGGATCATGCGCTTGTCGGTCTGCTGGAACTGGTCGCCGTTCACCGGATCGTCGAGAAAGTAGGTGAAGTTGTTGTAGAGGTTGAGCGTCGAGTAGATGCCGTAGGCCTCGACCTTCGACGCCGTACGCTCGGCGCTGCGGCTCCAGCGCATCGAGAGCGAATAGCGCTGGGCGTCGCCGCCGTCGGTCTGGTCGACCGCCCCATAGCGTCCGAGGCTGCCGTCGGCCACGGCCCGCGCCGGAATCTGGTCGGTCGCATGCCAGGAATTGGTGTAGGCCAACGCCGTGATCGCCAGACCGTTGGCGGTGTCGCCCTCGGCGTAGCGCAGGAAGCCGTTGAACTTCTTGAGGTCGTCGCCGACCTGCCACGGGCCGTTGTAGGTCACGATCTCGCCGGCTGCCGTCAGCGTGCCGTTGACCGCCGCCATCGAGCCCGCGGCCAGCGCGCGCCAGTAGCCGAAGCTGCCGCCGGTCGACAGGACCACGGCATTCTCCAGCCGATTGGCGTAGGACAGGCGCAGCGAGCCCGCCGAGGCGAAGTCGCTCTCCTCGGCATAGTAGGGGCCCTTCTTGACGATCATCTGGTCGACCAATTCCGGAATCAGGAAGTTCAGGTCCGCATAGCCTTGGCCGTGCCCGTGCGTGCGCATGTTGATCGGCATGCCGTCGAGCCAGAGGGCGAGATCGGTGCCGTGGTCGAGGTTCATGCCGCGCAGGAAGTACTGGTTGGCTTTGCCCTCGCCGCTGTGCTGCGAAACGATCAGGCCGGGCACCGCCTCCAGCAACTCCCCGGGACGCGCAATCGGCCGCGTGTTCAGCGTCTCGCCCGAGATGCGGCGTTCGCTGGCGGCGTCGGTCGGCTCGGCCTCCAAAGCGCGCGGCGCGGTGACGGTGATCGCGGGCAGCGCGGTCGAGGCGCCGGTATAGCCTTGTGCGGTGGGATTGGGCGTGCCGGGACCGGAGGGACCCTGTCCGGGCGCCAGGGGCGGCGGCGCGTCGGTGCCCTGTGCGGCCCCGATGGCAGGCCACAACAGGAGCACGGCCCAGAGCGGGGAGAGCTTCGTATGCATAATATTAATGTTCTGCATACTTCATGCCAGCGCTGCAATGCGGACGGTCGAGCGCGGCTGTTGGCATGCTGCCTTGAGTTTGGTCAGCGACCTGCCTAGACTTTGCCATGATTGCCAAACAGCCGCTTTCCCGTCTGCGCTCGATAGCGCTGACGGCGGCGCTGTTCGCGGTCACCCTCGCAATCCTCCAGCCCCTTTCCCACGCGGTCATGCTGCGGATGGGGGGCCTGGAGGCGGCCACCGCCCTGTGGGGGGCTCTCTGCCAGCCCAATGCCGACGGGAGCGAGGGCGAGTCACAAGGACCGGCGAATGCCAAGGTCCATGATTGCTGTTTCGGGCTTACCCACGCACCGGCGCAGTCGCTGCCGTCCGGCGCCTCGATCGATGTCGAGGTGACTGAGGCCGCGCCGCGCATCCGCCCGGCGCACCATCATCCCTCGACGGGCGCCATCCGCGATGGGCCTCATCAGCCTCGAGCGCCACCTCCTCTGAACGACTGACTCCAATCCTGACAACGCGCGCGCCCGCAGGCGCGCGCGATGCAGCGCGTCATCGCCCCGTCCAGGCCTGCCGTCCGTTCGGCAGTCATCCTTCCAGCCGCTCCAATCAAGTCCCCGGGCCGCAGACGCGCGCCCGTGCGGGCTCGCCCACTCATTCGAATCAAGGTGAACTCTCATGCCCCGTCGCGTGCTACGCCGCCCTCGGAAGCGATATTCCGTCTCGACCCGACTTATCCTGGCGCCCGGCCTGATCGTGCTCGCGGTGCCGGCGCTGGGACAGACGGTCCAGCCCTCGACGGCACCCGTGGAATTTCCGCCGGTGCTCGTCCAAGGCACGGGCGTGCCGGTCGAAAACACGACGGCCGGCCCGGTCCAGGGATTCCGTGCGCTCACGGCCAAGTCCTCCACGAGGACTGCGACGCCGATCGAGCAACTGCCCCAGAACATCAACGTCATCACGCGTTCGCTGATCGACAGCCAGCTCTCGATCACGCTCAGTGACGCGGTCCGGAACGCCAGCAACGTCCAGCCCATCGATTCCCGCATGATCGGCAACGTCGAACAGGTCCCCGTGAAGATCCGTGGATTCGGCGCCGAACTCTGGACCGACGGCTTTGCCGGCAACCTGTTCGTCGCGGGTGACCGCGACGGGCTGGTGAACGTGGAGCGCGTAGAAGTCCTGAAGGGCCCCAGCGCGGTCGTCTATGGCGGCGGCGCCGGCGCTCCCGTCGGCGGCGTGCTCAACGTCGTTTCGAAGATGCCGACGGAGACGGCGAAGTACCAGGTCGGCACGACGTTCGGCAGCTACTGGTACGCCAATCCCTACATCGACGTGAACCAGCCCCTTAACGACGAGAAGACAGTGCTGTTTCGCCTGACCTCCGAGTACACCGGCGCCAGCAGCTTCATCGACGTCCTGAATTCCCGCCGCTTCAGCGTGAATCCGACGCTCACGCTGACCAACAGGACGGACACGACCCTGACGCTCCAGGGCTTCGTGTCGCAAGCCTATCAGCAGGCGTACCCCGGTCTGCCGGTCAGCGGCACGGTCACGGGAGACTATACCGTCAACCGAAACCTGTACTTCGGCAATCCGAACATCATGCCGAGCTACTCGAAGCTGTACGGCGTGACCGGAACGCTGGACCATCGCATCGACGATGTCTGGTCGGTCAACGTCAAGGCGCGGTGGAGCGCGTCGGAGATGCAGCAGAACTCCCAGAGCGCCTTCCTCGACGCCACCGGCACCGGGGGCACACCGTTGTTTCCGCCGTCGACATTCGACGTCAACAACATCGAGGTATACGACCAGCAGCAGGAGATCAGCATCAACCCGACGGTGCAGGCGAAGTTCTCGACGGAGTCGACCAAGAACACGCTGCTGATCGGTGGCGACTTCAGCCGCGTCCGCGACTGGGGGTACATGAACGTCGACACGAATGGCAACGTCTGCTTCCTCATCGGGTTTGGCTGCACGCCGTCCCTCGCGAACCTGCAGAACCCGTCGTTCACGACGCCCTATACCTTCCCTGTGCCGGGACGCGGGGAAGGCGTTTCGTTCTTCAACTTCAACAACACATATCTGACGACGGGCTTCTACGCACAGCTGCAGTCGACGATCAACGAGCGTTTCCATGTTCTGGCCGGCGCCCGCCTGGCATCGATCGACATGACCTACAACGAGTTCGCCACGGGTGCCATGGTGACGCGCGTGACCCAGGCGACCCGGCTGCTTCCCCGCGCCGGCATCGTCGTCGATCTGGTCAAGGGCTTCTCCCTCTACGGCAGCTACTCCCAGGGCATGAAGTGGGTCCCGTTCTCACAGACATTCGCCCAGCCCGCGCCCGAGTTTTCCACGCAGTATGAAGCCGGCGTGAAGCTCAACATCAACGATACCCTCACCGGCACGGTGGCGCTCTTCCAGATCGAGCGCACCAATGTACCGGTCCGGCTGACCGCCCTTTCCGCCACCCTTTCGCGGCAGACATCGCGAGGTTTCGAAGCCGACTTCCTCTATCAGCCCAATCGCAATTGGAGCGTGCTGGCAAGCTACGGCTACACGAGTGCATACTTTGCCGACTCGGCCGGACCCGGCATTCCGGCGGGTTACCGTCTGCCTTTCGTGCCGGAACATTCCGGTCGCTTCTGGCTGAATTACCAGTTCGGCGAGAGCGTGGCCCCCGGGCTCAGCGTTGGCGCCGGCATCTACGCCGCCTCCAACCAGTACGTGGACGCGACCAACCTCTGGCAGACCGCCGGCTACTACACGGTCGATGCCAAGATCGGATACGAGAACGAGAAGATCAGGGCCGTCGTTTCGGCCAAGAACCTGACGAACAACCAGTACTTCGTACCCTACAGCTGGCTCGGTGGGCAGGTTGCACCGGGTGCCCCGCTGTCGATCTACGGCCAAGTGGCCTTCAAGTTCTGAGGGAGGCCGCCATGTCCCTGACACGCCGTCAATTCACCGCCGCGACCGCCGCTTTCGGGGCGGTCGCTCATTCGCCGGGAGTCGTCCTGGCCCAACAGGCCGCGGGGGGCGAGCCGCCGGCCGCTGCCGGGCGCGACGCCCCGCACGACATGTTGGCCATGCCGGCCCACTGGATGGGGTCGGAGCAGATCGCCTTCCTGATCTATCCGCAGTTCACCGCTCTCGACATGGTCGGTCCGCATCACATGCTGACGAGCCTGATGGGCGCGAAAGTCCATCTGGTCGCGAAGACGCGCGATCCGGTGCAGTGCGACACCGGTCTTTCGGTGATGCCGTCCATGACCTTCGACGAATGTCCGACCGACCTCGACATCGTCTGCGTGCCGGGCGGATCGCAGGGCACGTTGGCGGCGATGCAGGACGACGCGACGATGCTCTTCCTGAAGGACCGCGGCAGCCGGGCGAAATACGTCACCTCGGTCTGCACCGGTTCGCTGCTGCTGGGGGCGGCCGGGCTGCTCCAGGGTTACGAGGCGACATCGCACTGGGCGACCAGGGGGCTGCTGCCGATCTTCGGCGCCCGTCCCGCAGCCGGAAGGGTCGTGGTCGACCGCACCCGCATCACGGGAGGGGGTGTGACGGCAGGCATCGATTTCGGCCTGATCCTCGTGGGGCGTCTGCGGGATCGACAGTATGCCGAGGGTGTCCAACTCATGGCGGAGTACGATCCCAAACCCCCTTATTCAGCGGGCACGCCCGAAAGCGCGCCTGCGGAGGTCAGGGCACTGATCGAGGGGATGTTCATCGATTTCGTCGCCGACGCCGAGAAGGCGGGCCGCACGGCCTTTGCCAAGTTCGGGAGGCTGTGATGACGCAGGCAGTTCACGGCCAAGCGGCTTGAGCGACGGCGCACAACCCGGCATAAACTGCAGAATGTCCGCAAAGCCGCCCATTTCACGTTTGCGCTCGATGGCGCTGACGGTGGCGCTGTTTGCGGTCACGCTCGCCATCCTCCAGCCGCTGTCGCATGCCGTCATGCTGCGGATGGGGGGCCTGGAGGCTGCCGCCGCCATGTGGGGCAGCCTCTGCCAGCCAGGTACGGATCAGGGCGACTCCGACTCGCAAGGCCCGGCGAACGCCCGGGTGCACGATTGCTGCTTCGGTCTGGCGCACGCCCCGGCGCAGGCGCTGGCCTCCGGCGTCTCGATAGAGGTCGAGTTCACCGGAACGGCGCCGTGCATCCACACGGCGGTTCATCATCCGTCGACCGGCGTCATCCGGGACGGACCCAACCAACCCCGCGCGCCTCCGCTTCCGACCGTCTGACCACCGTCCGCACCGTGCACGCCCCGGCGTGCGCGATGTTTCGCGTCAGCCATCAAGGAAGCATCATGTCTTTTTCTCTCCGGGCGACCGTCGTCGCCTCCATCGGGCTGGTCTGCGTGCCCGCCATTCTGCGCGCCGAGGAACTGGCGCAAAACCAGGCGCCCGCCATGCCGCCCATCACGGTGACCGCACCGTCGGCTTCGCTCACCGTACCGTCGGCCAAGCAGGCTGAGGAACAGATCAACAAGACGCCCGGCGGCGTCGAGGTCGTCCCGGCGACGCGCTATCTCGACGGTCGTGCCACCACGATGAAGGACATGCTCGACTATACGCCCGGCGTCTGGGTGCAGAGCAAATACGGTCAAGAAGACTCGAAGCTGGTGATCCGCGGCTCCGGCCTGTCGCGCAACTTCCACCTGCGCGGCATCCGCCTGCTGCAGGATGGCTCGCCTATCAACCTTGCCGACGGCAGCGGCGATTTCCACGAGATCGATCCGCTCGCCCAGCAGTACATCGAGGTCTACAAGGGCGCCAATGCGCTGCGTTACGGCGCGGCGACCCTGGGCGGCGCCATCAACTTCGTTTCACCCACCGGCCGCAGCAATCCGGGTTACGCCGCGCGCTTCTACGGAGGAAGCTACCAGACTTTCGGCGAACAGGCCGCGGCCGGCTTCAGCGAGGGGCCGTGGGATGCCTGGCTTTCCTTCACCAACCTGAGTGGCAACAGCTTTCGCCAGCACACCAACCAGAGCCTGCAGCGCGTCAATGGCAACGTCGGAGCGCAGATCGGCTCGAACGCGGAAACGCGCTTCTTCCTGTCGGGCAACCAGGTCCGGAACCAGATTCCGGGCTCGCTGACCCAGCAGCAGTACCTCACCGATCCGCAGCAGGGACCGCTCGCCAACGTGCTGCAGAACACGCGGCGGGACATCGATTCCTTCCGTTTCGCCAACACCACGGTCATCGACATCGGCGACGACGCGCTGACCCTGCAGGGCTTCGTGAAGTCGAAATACCTGTTCCATCCGCTTACGTTCGCCGTGATCGACAACACCACCCTCGATTGGGGGCTGACGGCCCAGTACAAGGGCAGCCGCGCCCTCGCGGGCCATCGCAACGACTTCGTGCTCGGGGTGAACTACTTCGCGGGCACCAACCGCAACAAGCAGTTCGCCAATCGCTTCGGCGTGCCGGGCGCGTTGACCAACGACAATACCGAGAACTCGACCAGCGTCGAGGTCTACGGCGAGAACTGGTTCTACGTGACTCCCGAAGTCTCGATCGTCACCGGCCTGCAGCTCAACTGGCAGACGCGCGTGCTGATCGACAACTACGTCGCCAATGGCAACGACTCGGGATCCGCGGCCTATTTCGAGGCCAACCCGAAGATCGGCGCGCTCTGGGAGCCGCGCCCGGGCCTGCAGTTCTATGCCAACGTCTCCCGGGCTTCGGAGCCGCCGACCTGGTCGGAGCTGAATCCGAGCGTCGCCCCCGGCTTCGCGCCGCTTGCGCCGCAGACCTCGTGGACCGCGGAAATCGGCACGCGCGGCTCGATCGGTCCGCAGTTCGGCTGGGATCTCTCGATCTATCGGTCGTGGGTGAAGAACGAGCTGCAGCTCCTCGTCGTGCCGGGCTTCGGCGGTTCGGCGATCGCGGTGAACATCCCGAACGCGATCCATCAGGGTATCGAGCTCGGGCTGAACGGTACGGCCTGGCAGGGCGAGAGGGGCGACCGGCTGACCGGCCGCATGGCGCTGACCGTCGGCGACTACCGCTTCGACAACAATGCGACTTACGGCAACAACCAGCTGCCGGGCGCGCCGCCCTATTACATCCGCGCGGAGGCACGCTATGCCACCCAGGGCGGCTTCTATATCGGTCCCAACGTCGAGTGGGTGCCGCAGGGCTACTACGTCGACAACGTCAACAATCCCGCGTTCATGGCGCCGGCCTATGCGCTGCTCGGCTTGAAGGCCGGATACACCGGCTTCAAGGGGCTCGAGTTCTTCGTCGATGCCCGCAACCTCACGAACCAGATGTACGTGTCGAACGTCGGCGTGATCAACACCGCCACGGCGGCCAGCCAGCTCTACAACCCGGGTGATGGCGCGTCGGTCTATGCCGGCATCCAGGCGCGGTTCTGAGCCGGACCGTTGGCCACAACGAAGACCCGCCGCTCTGCGGCACAAAGTCATACACACAGGAGAAATCGGATGATTGGACGTCGAACTGCACTCTGTGCGCTGCTGGTCTCGTCGTGGGCGGCCCCCGTGTCGGCTCACGACTACAAGCTCGGATCGCTGGAGATCGCGACCCCGTGGACCCGCGCCACGCCGGCCACGGCCAAGAGCGGTGGCGGCTTCCTGACGATCACCAACAAGGGCACGACGGCCGACCGTCTCGTCGCCGCCCGCAGCTCGGCATCGGCGAAGGTCGAGATCCACGAAATGAAGATGGACGGCCAGGTCATGCGCATGCGCGAGCTCGAGAATGGGCTCGAGATTCCGCCGGGCGCGACGGTGACGCTGAAGCCCGGCGGCTATCACATCATGTTCATGGAACTGAAGGCGCCGCTTGCGAAGGACGCCAAGGTTCCCGTGACGCTCGTGTTCGAGAAGGCGGGAAGCATCGACGTGGACTTCAAGGTCGAGGCCATGGGCGCCGCCGGCGCTGGGCACCAGATGCGATAGGGGGCCTTGGTGCGGCTCGACCGTTCAGGACCTCCCGGCGCTCTCGCCGAGCCGCTGTCGACGGCGGCTCGACGGGGGATTCTGGCGCTGGTGATCTTCTTCCATGTGGGAGGAGGCTGGGCGCTGACGC
>CAZPOS010000061.1:0-8115 GCA_964588065.1 uncultured Reyranella sp.
GGTCGGAACCGGCTTGCGGCTCGGTGAGGTTCATCGTCCCGGTCCATTCGCCGGAAATCATTTTGGGCAGATAGGTCGCCTTCTGCTCTGCCGATCCGTGATGGTGGATCGCATCGATCGCGCCCTGGTTCAGCAGCAGCACCAGCCCGAATCCCATGTTGGCGGCCTGCCACATCTCCTGGACGGCAGTCGCCAGCAGCCACGGCATGCCCTGGCCGCCGAATTCCGGATCGAAGGGCAGGGAGTTCCAGCCGCCTTCGACGAATTCCTTGTAGATGCCGGCGAAGCCAGGCGCGGTGCGCACTACGCCATTCTCCAGCTTGGCGCCGACCTTGTCGCCTTCGCGGTTGAGCGGGGCGAGGCCGTTTCCGGCCAGCTTCCCGGCCTCCTCGAGCACCGCGTCGATCGTGTCGTCCGTCGCGTGCTCGTAGCCAGGCAGGGCGGCGACGCCGGAAAGACCGGCCACTTCGCGCAGCGCGAAACGCATGTCGGCCAGCGGGGCAGTGTAAGTCATGTGAATTCCTCCGGTCCGCAATATGCCGCGCTCGGTCGCTTTTGGCGACCGGCTCGGCTATTTTGACGCCACATGACAAACACAGTCCTGCTGTCGGTCGACGGCCCCATCGCCACCATCACGCTGAACGATCCTGCGAAGCACAATCGGCTCGATCCTGCGGGACTGAAGCTGCTCCGCGAAGCGGTCGAGACGGCCGATGCCGATCCCGCCGTCCGCGTCACGGTGATCACCGGCACCGGGGACAAGACCTTCTGCTCCGGCTACGACCTCGGCTCGATCCCGGCCGGCGAGCGCAAGGACGAGGGCGGCGACAATACCTTCGAAGTCGTCATGGACCGCATCGAGACGATGCGCATGCCGACCCTGTGCGCCCTGAACGGCGGTGTTTATGGCGGGGCGACCGATCTGGCGCTGGCCTGCGACTTCCGACTCGGCGTCAAGGGCATGCGCTTCTTCATGCCGGCGGCGCGCTTCGGGCTGCACTACTATCCGAGCGGACTGCGCCGCTATACGCAGAAGGTGAGCCCGAGCTTCGCCAAGCGCGCCTTCCTGCTGTCGGAGGATTTTCACGACACCGAGCTCCTGGCGGTTGGGTATCTCGACTGGCTGGTGGAGCGCGCAGAGTTCAAGGACAAGGTGGCCGAGAAGGCCGCACGGCTGGCCGGCCTCGCGCCGCTGTCGATGTCGGGCATGAAGCGCGCCATCGAGCAATTCGCACAGGCGGCACCCGACATGGCGTCGATCCGCCAGACGCAGAAGGCCTGTGCCACGTCCGAGGATCTCAAGGAGGGGTTGGCGGCCCTCGGCGAACGGCGCACCCCGACCTTCAAGGGCCGTTGAAAGCCGGCGCCGGCACATGATCGTGCCGGTTGTCCCAAGATTGCCGTGATTCAATGCAGGATGCCGGCAGTATCTGAGGTCGTGCCGAAAGCCGCCGGGCGAGGTATCCTGCCGCCGGGCCGTAGATCGGGATTCGGCCGCTGAAGCGAAGAGACCATGCAACGCCGTCTAGCTGCCATCGTCCATGCCGACCTCGCCGGGTTCACCCGGATGATGGAAGGCGCCGAAACCCGAACGTTCCGTCACCTGAAGTCGGCCCAGATCGAAGTCTGGCGTCCCGCCATCGACGCCGGCCGCGGCCGCCTCGTCGGTACGGCAGGTGACGCAATGCTGGCTGAGTTCGGCTCGGCCGTCTCGGCTGTCGCGGCGGCGATCGACATTCAGGAGCGGATGGCGCGCTTCAACGAATCGCTGAGCGAAGAGCAGCGCATGCTGTTTCGCGTCGGCGTTCATCTCGGCGAAGTCATCATCGACGACGAGGACCAGAACATCTTCGGCGACGGCGTCAATCTGGCGGCGCGCATCCAGACGCTTGCGGAGCCCGGCGGCATCGCGGTGTCGCGTGCCGTCCGCGACCTCGTCGAGTTGCGCACGGAGTACGCCTTTCACGATGGCGGCGAGCATCAGCTGAAGAACGTCAGCCGCTCGGTCCAGGTGTTCCACGTGCGTCCGGCGAAGCTGATGGCGCCCGGTACGACGACGCGCATGGTGCCGCAGATCACCCTGCGCTTCGAGGGGCCGGACTCGGCGGGCCGCAAGCACGCGTTCGAAGTGTCGATGGAGAAGCTGGTCGGCCAGTCGCAAGGCATGTGCATTGGCCGCGCCGCCGATCAGTGCGAGCTGGTGGTGCCGCATCCGACCGTGTCGCGCCGCCATGCCAGGTTGAGCCTGGCCGGCGAGGCGCTGCAGGTCGAAGACCTCGGATCGACCAACGGCACGGCTGTCAATGGCGCGGTCCTCAAGGCAGGAGCGCCGACGGCGCTGCAGGCGGGATCGAAGTTGCGGCTCGGCGATGTCGAGCTGGTCGTTCATCACACCTAGCGGCGTGGACCGCCCATGAACGAGCCCACGACCCTGTCAGGCGCCACACCGCCCGAGGTCGACTATGTCTCGCTGAAGGCCGGCCAGATGATCGGCCGTTACGAGATCGTGTCGGTGCTGGGTCAGGGCGGTTTCGGCATCACCTATCGCGCCCGCGACGTTCAGCTCGGCCGCGAGGTCGCGATCAAGGAATACCTGCCCTCGGCACTGGCCGTGCGCCAGGACGGTTCGACGGTGTTGCCGCGCACGACCAAGATGGCCGACGATTTCGGCTGGGGCCGCGACCGCTTCGTCACCGAGGGGCGGACGCTCGCCAGCCTGCATCGCGTTCCCGCGATCGTGCAGGTCTTCGATTTCCTCGAAGCCAACGGCACCGCCTACATCGTCATGGAGCTGCTGAGCGGCGCCACGCTCGAGGACCGCATCAACACCGGCGGCCGGCTGAAGCCCGAGGAAGTCGACCGCATCCTGTGGCCGCTGCTCGACGGGCTGGAGCAGGTGCATGCCGCGGGCTTCCTCCATCGCGACATCAAGCCGGCGAACATCCTGCTCGATGCCGCCGGCAATCCCACCCTGATCGACTTCGGCGCCTCGCGCGCGGCGATGGTCGGCCGCACGGCAGCGATGACGGCGATCTTCACGCCGGGCTACGCCGCGGCCGAACAGATGACGTCGGCCAAGCAGGGGCCGTGGACCGACATCTACGGCCTCGCCGCCACGATCTATCACGCCATCGCCGGAAAGGCGCCGCCCAACGCCTTCGACCGCATGCTGGACGACAGCTATGAGCCGCTCGGCAAATTGGCGCCGGCGGGCTTTTCGCCCGGCCTGCTCGCGGGCATCGATGCCGGCCTGACGGTGGTCGCCCGCGATCGCCCGCAATCGATTGCCGGCTGGCGTCCCATTCTCGGCATGACGGCGGCGCCGGAAGCCAATGCCACGATGGTGATGGGCAAGGCCGAGGACGCACCGGCCGAGCGCAGGTCCGTTCTCGGACCCGCGACGACGTCGTCGCCCCTGTCGCCTCCTCCGGCCGCGAAGTCGCGCGCCGGCCTGTGGGCCGGTCTCGCGGCCGTCGTGCTGCTGGCCGGCGGGGGCGGCGGCTACTATGCGATGGCCACGCGCGGTCCCGATCCGGAAATGGTGAAGGCGCGCGCCGCGGCCGAAGCAGCCGAAGAAGCGCGGCGCAAGGCGGCCGAAGAAGCCGACCGGCTGCGCGCCGAGAAGGCCGAACAGGAAGCCAAGGCGAAAGCCGATCAGGAAGCCAGGGCCAAGGCCGCGCAGGACGCCAAGGCCAAGGCCGATCTCGAGGCCCAGGCCGAGGCTGCCCGACGGCAGTTCGAGGAGGACACGCGCCGCAAGGTCGAGGCGGAGATCGCCGAGAAGAAGCGGTCCGAGGAAGAAGCCCAGCGCAAGGCCGCCGAGGAAGCGGCAGCCCGGCAGAAGGCGATCGAGGACGCCCGCAAGGCGATCGAGTTCGTCGCCGGCAACTTCGACCACTTCGGGAAGACGCTGATGATGATCGGGCTGAAGGATCGGCCGACAGAGATCAGATTGCAGGGCGTCGACAGTGTCGACGATCCGGCGCTGCACAAGCTCGCGGCCGATGCCCTGGCGGCGCAACCGCGCAACCTGCGCTGCCGCCAGACCGATCGGTTGACCGATGGCACGCCCCTCTATCGCTGTCTCATCACCAAAAGAAACTCCAAGGATCCGCTTGCCGACATTCCGGATTCGGATCGCGACGACCTCGCGCTCGTTCTCGTTCGGACCGGCCTGCTGCTGGCCTCGTGCGACGCTCCGCGCTCCTATGCGGATGCGGAGGACGACGCTCGTGGCAGCAAGCAGTATCTCTGGAGTAGAGTGAACGTTCCTGAATACAAAAGGAGATGCACCAGATGACTGCAGTGACTGCTGACACGGCCCTCTTCTCCGGCAGGAAGATCGTCGTCCGGATCGTGGGTGTCGTCGCGGCCCTCGGGCTCGTGGCCGCCTGCACGGACGATCGCGGTCAGCCGAACAACCAGACCACTGGAACCGTCATGGGCGCCGCGCTCGGTGGTGTCGTTGGCGGCCTGGCCTTCGGGTCCGTCGGTGGCGCAGTCGGCGGTGCACTGGTGGGCGGCCTGGCCGGCAATCTCGTCGGCCGCGCGCTCGACGACCAGGAGCGTCGTCGCTTGGCCGAGGCCACTCAATACGCGTTCGTCGCCGAAAACAACGTGCCGACCACCTACACGGTCGAGCCGGCCAAGACCTCCTCGTCGACTGCGCCGACGGCGCCGCCGACCGTCGTGAGCGCCAAGCCGGTTGCACCGGCGACCAGCCGTGCCGACGGCAGCACCTGCCGTCCGATCGAGCTGACGGCCACCAAGAACGGCCAGACCACCACCGAAACCACGACCTTCTGCAAGTCGGCCGGCTCGCAGGAACTGAAACCCGTCTCGGTCTGATCCACCGACATTTTCGTGAGCGGCCGGCGGTTCTGACCGCCGGCCGTTTTCGTTGGGGAAGGCTGGCCGGATCGACACAACTCGGTCATTTTCCTGAGCGAGGAGAGAGACATGGCAGGCAATCCACAGGCAGCGAAACTGCGGGATCTTCTGGCGCGACGCGAGTTCATCCTGGCGCCGGGCGTCTATGACGGCATTTCCGCGCGCGTCGCGGACCGTATGGGCTTTCCCGCGCTCTACATGACGGGCTATGGCGCGACGGCCTCGATGCTCGGTCTTCCCGATGCCGGCCTCGCGACCTATTCCGACATGCTGGGTCGGGCCGAGATGATCTGCTCGGTCGTCGAGGCGCCGCTGATCGCCGACGCCGACACGGGCTACGGCGGGCTGCTGAACGTCCAGCGCACGGTCCGGGGCTACGAGGCCGCAGGTGTTGCCGCGATCCAGATCGAAGACCAGGAGATGCCCAAGAAATGCGGCCATACGCCGGGGCGGCGCGTGGTGCCGGCTGAGGACATGGTGCTCAAGCTCCGGGTCGCGGCAGAGGCCCGCCGGCACGAGGAGACGCTGATCGTGGCGCGCACCGATGCGCGCACGGCGCTGGGTCTCGACGAGGCGCTGCGCCGCGCCCGGCTCTACGAGGAGGCCGGGGCCGACATCATCTTCGTCGAATCGCCCGAGAGCGAAGCGGAGCTGGAGCGCATCGGCCGCGAGGTCAGCAAGCCGCTGCTCGCCAACATGGTCGAGTTCGGCAAGACTCCTCGGGCCGAGGTCGACCGGCTGAAGAAGTGGGGCTTCGACCTCGCGATCTATCCGGTGCTGGGCCTGAGCGTCGCCGCGGAGGCGATGAGGCGCTCGTTCGCGCACCTCAAGGACAGCGGCACCAGCGTGGGCGACCCGCTGCCGCAGTATCAGGACATACACGGGCTGATGGGCTTCCCCGAGGTCTGGGATTTCGAGAAGCGCTGGGCGACATGAACGGCAAGCAGTTCCTCGAACTCCTGTCGCGCCTGCCGGCCCGCGTCTGGATCCAGGCCGTTCTGGGGTTGATCGGCTTCGTCGTGCTGGCGGTGCTGGGCTTCGCCGTGATCGCCGGCGTCGCGGCGGTCGGGCTGGTGCTGCTGCTCGCCTTCAAGGCAAAGCGCTGGATCCTGGGATTTTTCGGCCGCGACATCGAGCCTGCACCGCCGGCCCGCCACCACGACGGCAAGGTGACGGACGTCCAGTACGAGATCGTCGATCGCACCGACGACCGTCCGCCGCGGCCTTAGCAGAAGTCAGACCCGGACGATCTTCCCGGGGTTCATCAGGTTCTGCGGATCGAGCGCGCGCTTGATGGTGCGCATCGTGTCGATCTCGACCTGGCTGCGATAGTGGGCCAGTTCGTCGACCTTGAGGAGGCCGATCCCGTGCTCGGCCGAGATCGAACCGCCGTAGCTCACCACCAGATCGTAGATCGCGGCCGTCACCGCCCGCGCGTGCGGCATGAAGCGGGCCTTGTCCCAGCCTTCCGGTGCCTGGCAATTGAAATGCAGGTTGCCGTCGCCGACATGGCCGAACGTCACCGGCCGACCCTCGGGCAGCGCATTCTTCATTGCAGCCAGGCCTTCGGTGACGAAGGAGGGGATGCGGCTCACCGCGACGGAAATGTCGTGCTTCACCGAGGGGCCTTCCTTCTTCGAGGCCTCGGTATGGTTCTCGCGAAGCGCCCACAGGGCGCGAGCCTGGGTCTCGTTCTGGGCGATCGTGGCGTCGAGCACGAGGGCCTGCTCCATCGCCTCGCCGAGATAGGCCTCCATCTTCTCGCGAAGGCCGCCCGCGTTCTCGCCCTCGCGGCGCGCGCGGGTCGAGGACCATTCGAGCAGCACGTACCAGTCGTGCTTCTCCGAGAGAGGATCGGTGGCGCCGGGAATGTGGCGAAGCACCAGGTCGATGCCCTGGCGGCCCATCAGCTCGCAGGACGTGACATTGTCCTCTGAGGCGGCATGCGCGCCGCTCAGCAGGGCAACGGCGGCCTCCGGTGAGGGGACGGCGACCCAGGCGGTGGCGACGTCCTTGGGCTTGGGCCAGAGCTTCAGCACCGCGCGCGTGATGATGCCCAACGTGCCTTCGGCGCCGAGATAGAGATCGCGCAGGTCGTAGCCGGTATTGTCCTTCTTGAGAGCGCGCAGCCCGTTCCAGATCTCGCCCTGTGGCGTCACCACTTCGAGGCCGAGCACGAGCTGGCGGGCGTTGCCGTAATGCAGCACCTGGACGCCGCCGGCGTTGGTCGAGAGGTTGCCGCCGATCGAGCAGCTTCCTTCGGCCGCCAGCGACAGCGGAAACAGACGATCGTTCGCCGCTGCGGTCTCCTGAACGGTCTTCAGGACGACACCTGCCTCGACCGTCATCGTATAGCCGATCGGATCGATGTCGATGATGCGCGTCATGCGGTTGAGCGACAGGACGATCTCGCGGCCCTTCTCCTGCGGGATGCCGCCGCCGACCAGGCCGGTATTGCCCCCCTGCGGGACGACGGAGACCTTCTCCGCCGCGCACAGCCTCACGACGTCCGCGACTTCCTGCGTGTTGGCCGGTCGCACCACGGCAAGGGCATTGCCCACGAAGCTCTCGCGCCAGTCGGTGACGTAGGGATGCTTGCCCTGCTCGTCGACGATCAGACCTTTGTCGCCGACGATGGCGCGCAGTTTCTCGACGAAGTCGCTCATCAGATGCGCAGTACCTTGCCGGGGTTCATGATGTTCTTCGGATCGAGCGCGCGCTTGATGGTGCGCATCGTGTCGAGTTCTATCCGGCTGCGGTAGTGCGCAAGCTCGTCGAGCTTGTCGATGCCGATTCCGTGCTCGGCCGAGATCGACCCGTCGAGGCTGGTCACCAGGTCGTTCACTGCGCGGGTGATGGCCGGCGAATACTGGCTGAGCGTCGGCCGGTCCATCCCCTTCGGCCCCATGAAGGAGAAGTGGATGTTGCCGTCGCCGATATGGCCGAGCGGGTAGGGACGGATGCTGGGCAGGATGTCGAGGGCGGCCTTGAGTCCGCGCTCGATGAACTCCGGCACCTTGGAGATCGAGACCGAGATGTCGTAGCTGAGGCCCGGTCCTTCGGCGCGCGAGGCGGGGGCGACAGACTCACGGATCACCCACATATTGCGCGCCTGCGCCTCGCTCTGGGCGATGACGGCGTCGAGCACCCGGCCGGCTTCCATCTGGTCGGCGAGGAACTGCTCCATCTTCTCCGACATGCCCTCGGCACCCTCGGCCTTGGGGC
>CAZPOS010000061.1:8125-23184 GCA_964588065.1 uncultured Reyranella sp.
ACCACTGCGTGTCGGCCTTCAGCGGATCCTGCGTGCCCGGAATGTTGCGCAGAACCATGTCGGTGCAGGTCCGGCTCATCAGCTCGCACGAGCCGACATTGTCCTCGGAGGCGCCATGCGCCTCGGACAGGATCTCGATGGCGGCCTGCGGATCGCGGATGGCGAGCCACGCGGTGGCCACGTCCTTGGCCGCCGGCCACAGTTTCAGCACCGCCTTGGTGATGATGCCCAGCGTGCCCTCGGCGCCCATGAACAGGTGCTTGAGGTCGTAGCCGGTATTGTCCTTCTTGAGCGCCCGCAGTCCGTTCCAGATGTCGCCGTTGGGCAGCACCACTTCGAGGCCCATGACGAGGTTGCGCGCGTTGCCGTAGCGCAGCACCTGCACGCCGCCGGCGTTGGTCGAGAGGTTGCCGCCGATCATGCAGGATCCCTGGGCGCCCAGGAAAAGCGGGAAGAAGCGATCATGGCTGGCTGCCGTCTCCTGCAGGGTCTGCAGCACGCAGCCCGCCTCGACGGTCATCGAATAGCCGACGGGATCGACGTTCAGCACCTTGTTCATCCGGCCGACCGACAAGACGATGCCGGTATGCGACGGCCACGGGGTGGCGCCGCCCATCAGGCCGGTATTGCCCGCCTGGGGCACGATGGCGATGCCGTTGTCGTAGCAGAGCTTCACGACCTTCGAGACTTCCTCGACGCTGGCCGGCCGCACCACGACCGCCGCGTTGCCCACGATCGAGCCGCGCCAGTCGGTGACGAAGGGCTGCTTGCCCTGGTCGTCGGCGATCAGGCCCTTGTCGCCCACGATGGCGCGCAGGGCTTCGAGGATCGCAGGCGTGACGGGGGCCGTCGGGATTGTCGGAATGATCGCGGTATCAGGCATCGTTTCCTCTCTTTGACGGCAGACTAGCGCTGCCTGTTGGAGCCGTCATCCGCGGCGGCACGGCGGAGGCGGTCGTTGATGGCGAGACCCAGCCCGATATGCGGAATGGGCATCACGGCGATGCGGCCGATGCCCGGACGGTCGAGGGAGCGCATCATGGCGAACAGATTTGCGGCGGCCTCGCCGAGATTGCCGCTCGGGCTGAGATTCATCGTCAGCATGGCGCCAGCGGGCACCGTGCTGCCGAAGGCCAGCAGGCCCTCGTCGGGCGACACCGACGTCGCCTCAAGCCGTACGGGACGGGAAGGTGCGTAGTGGCTGTGGAGTTGGCCAGGTGACTTGCGCGCAGCGTCTCCCGTCGGGATGGCATCGCTGAGCGCTATCGGGCCGATCGCGGCTTCGATCGCCTCGCGCGTCGCGCCGCCGGGGCGCAGCAGAACGGGCGTGTCACCCGACAGATCCAGCACGGTCGACTCGACTCCAACGAGACAGGGTCCGCCGTCGAGGATCATCGGGGTGCATGTGCCCAGGGACTGCGCCACGTGTTCGGGGCGGGTCGGGCTGACCTCGCCGCTGCGGTTGGCAGAGGGAGCTGCGATCGGCCTTCCGGCGGCTCGGATGAGTGCCTGGGCAATCGGATGTGACGGCGCGCGGATCGCCACGGTGTCGAGGCCCGCCGTCGCCAAAAGGGCGATGGGTGATCCCTCGGCACGCGGCAGGACCAGGGTGAGGGGACCTGGCCAGAAGGCAGCAGCGAGTTTCTCCGCAGTGTCGTTCCAGCGTACGAACGCCCGCGCTGCCGCGGCATCGAGGACGTGGCTGATCAGGGGGTTGAACTGCGGGCGGCCCTTGGTCTCGAAGATCTTCGCAACCGCGCGCTCGTTGGTAGCGTCACCGCCCAGCCCGTAGACTGTCTCCGTCGGAAAGGCGACGAGGCCGCCTCCCCGTAGCGTCCGGGCGGCCTCGGCGATGGACTGTGCCGTCGCCTCGACCACGCTCATCGCGCCGCCAAGCTGCGCGCGATGAAATGCGGGTTGGCGAATTTCGGCTTGCCGTAGAGCAGGGGCTCACCGTCGACGGTGACGACCTCGCCGCCGGCGGCCTCGAGCACGCCCTGGGCCGCACCGGTGTCCCATTCCATGGTCGGTCCGAACCGCGGGTAGATGTCGGCCTTGCCTTCGGCGATCAGGCAGAATTTCAGCGACGACCCGGCCTGAACGCGATCGACGACGGTCAGGTTGTTGTTGCGGAACCAGATGTCGAGATCGTTGAAGGTGCCGTGGCTGCGGCTCGCACAGGCGGTCAGGCCCGCCGATGGCGGCGTGCGCGTGCGGATCGGCGCGAACGCGGCCTGACCCTCGCGCTTGTC
This sequence comes from uncultured Reyranella sp., assembly GCA_964588065.1. Classification (GTDB taxonomy): domain Bacteria; phylum Pseudomonadota; class Alphaproteobacteria; order Reyranellales; family Reyranellaceae; genus Reyranella. The sequence continues at coordinate 10,378 of CAZPOS010000061.1, forward strand.
GGCGCCCAGTCCCTTGGCGCCACGCCACAAGGTCCCGGTTGCCGGCGCCAGCACGATCCCCAGCGTCGGACGGCCGTTCTCCACGAGGGCGATGTTCACCGTGAACTCGCCGTTCCTCTTGATGAACTCCTTGGTGCCGTCGAGCGGGTCGACCAGCCAGAAGGGCCGGCCGTCGTCGAGTGTCGGCACACGGCCGGCAGCCATCTCTTCCTCGGCGATGATCACCACGCCGGGGGTGAGCTTGCGCAGGCCGGCCAGGATGACGGCTTCGGCGGCGTGATCGGCATCGGTGACGGGGCTGCGGTCGTCCTTGTCTCGCACTCCGTGGTCGCCGGCGTAGATGCGCATGATCTCCCGCGCAGCCTCTTCGGCAATCGTGGTGCAGGTGTCGCGGAGGGTCTCGAGAGGGGGAAGGGCATGGGTCATGGGCGGTCCTTATAGACGGCGGGGGCTTCGTCTTGACAGCAAACTTCGCGCCCATGACTATCTTGGAACAATATTCCAATATTTAGAACAACGGGAGCGAAGCGATGCCTGTCAACGTGATCGGGATGATTGGCGTGGCGCCACCGCAGGGGACGGCCCTGCACGTGATCGCAGGCGGAATCTCGCCCTCCTTCCTGCGCGACTTCGCGCAGACGCATGAAAGGGCGGGCTTCGACTATGTGCTGGTGGGCTACTACGCCTCGTCGGCCGAGGGATTCACCGTCGCGACCTATGCGGCGGCGCATACGGAGAAGCTTCGCTACCTGATTGCCCACCGGCCGGGCGTGGTGTCGCCGACGCTTGCGGCCCGGGCTGCAGCGACGATGGACCAGCTGTCCGGCGGTCGGCTTGCGCTCCACATCATCGTCGGCAACAGCGACGCCGACCAGCAGCGCGAAGGCGACTTTTCGCCAAAGGAAGAGCGCTATGTGCGCGCCGCCGAGTATCTCGACGTGATGCGCAAGGTCTGGACCTCGACCAGGCCGTTCGACTACGAGGGCACGTTCTATCGGTTCAGGGACGTCTTCTCCGAGGCACGGCCTTTCCAGCAGCCGCACCCGCCGCTGTTCTTTGGCGGTTCGTCACCGGGCGCAATGGAGATGGGCGCGCAGCATTGCGATACCTTCGCCATGTTCGGCGAACCGCTCGCGGAGACGGCCGAGCGCATCGCCGAGTTCCGGCGCATGACCCAGCCTTTCGGCCGCACGCCGCGCTTCAACGTCTCGTTCCGGCCCATCGTCGCCGAAACCGAGGGCAAGGCCTGGGACAAGGCGAGGAAGATCCTCGAGGACCTGAAGTCGAGCGGCACCATGCCGACCAAGGCGCAGGACAGGTCGGCCGAGCGGCTTGTCGAACTGGCCAGGCGCGGCGACGTGCACGACGAACGCCTGTGGATGCCTGTGGCGGGCGCCGCCGCCGGCAAGGGCAACACGTCGTGCCTCGTCGGCACGCCGGAGCAGGTCGCGCAGGCGATGCTGAAATACTATCGGTTGGGGGTCGCGTCGTTCCTGATCCGCGGCTTCGATCCGCTGGGAGACGTCACGGATTTCGGTCGCGAACTGATCCCGCGTTTGAAGGCGGGCGCGCTCGAAATCGACCGCGAGATTGCGGCGGCGGCCTAACTCAAAAGGCAAACGAACAACCAGGAGGAATCGTGTTCAGGAAGCAGTTTTGCGTCGCCCTTGCGGGTGCCGCCGCTCTTTCGCTCGGCCTCGCCGGCGCGGCATCGGCGCAGCAGTATCCGGACAGACCGATCAAGCTGATCGTACCCTATCCGCCGGGCGCCACGAACGACCTGCTGGCCCGCGTACTGGGCGAGCCACTGGCGAAGGAACTGGGCCAGCCGGTGATCGTGGACAACAAGGGAGGTGCCGCAACAGCGATCGGTGCGACAGCGGCGGCCAATGCGTCGGCTGACGGCTATACGATGCTGCTGGGCACGGGCACGACCTACACGCTCAATTCGCTGCTCAAGAAGGGCCTTGCCTACGACACCGACCGCGACTTCAGGATGGTATCGATCATCGCCGAGGTGCCGGTGGTGTTCATCGTGAACCCGCAGCTCCCGGCCCGCACGTTGTCGGAGTTCGTGGCCTACGCCAAGGCCAATCCGGGCAAGGTGAACTATTCCTCGTCCGGTCTGGGCTCGTCGCTGCACCTTGCGGCCGAGCTGTTCGCCCAGCGCGCCGGCATCAAGATGACCCATGTGCCTTATCCCGGTAGCGCCGGCGCCATGCGGGCTTTGCTGGCCGACGAGGTGCAGATGTTCTCGGAAGTGATCTCCGGCGCCTTGCCGCAGATCGAGCAGAAGGCCGTCGTGCCGCTGGCGATCACCAGTGCCAAGCGCCTGGCCGTGGCTCCCTCGATCCCCACGGTGGCGGAAAGCGGGTATCCCGGCTTCGAGGCGCTGGGCTGGTATGGTCTCGTGGTCCCCAAGGCGACGCCCGTCGCCGTGGTCGCGCGTCTCGAGGCCGCCATCAACAAGGTGCTGGCCTCCGGGGTGCTGCAGGCGCGGTTCGAGCCCCTCGCCATCGTGATCCCCGGGCCCCAGGAGCCGGGCTCGGCCGAAACGTACATGGCGAAGGACCGAGCGCTCTGGGAGCCGCTGGTGCGCTCGCTGAACATCTCGCTCGACTGACGCCGGCATGGACACGACGGTCGTCAAGGCGTTGACGGTGCTGGAGACCCTGGCCTCCAGCGCGACGGCACTTGGGGTCACCGAACTCGCGACGAGGCTCGGCCTGTCGAAGAGCAACGTGCACCGGCTGCTGCAGACGCTGGCGGCGTGCGGCTATGTCATGCAGGTCGACCAGCGATACACCGTGACGACCCGGCTGTGGGAACTGGGCGCGATGGTCGTGAGCCGACTGGATGTCGCGACGATCGCCGTTCCGGTGATGCAGCGCCTCGTGGCCGAGGTCGACGAGACGGCGCATCTCTCGGTCCTGGACATGGCTGCCTGCGAGGTCGTGTCGATCCATAATGTCGAGAGTACCCAGCCGGTGCGCGCCTACTCGCGAATCGGCCAGCGCACACCGGCGCATTGCGTTGCTACCGGCAAAGCGCTGCTGTCGGTAGAGTCGCCCGAGGCTCTGCGGGCGTTGCCCGAGGAGCTGCCGCGTTTCACTGCCCAGACTCTCCATCGACGGGACGATCTGATCGCGGCGCTCGAGAAGATCCGGCACGCCGGCTACTCGACGAATGTCGGCGAGTGGCGGGAGCAGGTGGGGGGCGTGGCCGCAGTGATCTACGACCATGGCGGCCGGCCGGCCGCGGCGCTCGGGCTCACCGTGCCGGTGGAGCGGCTGAAGCCTGAAGTGATGAGCCGCTACATTCCGAGGTTGATGGCGGCGGCGGACGAGATCTCGCGACTGATGGGCGCGCCTCGCCGCACGGGCTGAGCGCTATTCCTTCAGGACACGTCCCGCGACGGCATCCAGCTTGGCAATCATCTCGGCCGAACGGACGGCCGGCGAGGTGATGAGTGCGTGTTCGAGCGCGCGGTCGCAGCCGGACGGGCAGGGCGTGGGGCGATCGGCCTTGAGGCGCGGCGCGATCATGGCGACCAGCGCCTTGGCCCTCTCGGCATTCTCGAGCAGCACCCGGACGATGTCGGAAACCTGGACATGGTCATGGTCGGGATGCCAGCAATCGAAGTCGGTGACCATGGCGACGGTGACGTAGCAAATCTCAGCTTCGCGTGCGAGCTTGGCCTCGGGCATGTTGGTCATACCGATCACGTCGCAGCCCCAACTGCGGTAGAGGCGCGATTCGGCCAGGCTGGAGAATTGCGGGCCCTCCATGGCGAGGTAGGTGCCGCCCATGCGCACCGGGAAGCCGGCCTTCTGGGCGCACTCGTGCGCGAGCTCGGCCAGTCGGTTGCAGGTCGGGTGGGCCATGGAGACGTGGGCGACCAGGCCCTCGCCGAAGAAGCTCTTCTCACGGGCGAAGGTGCGATCGATGAACTGGTCGACGATGACGAAGTGTCCCGGCGGCAGGTCCTCGCGCAGCGAGCCGCAGGCCGAGAGTGACAGGATGTCGGTGACGCCGACCCGCTTCAGGGCATCGATGTTGGCGCGGTAGTTGATCGAGCTGGGGGAATGTCGGTGGCCGCGCCCGTGGCGCGGAACGAAGACGACGTCGAGTCCGTCCAAGACGCCGAACAGGAACTCGTCGGATGTCTCCCCGAACGGCGAGGCGATCCGGCGCCATTCCTGGTTCTTGAGGCCGGCCATGTCGTAGACGCCGCTGCCGCCGAGAATTCCCAACACCGTCATATGCTTCTCCTGGTTGGCGGTGGTGTATCATTCCCGCCTGGCAAAGGGGAGAGAAGCATGGGCAGGCTCGCAGGCAAGATCACCATCGTCACGGGGGCGACCAGCGGCATCGGGCGGCGGACCGCCGAGTTGTTCGTCGAGGAGGGCGCCAAGGTCGTGGCCACGGGCCGGCGCGAGGAACTCGGCCGCACGCTCGAGACTACCCTCGGCAAGGAGAATTGCCTCTTCGTGACGGCGGACGCGACGCGCGAGGAGGACGTGAAGCGCATGTTCGACGCCTGCCTATCCAAATGGGGCCGGGTCGACTGCCTGTTCAACAATGCCGGCGGCCCGGCTCCGGTGGGCGGCATCGAGACGGTGCCGGTCGAAGGATTCGACGCAGCGATGGCGACCCTCGTGCGCTCGGTCATGCTGGGCATGAAGCATGCCGCGCCGCTGATGATGGCGCAGGGCTCGGGCAGCATCATCAACAATGGCAGCGTCGCAGGGCGCCGTGCGGGTTATTCGACTTCGATGATCTACGGCGCGGCGAAGGCGGCGGTGAATCATCTCACCGTGTGCGTCGCCATGCAGCTCGGCGAGAAGAACGTGCGGGTAAACTCGATCTCGCCCGGCGGCATCGCCACCGGCATCTTCGCCAAGGCGCTGGGCCTGCCGCCGGACAAGGCCGATGCCTATGCGGAGGCGATGAAGGCCAGCATGGCGAAGAGCCAGCCGATCCCGCGCGCCGGCATCGTCGACGACATCGCCAAGGCGGCTGTCTTCCTGGCCTCTGACGATTCGACCTTCGTCAACGGTCACGACCTGGTGGTCGATGGCGGTCTGGTCGGCGGCCGCCTGTGGACGCCGCACCAGGAAGGCGTGAAGGCGATGCGCCAGGCCTTCGGGGTCGACGAGATCTGAGCCATGGCCTCGCTCGCCAACAAGGTCGCGCTGGTGACCGGCGCCTCGCGCGGCATCGGTCGCGCCGTTGCCCTTGCGCTGGCGCGCGAGGGGGCTGCCGTCGCCGTGAACTATCGTGAGCGCGTGGCAGATGCCGACGAGGTGGTCGCGGCGATCCGGAAGGCCGGCGGACAGGCGATGGCCGTGGCGGCCGATGTGTCGGATGGTGCAGCCGTCACCGGCATGATCGCGGCAGTCGAGCACAAGCTGGGGCCGGTCGACGTGCTGGTCAACAATGCCGGGCTCGCGATAATGACCGGTATCGACGATCTTACCGAGGAGCAGTTCGACCGCACGATCGCGGTCAACCTGAAGTCGGCCTTTCTCTGCACGAAGGCCGTGCTGCCCGGCATGCGCGCCCGCAAATGGGGCCGCATCGTCAACATCTCCTCGGGCGCGGCGCGCGGCGCCGGAGGCATCGGGCCGCACTACAACGCCTCAAAGGCTGGAATGGAGGGTTTGACGCGGGGCTACGCCGCGCGGGTGGTGAAGGACGGCGTTACCGTCAATGCCGTGGCGCCCTCTCTGATCGAGACCGACATGGTCCGCGGCGGCCTCGCCTCGTCGCCGGACCGCATTCCGCTCGGCCGCTTCGGTACCGCGGGGGAATGCGCCCAGGCGGTCCTGATGGTGATCGGCAATGCCTACATGACCGGCCAGACCGTGGCGCTGAGCGGCGGCCTGTCGTTCCTCTGAACTATTTCTTGGGCTCGACATGGCCGCCGAAGGCGTGTCGCATGGCCGACAGGAGCTTGTTGGCCGTTCCCTCGCGGTCGCGCGAGCGGAAGCGGGCATAGAGTGCCGCGGACAGGACGTCGGCCGGTACGGCTTCCTCGATCGCGGCGTTGATGGTCCAGCGTCCCTCGCCGGAATCCTCGACGAAACCGGAATACTTCGACAGGGCAGGGTCCTCCGCCAGCGCCGACGAGGTGAGGTCGAGCAGCCAGGAGCTGACGACGCTGCCGCGTCGCCAGACCTCGGCGATGTCGGCGAGGTCGAGATCGTAGCGCCGCTCCGCCGGTATCGCCTCGGAAGAGACCTTGCGCAGGATCTCGAATCCCTCGGCATAGGCCTGCATCAGCCCGTATTCGATGCCGTTGTGCACCATCTTCACGAAGTGGCCGGCACCGCTCGGACCACAATGGAGGTAGCCGCGCTCGACCCGCGGATCGCGTGCCTCTCGCCGCGGCGTCTTCGGGATGGTGCCTTCGCCCGGGCTCAGCGCGGCGAAGATCGGGTCGAGTCGCTCGACCGCGTCTTTGTCGCCGCCGATCATCAGGCAGTAGCCGCGCTCCAGGCCCCAGACGCCGCCGCTGGTCCCGCAGTCGAGATAGTGGATGCCTCTGGCCTTCATCTCGCGGGCGCGCCGCACATCGTCCTGGAAGAAGGCGTTGCCGCCGTCGATGATCGTATCGCCGGGTTCCAGCAGCCGGCCGAGCTCGGCCACGGTCTGCTCGGTGATCTCGCCCGCCGGCAGCATCACCCAGACGTTGCGCGGTTTGGCGAGCTTGGCGACCAGATCGATCAGATTGCCGGCACCGATGACGCGCTCCTCGACGAGACCCGCGACCGTTTCGGGATTCTGGTCGAAGACGACGCATTCGTGTCCGTGCCGCACCAGCCGGCGCACGAGGTTGGCGCCCATCCGTCCCAGGCCGATCATGCCGAGCTGCATTCGTCTCTCCCCTTCGTTTCCTCTTGTCGGGCGCATGATAAGCTGGCGGGCAATGAAGACCATCGTCGTCGTGATGGGTGTCTCGGGATCGGGCAAGACCACCGTGGCCAGCCTTCTGGCCGAGCGGCTGGGTTGCCCGTTCGTGGACGGGGACGATCTCCATCCCCGGGCAAACGTCGAGAAGATGCGCAGCGGCACACCGCTCACCGACGCCGATCGCCTGCCCTGGCTGCATGCCATCGCCGGCCAGGTCGATGCCTGGCGGGAGAGAGGCGAGGCGGGCGTCGTCACCTGTTCTTCGTTGAAGCGCGCCTACCGCGACATCATCGTCGGCGGCCGAGGCGAGGTGGCGCTGGTCTACCTCAAGGGGGCCAGGGAACTGATCCACGGCCGCCTTACCGCACGCACCTCGCACTTCATGCCGGTCGGCCTGCTCGACAGCCAGTTCGCGGCTTTGCAAGAGCCGGCAGCGGAAGAGCGCCCGATCGTCATGGACATCGAGGCAGGCCCGCTCCAGATCGTCGATGAGATCGTGCACCGGCTTGCGCCATCGCGCTGATCCCGCCGCACCGTTCAGGCGAGTGATCGCAGCGCCGACAGTTCGTGGAAGAGGTCAATGATGCCGTCGCGGTTCACTCCGCCCCGATAGCCGAGCGCCACACGAAGGAAGGTCGTGCCGGCCCGGGGATCGGGTTCGATCAACTCGTAGCGGTCGCCGCGAAATCCGAACGAACCGCCCTTGTCGATCTTCAGCTTGCGGCGCTCGACCTCAGCCTCCACCCGGCTGAGAAGGCGAGCATGGGCGGTCGCATCGCCGTCGCGGAGCCGGATGGCGCAGAACGGCGCGACCGCCTCCGGGGAAATCAGCGAAGGATGGCACCGATCGTCGAACAGCACGGCGTGCGTTCCGATCGCCTGCGCCAGCGCGGCATTGTTGGCGAAGACCCTCGCCGTGTACTGATTGAGATAAGAGGAGTCGAGGAACCAGGGGGCCGAGAGGGCGGCCATCTCGTCCAGGGTGAGGCCGCTGCCGGTGAGCGCCCGGATCTGCTTGAACTGCTCTGCCAAGTCTGCCGCACCGACGGCCGATCCCTCACGCACGAAGAGTTGGACGATGCCGACATTTGCCAGCTCGAGCCCGGCCTGATCGAGCTTCAGACCGGACCGGAAGACCGCGGCGAACGATCCGTCCATTCTGGCGAGCCAGGCGGGCAGATCGAGGACGGGACCGGTGAGTGTCGTGTCCAGCAGCAGGGCCCGCCGGACGCGAGGCAGCGAGGCGGGGTCGCAGACGCCGAACCGGCCGTCGCAATGAACCGGTTCGCCGACGAGGATGTCAACGGCGGGGGTGTCATGGGTCGCGAACTCGAACACCTGACGCGGCCACCACTCAAGCAGCGAACTGGTCTCAAAGTAGCGGCCGGCATGAAGAAGCTTGAGAGGCCAGGTTGGTGGGGCGTCCTTTGATGCGTCCGGCCGGGCGACGAGGTGCAGGAGGCAGGATAGAGCCGCCTGGCCACTTCGGCAGAGAACCCGTACCGACTGCCAGCCTTGTGGAACCCCGTAACAGAGCGGCCTGCGTTCCTCGAGAAGGTCCGCGCCGAGTTCGCGCTCATAGCCGAAGGGGATGCTGCCGCCATCCGGCAGGTGAGGCACGTCACCTTCACACGGGCTCTTCAGCGTCGTGTCGCCCGGTCGGTGTGCTTTCTTCAACCACTCGCGCCGCAGGCGAAACATCGCTTCGTCAGGGCCATGATCTCCGCGATCCTGACTGGATGGGGTGAGCCCCGCGCGGCGCGCCAGCTCCGCGAGGTCGTCCTGGTCGCGCGATGTCTCGGAAGGGGGGCGGGGCATGGCGCGGCTGAACGGGCGTTGGCGGCCAAAGTTGCCCGTAGTCGGAGTCTGATGCGCCGCAACCTCTTCTCGGGTGCGGGGTTTACTTCCCATGAGGGAGAGAAGGACTTCGGGGGCGTCGGTCGTGCCTGCCACCGTCAAGGGGCAGGCCGTGAAAGTGTGCCATCTCGATTTGCGATCAATCGAAAGCGTTGACCGTGTCGCAGCCGCTGCTCGGTCCGCCGCACAGCTCGGCTTCAACCACCTTTGTGTAGGACCCGTATTCGAGGTCGGCGATGCCGGCGATCCGTACCTCGTCGCAGATCACTCCCGTCTTATCGCCTCGCTGCAGTCCGCCGATACTCCCGCGCGATTGGTCCGGTCACTGCGTCAGGCCTGCGAGAAGAGCGGGCTCGCGCTCTTCGTCGATCTCGTGCTCGATCGTGTGGCCGTGGAGGGAGAGTCTGCGACCTCCCTGCGCGGTGCGTATGAGGTCCGACCAGGCGTGAACATGCTCGATCCCCGGGTCGACCGGCGGACCGCTCGGTCGCTCTTCTTGCGCAATGACGCGGTCGAGCAGGCTGCCGACTGGTGGTCCGAGCGGATCGCAGAGTTGGTCACCGGGGGCGCCCAGGGCTTTCGACTGCTCGGGCTGGCGGACCTTCCGCCAATGGCGTTGCGGCGAATCCTGGAAAGAGCGCGGCGCCGGACGGCCTGCGAATTCTGGGGATGGACCCCAGGCTTCCCGTGGTCGCGGCATCCGGAACTGGTGGACGCTGGCCTCTCGGCTGTATTCGCCTCGACCTCGTGGTGGGACGGGCGCGCGTCCTGGTATGTCGAGGAAGTCGAGCTGCTTCGGCGCATCGCTCCCGTGCTCGGTGTGGGCGGCGAGCCGTTCGCTGCACAAGCCGGCACTCCGGTGATGACCGGTCGCGCCTTGATGGCGGCCGCGGCAACGTCGCAGGGCCTCCTCGTGCCTCGTGGCGTTGCTCCGGGCGATGACATCGTGAAAGGAGCTGTCGCGCTCGCCGACGCCCTGGCCGGCAGCTCATTGGGGGCCTTGCGGGCGATCACGAGTCCGGCGGAAACCGTCACCGTCCTGCTACGAAGCGATGCTGCGGATCCTGCGCGCGCCAAACGCCGCTCAATCATCGCCTTGAACACGGATCCCTTCACAGCCCACGCGCTGCCAGTGGATCTCGCGATTCTTCCGCCTTCGGCCGGAGCAGCGTTGGTCGCCGACGACGGCTTTGCCGACCCCCTCGAACCTGGAGAAGTGCGCGTGCTTGACGTGACGCCGAGCAGGACCGTCCGCAATGGCAAGAAGAGCGGCAAGCGTGAGGCAAGCACTGCAGCGGCGAAGTCGCCCATCGTCATCGAGCATGTGAGCCCGTCGGTGAACGGCGGGGATTTCGCGGCGAAAACCGTGGTCGGCCGCCCGCTGGTGATCGAGGCCGATATCTTTGCCGATGGCCACGATCTGCTTTCGGCGGAAGTCATCTGGTGGTCCGCGGACGAAGACGAGCGCCGGACCGCGAAACTGACCCACATCGCGAACGATCGCTGGCGCGCGACGCTGACCCCCGACCGTGTGGGCCGCCATTACTTCTCGGTCGAGGCCTGGCGGGACGAGTACGGAAGCCTGGCGCATGGCCTCGAGCTGAAGCACAAGGCTGGTGTCGATGTCTCGGTCGAGCTGACGGAAGCAGCGCTCCTCCTCGAAGGGCTGAGGAAGGATGCTGCGGTGACGGCGTTGCTGGCCAAGACGAAGGCCGCCGCCGCAGCCGAGTCGGTCGCGCTGCTCACGTCGGCGGAGGCGCGCGCGACCGTTTCCAAGATCGCCGAGCGCCATTTCCGGAGCGACCTGGGGCCGTTTCCGGTCGAGGTCGAACGCCCACGGGCGGAGTTCGCCTCCTGGTACGAGCTGTTCCCCCGGTCGATGACGGACGACCCACGCAGACACGGGACGTTCGACGACGTTATCGCCGCCTTGCCGCGCGTGCGCGCCATGGGCTTCGACGTGCTCTATTTCCCGCCGATCCATCCGATCGGCCAGGCGAACCGCAAGGGACGTAACAACACGCTGACGCCGGGCCCGGACGATGTCGGCAGCCCTTACGCGATCGGCGCCGCGGACGGCGGACACGATGCAATTCATCGGCAACTCGGCACGCCGGAGGATTTCCGGCGGCTGGTCGCGGCGGCCTCGGAGCATGGTCTCGAAATCGCCCTCGACTTCGCGATCCAGTGCTCGCCCGACCATCCGTGGTTGCGAGAGCACCCCGACTGGTTCAAGCGGCGGCCTGACGGCACCATCAAGTACGCCGAGAACCCGCCAAAGAAGTACGAGGACATCGTCAACGTCGACTTCTACGCCAAGGGCGCCATTCCCTCGCTCTGGCTGGCATTGCGCGACATCGTCCTGCACTGGGTCGAGGAGGGGGTGCGGATCTTCCGCGTCGACAATCCACACACCAAACCGCTTCCCTTCTGGCAGTGGATGATCGGCGACGTTCGCAGCCGCCATCCGGACGTGATGTTCCTCTCCGAGGCCTTCACACGGCCGAAGATGATGTACCGGCTGGCCAAGGTGGGGTTCTCGCAGTCCTACACCTACTTCACCTGGCGCAACGGCAAGCAGGAGATCGCCGACTATCTCGTCGAGTTGTCGACGACCGAGGTCGCGAACTATTTCCGACCAAACTTCTTCGTCAACACCCCCGACATAAATCCGTACTTCCTGCAGAATTCAGGTCGGGCGGGATTCCTGATTCGCGCCGCCCTGGCCGCGACCCTGTCGGGGCTCTGGGGCGTGTATTCCGGCTTCGAGGTCTGCGAAGCCGCAGCCCTGCCGGGTCGCGAGGAGTATCTCGACTCCGAGAAATACGAGATCAGAATCCGCGACTTCTCTGCACCGGGCAACATCGTCGACGAGATCACGATGCTCAACCGTCTGCGTCGATCGCATCCGGCCCTGCAGAGCCATCTCGGCGTGACATTCTACAATGCGGGCAACAACCAGATCCTGGTCTACGGCAAGCGGGTGCCGGGCGCGGCCGACATGGTTCTCGTTGCCGTCAGCCTCGATCCGCACCACCCGCAGGAAACCGGCTTCGAGATTCCGCTGTGGGAGTGGAAGCTCGCAGACGACGGCGTTCTCGACGTCGAGGACCTGGTGCGCGGGGAGCGCTTCTCCTGGCACGGCAAAAATCAGCACCTTCGTCTCGATCCCTCCGTCCTTCCCTTCGCCATATGGCGCTTGTCGCCCCGGAGCGCCGCATGAACGCACCCGTCGCCGATACTCCTGCCACTCTTCCGGTCGCGACGGATCCGCAATGGTACAAGGACGCGATCATCTATCAGCTGCACGTGAAGTCGTTCTTCGATTCGAACAACGACGGTATCGGTGATTTTCCGGGGCTGATCTCGCGGCTCCCCTACATCGCCGAGTTGGGCATCAACACGATCTGGCTCCTGCCGTTCTATCCGTCGCCACGGCGGGACGACGGCTACGACATCGCCGAATATACGGCCGTCCATCCGGAGTATGGGACACTCGATGACGTCAAACGGCTGATCGAGGAAGCGCACAAGCTCGGCATCCGGATCATTACCGAGCTGGTGATCAATCACACGTCCGACCAGCATGCGTGGTTCCAGCGGGCCCGGCTCGCGCCGCCGGGCTCGCCAGAGCGCGACTTCTATGTCTGGTCGGATACCGACCAGAAGTATGAGGGGACGCGGGTCATCTTCATCGATTCGCTTCGATCCAACTGGACCTGGGACCCGGAAGCGAAAGCCTACTTCTGGCATCGCTTCTATTCCCATCAGCCCGACCTGAACTTCGACAATCCCGCCGTTCTCGAAGCCGTTCTCGGCGTCATGCACTTCTGGCTCGACATGGGGATCGACGGGCTGCGGCTCGACGCCGTGCCCTATCTCGTGGAGCGCGAAGGCACCAACAACGAGAACCTGCCCGAGACGCACGAGATCCTGAAGAAGATCCGCGCCGAGCTCGATGCTCACTATCCTGACCGGATGCTGCTTGCCGAGGCCAACCAGTGGCCCGAAGACACCCGCCCCTATTTCGGCGAC
>CAZPOS010000062.1:0-3621 GCA_964588065.1 uncultured Reyranella sp.
GAAACCGATGTCGGTCTCGCGCGCTTCGCCGGGGCCGTTCACGACGCAGCCGATCACCGACACCGTCATCGGCGTGGTGATGTGGGCAACGCGCTTCTCCAGCGCCTCGACCGTACGGATGACGTCGTACTGCTGGCGCGCGCAGGACGGGCAGGAAATGACGTTAACGCCGCGATGCCGCAGGTTCAGCGCCTTCAGCATCTCGAAGCCGACGCGGACTTCCTCCTCGGGCTCGGCCGAGAGCGAGACGCGGATCGTGTCGCCGATGCCGGCCCACAGCAGCGAGCCCATGCCGATCGACGACTTCACCGTGCCGGTGCGCGTGCCGCCCGCCTCGGTGACGCCGACATGCAGCGGGTAATCGCAGGCGTCGGCCAGCTGCTGATAGGCAGCCACCGCGAGGAAGACGTCGGACGCCTTCACGCTGATCTTGAACTCGTGGAAGTCGTGGTCCTGCAGGATGCGCGCGTGATCGAGCGCGCTCTCCACCATCGCCTCGGGGCAGGGCTCGCCGTACTTCTCCAACAGGTCCTTCTCCAGCGAACCGGCATTGACGCCGATGCGCATGGAACAGCCATGGTCCTTGGCCGCCTTGACGACCTCGCGCACGCGCTCGGCGCTGCCGATGTTGCCGGGGTTGATGCGCAGGCAGGCAGCACCCGCCTCGGCCGCCTCGATGGCGCGCTTATAGTGGAAGTGGATGTCGGCCACGATCGGGACCTTCGCGGCCCGCACGATCCGGGGCAGCGCCGCCGTCGACTCCTCGTCGGGGCAGGACACGCGGATGATGTCCACGCCCACCTCTTCGCAGCGGCGGATCTGGGCGATGGTCGCCTCGGCGTCCGCGGTCAGCGTGTTGGTCATGGTCTGCACGGTGATCGGCGAATCGCCGCCCACCGGTACGGACCCGACCATCACGCGCCGCGACTTGCGGCGCTGGATGTCGCGGTACGGTCTGATGCTCATGGGAACAATGTAGCGGCGGCGCCCCGTCTCCGCCAGCCGGAGGCCGTTACAAAGGCGCGACGGTCCTAGCGCGCCTCGGTGATGCGGTAGGCGATGCCCGCCGGGACAACGTAGCTTTCGCCGGCCCGCACGTAGGTCTGCGTCAGCACGTCCCCATTGGGGGCGCGGAGCTCGACCCAGCTGTTGCTCTTCACACTGATCGGTGTGTTGACCCGCACCGGGATCGGCGGCGGCAGGGCCGGCGTCGCCTCGGCCGGACGGGCCGTCGCTTCCTCGACGGGCGCGCGCGGCTGGTCGATGCGCGGCGGCTCGATCGGGGCCGGTGGCTGCGCGGCCTGGGCCTGGCCGATCGACGGCACGGCCATCACGACGGGCGGCGGCGGCGCGGGAACGGCGACCACGACCGGCGGCGGCGCCAGCGGCGCTGCCGGGGCGGCGCTGTCGATACGCTGCGCGGGCCAGACCTGCGCGGGCAACGAACCACCCAGGGTCCGGGTGTCCGGTGCGGTGGCGGGTGCCGGCGGCAGTTGTGCGACGAACGGATTGGCAGCAGGCGCCGGCGGGCTCGGCCGCTCCGACAGAAGACGATCCGGAACCGGCGGCACCTTCTGCGCAACGACGGCCTGATCGCGCGGCATGTAGTTCCACACGCCGTAGCCCGCTCCGACGACGAGCAGAACGGTCAGGACAGCGAGGCCGATCGGCGCCCGACGCTCCATCACCGGAAAATTCGCGGGCAGCGTCACCGGCCGCTTGATCGGCACGGCACCGGACAGGTGGTAGGCGGTGAGGACCTTCTCGGAGTCGAGACCGAGATGGGTCGCGTAAGCGCGCAGGAAGGCGGGAATGTAAGCGGCGCCGGGAAGTTGGTCGTAGCGACCGTCCTCGATCGCTTCGAGATGCGAGCGCCGGATACGAATGCTCTTCTCGACTTGAGTCAGGTCCAGACCGCGTGCCTCGCGTTGATCGCGTAGGAGTCGACCGACCGCCTGGCCTGGTCCAGCCTCGCGCTCAATCGCCCGCCAGTCAACCTGATCCGGCATCGAAATTCCCTGCTTGTCCCCTCGTCGCGACTCTTAGCAGAGGCCCCATGACAGGGCAAAAGCGATTCGACTTCTCGTCGTTAAATTTCGATGGAGTGATCGGCGGCGAAGAGACGCAAGGTCTCACGCAACGGACGATCGGGTTGCGTAAGCGCAGTGTTCATGAAACCTGCTGCTTCGTTGAGATCGACCGAACGGATCATCGCCTTCACCGGACCGATCGCACCCGGCGACATCGACAGCGATCGTATGCCGATGGAAAGAAGCGCCAGGGCTTCGACCGGACGGCCCGCCATCTCACCGCAGACCGCAACGTCCACACCCGCAGGACGCACTTTGTTCACTACAAAATGTAGCAGTCTAAGTAGCGCTGGGGACAAGCTGTCGTAACGTCCCGATAGGCGCGTGTTCCCACGATCCGCGGCATAGAGAAACTGAAGGAGATCGTTGGTGCCGATCGAGATGAAATCGACATGGGGCATCAGACTGTCGAGTTGCCACGCCAGCGCCGGCACTTCGAACATGACACCGACGCGCACGCGCTCGGGTACCGACTGTCCGCGCCGGCGCGAGCGCTCGAGTTCGAGATCGAGCAGATGACGTGCCCGTAGCAATTCGGTGACCTCGGCGATCATCGGGAACATCACCGACAGGGGCCGTCCATTGGCGGCGATGATCAGCGCGCGCAACTGACGGCGCAACATCGCCGGGCGATCGAGCCCGATGCGGATCGCGCGCCAGCCCATCGCGGGATTTTCATCTCCGAAGGCGCCGATATAGGGAAGGACCTTGTCGCCGCCGACATCGAGCGTGCGGAACGTCACGGGCCGCCCATCCGCCAGATCGAGGACGCGGCCATAGAGCCAGGCCTGTGCATCGACGTCGGGAAACTCCGAACGCACCATGAACGGGATCTCGGTCCGATAGAGTCCGACGCCATCGGCGCCGGTATCGTCGAGATGCTGCATGTCGATCAGCAGGCCGGCGTTCATATTCAGCGAGATGCGTGCCTGGTCGCGCGTCGCGGGCGGCAGGTCGCGCAGCGCGGCATACTTGCGTCGCCGTTCGGCGCGGGCATCGAGCGCCAGATGGACCGTCTGGAGAATGTCCTCGGCCGGACGCACCAGCACCTGGGCATTGTCGCCGTCGACCACGATCGGATCGCCCGCCTCGACCCGCGCCAGCACGTTGGGCGCACGGCCGACCACGGGAATGTCGAGGGCACGCGCGACGATCGCGACGTGGCTGAGTGCCGATCCTTCCTCCAGCACCAGACCGCGCAGGCGGTTGCGGTCGTAGTCGAGCAGTTCGGCCGGTCCCATGTCGCGGGCGACGACGATCATGTCGTCGGGCAGGCTGCTGGGATCCGTCGCCACGCGACCGGTGAGGCGCAGCAGCAACCTGTTGCTGAGATCCTGCAGGTCGCTCAGCCGCTCGCGGATATAGGGATCCGTCGACTGGCCGAGACGGTTGCGGACATCGTCGAAGGCACGTTGCACGCCCGCCTCGGCCGTGAGGCCCGAATCGATGGCCTCGCGCACCCGCTCGGCCCAGCCGCGATCGTCGACGAACATGCGGAAGGTCTCGAGAATCTCTCGCTGCTCGCCCGACT
>CAZPOS010000062.1:3631-23020 GCA_964588065.1 uncultured Reyranella sp.
CTGAAGCTGAGCGTCCGGAAATCGAGCACCGTCGAGATCAGCATGATGCCGTTGAGGTAAATGCCGAGGTCTTCCTGCAAGCGGCCGGCGAGCCCGGCGGCGCGTGTGGTGCCGTAGCTTTCGCCGATCAGGAACTTGGGCGAACTCCACCGGTCATTGCGCGTGATCCATAGCCGGATAAACTCGCTGATCGAGAGGACGTCCTCGCGCACGCCATGCAGCGCCTCGAGGAAGCGGACCTGCTCCTGCCCGACATCCTCGGCCACCACGCGCTGGATGACGATGCGGGGCTCGTGCAGCACGGCGCGGCCGATCGCGACGCCGGGCGTGAGCTGCACGCCGTCGACGCGCAACGGCAGCAGCCCGATGCCATCGACCTGCTGGACCTCGTTGGGACTGACGACGTGGCTGGCCGAGACCAGTTCCGCCAGCACCATGGCGATGGTCTGCAGCGTCTCGACTTCTTCCTCGTCGTACTGGCGGCGGGTGCGGTTCTGCACGACCAGCACGCCCAGCACGCGGCCGGCGCGCACGATCGGCACGCCCGCCAGCGAATGGTAGATCTCCTCGCCGGTCTCCGGACGATAGGCGAATTGCGGATGGTGCTGGGCGTCATCGAGGGCCAGCGGCCTGGCATGGGCCGCGATGTCGCCGACCAGGCCCTCGCCGACCCGCAGCCGCGTCGCATGGACGGCCGAAGGGTTCAGGCCCTGGGTTGCGAACAGTTCGAGCACTTCGCCCGCGCGCAGCAGGTAGATCGAGCAGACCTCGGCCACCATCTCGTTGGCGACCAGGCGCACGACCTCGCTCAGCGTGACTTCGACGGACTCGGCACGCGCCATCGTGTCCCGGAGCCGCTTTAGGAGCATTCGCGGTCCGGCCAGGGGAGTTGATCTCTCCATGGTCAGACCGCTGGATGCTTGAGTCGAATGACGACGAAGCTGCGGTCGATGACGCAGGCGCAAACGCGCCAGGCCGCGGCCGCCGGATTGACCGGTCGGGCGTTGCAGCGAGGCATATGGGCGAGTGCGGCGTCCATGCGCCGCTTATAGCAAGAGCCGCGCCGGACTGCCTACCGGCTAATTCGCAGAGTCCAGCCGCGAATTAGGGTCGTTCCGAAGGAGCGGCCTTCAGGCCGCGTCCAGTTCATACGCTGTGTGAAGTGCCCGCACCGCCAGCTCGGTGTATTCGGCGGCCACCAGCACGCTGATCTTGATTTCCGAGGTCGAGATGACCTGGATGTTGATGCCCTTGGCGGCAAGGGTTTCGAACATCTTGAGCGCGACACCGGCATGGGAGCGCATGCCGACGCCGATCACCGAGACCTTCGACACGTTGAGGTCGGACTTCACCTCGGCGAACTTCAGCTCGTCCTTCGCGCGCTCGAGCTGCTGCACCGCACGCGCCAGGTCGGGCTTGGGCACCGTGAAGGTCATGTCGGTCGAGCTGCCGTCGACCGAGACGTTCTGCACGATCATGTCGACGTTGATGTTCGCCGCCGCCAGCGGGCCGAAGATCGCTGCCGCGACACCGGGCCGGTCCGGCACCTGGGTCACGGTGATCTTCGCCTCGTCCTTGGCGAAGGCGATGCCGCTCACGACGGACTTCTCGAGGCCCTGGGCCATGATCTCTTCCTCGTCCACAACCAGAGTTCCGGGCAGATCGCTGCCGAGCGCCTCGTCGAACGACGACAGCACCTGCACGCGCACATGATGGTTCATCGCCAGCTCGACCGAGCGCGTCTGCAGCACCTTCGAGCCGAGCGAAGCCATTTCGAGCATTTCCTCGTAGGTCACGCGGTCGATCTTCTGCGCCTTCTCGACGATGCGCGGATCGGTCGTGTAGACCCCGTCGACGTCGGTGTAGATGTCGCAGCGATCCGCCTTCAGCGCCGCCGCCAGCGCGACCGCCGACGTATCGGAGCCGCCGCGGCCCAGGGTCGTGACCCTGCCCTCCGGGGAGATGCCCTGGAAGCCCGGCACCACGGGAACCTCGCCCGCCGCCATCGTCCTGGCCATCTCGACCGTATCGATCTCGACGATTCGCGCCTTGGCATAGGCGTCGTCGGTCTTGATCGGCAGTTGCCAGCCGACCCAGGAGCGCGACTTGACCCCTTCCTGCTGCAGCGCCATCGCCAGCAGGCCGATCGTGACCTGCTCGCCGGTCGCCACCACGACGTCGTATTCGCGCGGATCGTGCAGCGGCGAAATCTCGTTCACCCACTTGACCAGCTGGTTGGTGGCGCCCGACATGGCGGAGACCACGACCGCGACCTCGTTGCCGCGCGCGACTTCGGCCTTCACCTTGCGCGCGACGTTCTTGATTCGATCCGTATCGCCGACCGATGTACCGCCAAATTTCAGAACGATGCGCGCCATGAACCCACTCGAAGGGCAAGCCCCTGCCCGGAAAGCGGGCTATAGACACCGACGCTGCCATATGGGTCAAGAGAACCATGGTTGAAATCGCGCACATGCCCGCCGCCGGAACGGTCGATCCCGCCGAAGTCGAGCGTTTCTCCCGCATCGCCGAAGAGTGGTGGGACCCCGCCGGCAAGTTCGCGCCCCTGCACCGGCTCAACCCGGTGCGGATCGGCTATGTCCGCGACCGGGTCGCCGCCCACTGGCAGCGCGATCCGCTGGGCGGCGACCCGCTGCAGGGCCTCTCGCTGCTCGACATCGGCTGCGGCGGCGGGCTGCTCAGCGAGCCCATGACCCGGCTCGGCGCCTCGGTGACGGGCGTCGACGCGTCGGAGCGCAACATCGCCGTCGCCGGCCTGCATGCCGAGCGCGTGGGCCTCGCCATAGACTATCGTCAGGGCACGGCCGAAGCGCTGGCCGAAGGCGGCGCGCAGTTCGACGTCGTGCTGGCCCTCGAGATCGTCGAGCATGTGGCCGACGTCGATCTGTTCCTGCGGTCCTGCGGTCGCCTCGTGAAGCCGGGCGGGCTGCTTTTCCTCTCGACCCTCAACCGCACTGCCAAGGCGTGGGCGCTGGCGATCGCCGGGGCGGAATACGTGCTGGGCTGGCTGCCGCGCGGGACCCACGACTGGAAGAAGTTCCTCAAGCCCTCGGAGGTCGCCCGCGGGCTGCGCGCCGGCGGCATCGAACCGCAGGAGATCGTCGGCGTCGTCTATGCGCCGCTCAGCCGGAAGTGGTCGCTGAACAAGAACGACCTGGACGTGAACTACATGCTGTATGGGGTCGCAGGGCCGAAATAGAGGCCGGGCGAACGGATCAGTTGCCGCGCGGGATCCAGGGAAGACGGCCGAACTCGATGCCTTCCTCGGCCAGCGCCGCGGCCTCTTCGTCGCTCGTCTCGCCGTAGATGCCGCGCTTGTCGCTCTCGCCATAGTGAATCTTGCGGGCTTCCTCGGCGAACTTGTCGCCGACATGCTCGCAGTTCTTCTCGACCTCGGCGCGGACCGCCAGCAAGGCCTCGCGCAGTTCCTTGGGCATGTGCCGGGCAAGCGCCGCGATCTGCTGCTGTTGCTCGGGGGATGGCGCGGCGGCCGTATCCGCGCCCGGCGCCTCGGCGACGGCCGGCAACGCGGCGTCCTTGCCTTTCTTGCCGATCCGGGGAGCCATCAGGGCGCGCTCGACCTTGTCCGAGCCGCAGACGGCGCAGCCGATCAGGGATTTCTTCTCCTGACGTTCATAGGTCTTGCTGTCCTTGAACCAGCTGTCGAACTCGTGGCCGTTGGCGCAGCGCAAGCGATACAAAATCATGACAGCTCGAAAAATGGTGGCTTGCCGGCCCGGACGCAAGAGCCGATTGTCGCGCCCCGTCACCCGAAAGCCGCCCGCAGAAGCAGCCGATGACCCACCAGCCCTCGATCGCAAAAGCCGCCTTCTGGATGGCCGGCTGGCTGGCGGCCATGCTGGTGATGGCGATCGCCGGCCGCGAGACGACGCGCGAACTCGACGTCTTCCAGATCATGGAGATGCGCTCGGTCATCGGCCTCGCCATGCTCTATCCGCTGATCCACGTCGCCGGCGGCTTTGCTGCGCTGAAGACCGCGCGGCCCTGGCAGCAGGTCGGCCGCAACATCGCCCACTACGGCGCGCAATTCGCCTGGTTCAAGGCGCTCACGCTCATTCCGCTGGCCCAGGTCATCTCGATCGAGTTCACCATGCCGATCTGGACGGCGATCCTGGCCGTCGCGTTCCTCGGCGAGCGCATGGGCCTGTGGAAGAACCTCGCCGTGGCGCTGGGAATCGTCGGCGTCGTCATCATCGTGCGACCGGGCACCAGCGAGATCGTGCCCGGGCAGATCATCGCGCTGGCCGCCGCCGTCGGCTTCGCCATCTCGGTGACCATGGTGAAGTCGCTCACGCGCAGCGACAGTGTCGTGACCATCCTGTTCTGGATGCTGTTCATCCAGTCGATCATCGGCCTGGTGCCGGCGCTCGACGTGTGGCGCTGGCCTTCCGCCTATGTCTGGGCCTGGATCATCGTCATCGCCTTCTGCGGCACCTTCTCCCACTACTGCCTGACCCGCGCCATGCTGCACGCCGATGCGACCGTGGTCGTGCCGATGGACTTCCTGCGCGTGCCGCTGGCCGCCCTCGCCGGCTGGCTGCTCTACGGCGAACGGCTCGACACGCTCACGATCCTGGGCGCCGGGCTGATCCTCTCGGGCAACCTGCTCAATCTCAAGGGAACCGGAGTCCGCAGGACATGACACCCTCTTCCTGGATCGTCGCCTGGGCCGGCCTGATATCGCCCGGCGCCACCGTCCTCGATCTCGCCGCCGGCAGCGGCCGCCACACCGCCTACCTCGCCGGCCGCGGACACCGCGTCACCGCGGTCGATCGCGACGCGAGCGCGCTCGTCCCATCCGACACGGTGGAGGTCCTTGCGGCCGATCTGGAAGACGGCTCGCCCTGGCCGCTGGACGGCCGCCGCTTCGGCGCGATCGTGGTCACCAACTACCTGCACCGGCCGCTGTTCCCGTCCCTCTTCGCCGCGCTGCAGCCCGGCGGCATCCTGCTCTACGAGACGTTCATGGAAGGCAACGAGCGCTTCGGAAAGCCGAGCCGTCCCGACTTCCTGCTGAAGGACGGCGAGCTGCTCGACCTCGTGCGCGACCGCTTCTCGGTGACCGCCTACGAAGCGCGCATGATCAGCCAGCCGAGGATGGCGATGGTGCAGAGGATCGCCGCCCGTCTTCTGTAGCATTCACTCATCGGTCGCGCCCGACGATCGTGCCGCAATTCGCGCATGATCCCGGGCCAGAGTTTGGCATGGCGACTGATTTGATCCTGCGGCGATGGCGGCGCCTGGACGAGCCGGGGCTCGAACTGATGGCCTTGTCGCGCAACGGATCGCGTTTGAGCATCCGGTCGACCGTCATTCATGCCGGTGCCGACGGCTTCGCTCTTCGCTATCGATGGGATCTCGATACCGAGTGGCGAACGCGATCTATGCGCATCGAGCGAATGGACGACATCGAAAAGTCACTCCTCGTGGAGCGGACCGGCGACGCGACGTGGCGGATCGATGGCGAAGAGAGACCTGACCTCGCGGGCTGTCACGAAGTCGACGTCTCCGCGACACCCTTCTGCAACAGCCTGGCGATCCGGCGTCTGGGCAACGCAGGCGGCGAACTGCTGGCGCTCTTCGTCGACGCGACGTCCCTCACCTGCCAGCCATCACGCCAACGCTACGAGCCGCTCGGCCCGCGCGCCTGGCGCTATGTCGACCGAGGCGTCGCCGATGGATTCACCGCGAGGCTCGACCTCGACGAAGAAGGGCTCGTCGCGACGTACGAACATCTGTTCGAGGCAATTTGAGCAAACAGCCCGTCGCGACGACGGGGCCTCTACTCCGCGGCCTTCGCGACCTCGGCCTTGTGCAGCACGGGCGCCGCGTACTTGCGGTCGTGGGTCAGCGACGGGACCATCTTCCGCGCCTCCTCGATCTTCGCCATGTCGACCTCGGCGATGGCGACACCCGCTGTCTCGCCGCCGGCATCGGCCAGCACCTCGCCCCACGGGGCGACGGCGATCGAGTGACCGTAGGTCTTGCGGTTGGAGCCCTTGTGCGTGCCGACCTGCGCCGGTGCGAAGACGAAGCAGCCGGTCTCGATGGCGCGGGCGCGCATCAGGGTGTGCCAGTGCGCCTGGCCGGTCGGCACCGTGAACGAGGACGGAATCGCCAGCATGGTGGCGCCGGCATGCGCCAGCTCGCGATAGAGATAGGGGAAGCGCAGGTCGTAGCAGATCGTCATGCCGAGCACGCCCCACGGCGTCTCGGCCAGCACCGCTCTCTCGCCCGGCTTGAACGTCGAGGATTCGCGATAGCTCTCGCCACCCGCGAGCTGGACGTCGAACATGTGGATCTTGTCGTAGCTCGCGACGATGCCGCCCGACGAGTCGATCAGGTAGGAGCGATTGCGGATCTGCTCCTCCCCCGGCACCCGCACGTGGATCGAGCCCAGCAGCAACCAGGCGCCGGTGTCGCGCGCCGCGGCACGGCTTGCCGCGAGCATCGCATGCTCGTCCTCGGTCTGCGCCTTGGCCAGCGTCTCGGTGCGGTTGGCACCGATCAGGCCGGTATTCTCCGGCGTCATGATGAAGTCGGCGCCGGCGTCGCGCGCGCGCTTCACCAGCTCGCGCAGCGAGGCCACGTTCTCGGCCATGTCGTTGCTGACGTTGGTCTGGATCAGGCCGGCCTTGAACGCGGTCATGACGGTGTCCTCAGCCCGGCTGTGCGAGCAGCGCGTCGAGCTTGCCCGCCTGTTCGAGCGCGGCGAGATCGTCGGAACCGCCGATATGCTGCCCGTTGATGAAGATCTGCGGCACCGTCGTGCGATTGGCGCGGCTGCGCATCTCGCTGCGCTTCTTGTCGTCCATCATCACGTCGGTCTCTTCGTATTCGGCGCCCTTGCTGTCGAGCAGGCTCTTGGCCCGCGCGCAGTAGCCGCAGAACGGCGTGGTGTAGATTTCGATCTTCGCCATGGGTGAACCTCTTTGCCGAAACTATAGCGCCGGCCGGACGACCCGCGCCAGTGTCAGGACATCAACCCGCCGGGCTCCGGCGCGTTGCAGCGCGCGGGCACAGGCCTCGACCGTCGCACCCGTCGTCAGCACGTCATCGACCAGAAGGACGGTCTTCCCGGCCACCATCGCCCGCCATTTCGGGTGGACGTCGAAGGCCTCGCGCACGTTGCGCCGCCGCTCCTGCGCCTTGAGACCGGCCTGCGATCCGGTCCAGCGCTGCCGTCGCAACAGGTCCGGCGCCAGCTGCAGGGTCCGGCCGGGTCCGGCCACGCGCACGATCATGCGCGCCAGCAGCATCGCCTGATTGTAGCGGCGCATGAAGAGCCGCCGCCAATGCAGCGGCACCGGCGCCACCAGATCGGCCGAAGCAAGAAGATCGGCGCCCGCTCGCGCCATCCACCCGCCACAGGCGCGCGCGATATCCGTGCGGTCGCCATGCTTGAACGGCAGGACGAGCCGGCGGCTCTGATCGTCGTATATCAGTGCTGCCCGGGCGCGATGATAGCGCGGGCGGCGGACGAGGCAGCCGGCACAAAGCGCTTCCGGGCCGAGATCCTCGGCAAAGGGCGTCCCGCAGCAGGCGCAATGAGGCGCCGAAATGAACGAGAAGCCCTGCCAGCAGGTGGCGCACAGCGATCCTGGCGCGCTCACGATCTCGTTGCAGCCGAGACAAAGCGGCGGCAACACCGCGTCCAGCACGGCCCGGCCCGCACCCGCAACGGCCCCTCGCACTCCCCTCGGCATCATGCGGCGGATTGGGGCGGGCAAATGCGCCCACAGGATGGCGTTCCCCTACCCGCCGCCGCCCTTTTTCCCTACATACCCACTGTGACGAGGTACTCTCCGTGACTGGCCCCGATCCCCTGCTGGTGTTCGACCGCGCCCTGCTGCGCCGGCGCCGCGAGCGGGCCGCGCGCGATTGGGATCGCCATGACTTCCTGAAGCGCGAGATCGCCGAGCGGCTGGTCGATCGGCTGGCGGACGTGCGGCGCACCTTTCCCCTCGCCCTGGATCTCGGCAGCCACGGCGACGAGGTGGCGACCGCACTCGGCGCGCGTCCGATCGTCGGCCATCTCGTGCGTGCCGATCTCGGCCATGGCTTCGCGGCGCGCGCGCGTGGCCCGGCAATCGTGGCCGACGAGGAATTCCTGCCCTTCGCCGCCGGCCGCTTCGACCTGGTGCTGAGCGCCATGGACCTGCACTGGGTGAACGACCTGCCCGGCACGCTGATCCAGATCGCGCGCATCCTGAAGCCCGACGGCCTGTTCCTCGGCGCGATGCTGGGCGGCGCCACCTTGTGGCAGTTGCGCCAGGCACTGGCGACCGCCGAGAGCGAGATCGACGGCGGCCTGAGCCCCCGCGTGTCGCCCTTCGCCGACCTGCGCGACGCGGCGGGCCTGCTGCAGCGCGCGGGCTTCGCCCTGCCGGTGGCCGACAGCGAGACGGTCGAGGTCGAATACGAGAGCGCGCTGGCGCTGATGCGCGACCTGAGCCGCATGGGCGAAGGCAACCTCGTGATGGGCCGGCGCCGCACGGTGACACGGCGCGCCGTCCTCTTGCGCGCCGCCGAACTCTATGGGGAGCGGTTCACCGGCGCCGGTGGCCGCGTGTCCGCGAGCTTCGAGGTCCTGTTCCTGCACGGCTGGTCGCCTCACGCCTCGCAGCCCAAGGCGCTGAAGCCCGGCAGCGCCGCCCAGCGCCTGGCCGATGCGCTCGGGACCTCCGAAATCAGTGCCGGCGAAAAAGTGGAACGGAGCTAGACGGTGCCCGTGGTGAAACTCTCGTTCGGCGGCCTGGCCGCCCAAAGCTTCGGCTTCGTCTTCGCCAATCTCGGCCTGTTCTTCCATCTGGTGACGATCCCCTGGATCGCCTCGCTCGCGATCCGGCTGCTGGGCTCGACCATGCCCCGCGACTCGCTGATGCCGATGCTGATCGAGAAGGCCGTCGATATCGTGCCGACGGTGATGTTCATGGTGGCGTGGCAGCGCGTCGTGCTGCTGGGACCGAACCGCGTCCGCCTGCCCGGGCTCGGCTGGTCGTCGCGCGAAACGGCCTACCTGCTGCATCTCATCAAGATCGGCGGCTTCACCTTCGTGCTGCTGGCCGCCTTCGTGCTGACCCTGGGCAACATCGATCCCGAGACCCTTGCCGCGGGCGCCGCCCTCGATCCCGAGGTCGCCCGCAAGCAGGCGCTGGCCGCTCCGATCGGCGCCGGCTTCACGGTCTCGATCATCCTGGCGCTGCGGGTCAGCTACGGTCTCGCCGCCACCGCGGTCGACGAGCCCTTCTCGCCGCGGCTTTCCTGGGCACACAGCCGGGGCAATGCCTGGACGATCATCGGCGTGCTGTTCCTGATCTTCCTCACGGGCGC
Organism: uncultured Reyranella sp.; assembly: GCA_964588065.1. Lineage (GTDB taxonomy): Bacteria > Pseudomonadota > Alphaproteobacteria > Reyranellales > Reyranellaceae > Reyranella. The sequence continues at coordinate 13,007 of CAZPOS010000062.1, forward strand.
ACTGGCCACGACCATGGCCACCCTGGTCGTGCTCGGGCTCGCGCGCGGTGTGCTGGGCGCCGCCGATTCGGCCGCCATCATCACCTGGACCGCGGCCATCCTGGTCTCCTACGGCGGCACCGCCGTCGCGGCGACGGCACAGGCGCTGATCTTCCGCGACCTGCTGGACTGGCGCGAGGGCGCGCCGATGCGCACCCTGTCCTAGAGCAAGTCCCGCAGCAGGCCGACCAGCGGCAGGTCGGCGGGCGGCATCGGGTACTTGTTGAGTTCCATCGGCGCGACCCATTTCAGGACCTGGCCCTCACGCGGCTGCGGCGTGCCGTTCCACTTGCGACAGGCAAAGACCGGCATCAGCAGGTGGAACTTCTCATAGCCGTGGCTGGCGAAGGCGATCGGCGCCAGGCAACTCGTCGCCGTCTCGATGCCGAGCTCCTCCTGCAGTTCGCGCACCAGCGCCTGTTCCGGCGTCTCGCCCGGATCGACCTTGCCGCCGGGAAACTCCCAGAGCCCCGCCATCGACTTGCCCGGCGGGCGCTGGGCGATCAGGACGCGGCTGTCGACGTCGACCAAGGCGACCGCCGCCACCAGCACGAGCGGTCGCTCGCCGAGCGGCGGCGGACCGCCCGGACAGGCGTCTTCCAGACCGTCCATCAGGAGCGGTAGCTGCCGTTGATGTCGATGTAGCCGTGAGTCAGATCGCAGGTCCAGACGGTGGCGCGGCCGCGGCCGATGCCGAGATCGATGTCGATCACCACGTCCGAGCCCTTGATGTGCTGGGCGACCGGGGTCTCGTCGTAATTCGGCACGACCTGGCCCTGGTCGGTGATGCGCACGCCGCCGATCGAGATGCGCAGCTTGTCGCGATCAGCGCGCTCGCCCGACTTGCCGACCGCCATGACGATACGGCCCCAGTTGGCGTCCTCACCGGCGATCGCGGTCTTGACGAGCGGCGAGTTGGCGACCGCGAGGCCGATCTTGCGCGCCGCGCCGTTCGACGAGGCGCCGCCCACGTTGATGGTCACGAACTTGGTGGCCCCCTCGCCGTCGCGGGCGAGCAGCTGCGCCAGCTCGATCATCACCTCGTCGAGGGCGCGCTTGAAATCGACCAGGACGGGATCGTCGGCCTCTTCGATCGGCGCGTGCCGGGCCGCACCGGTGGCCACCATCAGGAAGGTGTCGCTGGTCGAGGTGTCGCCATCGACGGTGACGCAGTTCAGGGACTTGTCGGCGGCGTCGGAGAGCAGCTTCTGCAGCACGGCGCCGGGGATCTTGGCGTCGGTGAAGGCGAATCCCAGCATCGTCGCCATGTCCGGCGCGATCATGCCCGAGCCCTTGAGGAAGGCGTTCACCGTCACCGTGCGCTCGCCGATCCTGGCCTGGCGGGTGGCGAGCTTGGGAAAGGTGTCGGTGGTCATGATGGCGCCCGCGGCGGCCGACCAGGCGTCTTCCTTGCCCGACTTGATGAGCGTCGGCACGACGGCCGCGATCTTCTCCCACTCGAGCGGCTGGCCGATCACGCCGGTCGAGGCCATGAAGACCTCGTTGCGCGGGCAGCCCAGCGCCTGGGCGATCGCCCGCGTCGTCTCCTCGACCGCCTTGTCTCCGACCTTGCCGGTGAAGGCATTCGCGTTGCCGGCATTGACCACGATGGCGCGGACCTTGCCGCGGGCCAGGTTCTTGCGGCACCAGTCGACCGGCGCCGAGCAGGTCTTGGACTTGGTCAGGACGCCGGCGATGGTGGCCCCGGCCGGCACGACCGCCAGCAGGACGTCGTCACGGTCGGTATATCGCACGCCCGAACGCGCCACGCCGAGCTTTACGCCCGCGATGCGGGGCAGCGTCGGAATCGACTTGGGTGCGAGTGGCGATACGGCGTGCTTGGCGGACATGGTTCTCCCCTCAGGCACGGCCACAGACATGTGGCCGGCCAGCGGCGGAGACTACACCAGAAACGCGATAAAAGGTGAGTTCTACTTGAGGAGCGGGCCCTACTTCGGCGGCTGGGCCGGCGCAGCGGGCTTGGCCGGGGTCGCGGCCGGAGCGGCCGGCGCCGCCGGAGCGGCCTCGACCTTGGTCCCGTCCATGTTGAACTTCTCGATCTTCGAGCCGGCGCGGATCTTGTCCAGCTGGGCGGTCACCGCCTCGCGCGCCAATTCCTCGCGGATCTGGTCGGAGAGCTCCTCCAGCGCCGGCGGCGGGGCCGTGCGGCGGTCGTCGATCTTGATGATGTGATAGCCGAACTGGGTCTTGGTCGGGGTCTCCGAAGTCTGGCCCTTCTTGAGGTCGAAGGCGGCATCGGCGAATTCCTTCACCATGTCGGACTTCTTGAACCAGCCGAGATCGCCGCCTTCGGCGCCCGACGCCTTGTCGGTCGACTTCTCCTTGGCGATCTTGTCGAACGGCGTGCCCTTCTTCAGCTCGGCGATGATCGCCTTGGCCTCGTCCTCGGTGGCGACCAGGATGTGGCGCGCATGCACCTCTTCTTCCGGCGGCATCGACTTCAGGCGCTCCTGATACTTCGCCTGGATCTTCTCCAGGGTGACGAGGCGGGAGATCTCGCGCTGGATCCAGAAGTCCTGCAGGACCTGCTCCTCGACGAAGGCCATGCGCTTCTTGAACGCCGGATCCTCGTTGGTCTTGGTCTTCTTGCCTTCCTGGACGACCAGCTTGCTGTCGATGATGCGCTCCAGCAGCGCCGGGAACACCGCCTGCAGCGGCATCGAGCGATACTGCTGCGGCAGCGACTGCTGCGCAATCTCGAGCTCCGAGAGACGGATCTGCTGGCCGTTCACGATGGCCACGACCGGATCCTTGATCGTGGCCGGCGCGGCGGCGGCCGGCGGCTTGGCGGCGGGGGCCGCCGGAGCGGCCGGAGGCTTCGCGGGCTGGCCGGCCGGCGGGGTCTGGGCCAGGACCGGACCCGCGAGGAGCGCAACCGCGCCACTCAGGAGGGCGAGGCGCAAGGAACGCAGGTCATGACTCATGGCGGACTCCAGCAGATTCATTCGTTTCGAAAGGCGCAGACCGTTTACACAGGCCCTGTCGGGCCAAGCAAGCGCCGCCTCCCCGGCAAGCTGCGTGATGACGTTGAATTGCGGCACTTTTTCGTGAGTACGGCGTCCATGTCGGGGCGATGACACTTTGCGGTCCGTCGGCCGGCGCGCCTGCGGTGGTCCGCTGCGTTGACACTCTACCGGCCGCTCTCTATCTCTCACAGGAAGGGCGGGCCGCTGTGCCCGCCTAAGTCATTAGAATTTCGAGGTTTTCATGCTTGGCGCGCTTGCCCGGACACTCTTCGGGACGGCCAACGACCGGATCGTCAAGGGCTTCGACAAGCCCGTGGCGAAGATCAACGCCCTCGAGCCGGAGTTGGCCAAGCTTTCCGACGAGCAGCTGAAAGGCAAGACCGTCGAATTCCGCGAACGCCTGGCCAAGGGCGAGACGCTCGACGATCTTCTGCCCGAAGCCTTCGCCACGGTCCGCGAGGCGGCCAAGCGGGTGCTCGGCCAGCGCCACTTCGACGTCCAGCTCAAGGGCGGCATGGTCCTGCACCAGGGCAAGATCGCCGAAATGAAGACAGGCGAAGGCAAGACGCTGGTCGCCACCCTCGCCACCTATCTGAACGCGCTCACCGGCAAGGGCGTGCACGTCGTCACCGTCAACGACTATCTGGCCCGGCGCGACGCCGAATGGATGGGCCGGGTCTACCGGTTCCTCGGCCTCACCGTCGGCATCATCGTGCACGAGCTCGACGACGAGCAGCGCAAGGCGGCCTATGCCTGCGACATCACCTACGGCACGAACAACGAGATCGGCTTCGACTACCTGCGCGACAACATGAAGTACCGTCTGGACGCGATGGTCCAACGGCCCTTCAACCATGCCATCGTCGACGAGGTCGATTCGATCCTGATCGACGAGGCGCGCACGCCGCTCATCATCTCCGGCCCGGCCGAGGATTCTTCGGAGCTCTATCGCCGCGCCGACACGGTGATCCCCAAGCTCAAGGCCGAGCATTTCGAGAAGGACGAGAAGAACCGCACGGTCGTGCTGACCGACGCCGGCATCGAGGCGGTCGAGGAGATCCTGCGCGCCGACGGGCTGCTGCCCGAGGGCATCAGCCTCTATGCGCCGACCATGGTCTCGGTGCTGCATCACGTGACCCAGGCGTTGCGCGCCCACAAGCTGTTCAGCCGCGACGTCGACTACATCGTGAAGGACGGCCAGGTCGTCATCATCGACGAGTTCACCGGCCGCATGATGCAGGGGCGGCGCTACTCCGAGGGCCTGCACCAGGCGCTCGAGGCCAAGGAGCAGGTCGAAATCCAGCGCGAGAACCAGACGCTGGCCTCGATCACCTTCCAGAACCTGTTCCGCATGTATCCGAAGCTCTCGGGCATGACCGGCACGGCCCTGACCGAGGCCGCCGAGTTCTCGGAGATCTACAAGCTCGAGGTGGTCGAGATTCCGACCAACGTGCCGGTCGCCCGCAAGGACGCCGACGACGAGATTTACCGTACGCAGGCCGACAAGACGCGCGCCATCGTCAAGCTGATCGGCGAATGCCGCGCGCGCCAGCAGCCGATGCTGGTCGGCACCGTGTCGATCGAGAAGTCCGAGGAGCTGTCGGAGGCGCTGAAGAAGGCCGGCATCCCGCACAACGTGCTGAACGCCCGCTTCCACGACCAGGAAGCCCAGATCGTCGCCCAGGCCGGCCGGCCGGGCGCCGTCACCATCGCCACCAACATGGCCGGCCGCGGCACCGACATCCAGCTCGGCGGCAACGTCGAGATGCTGGTGCAGCAGAGCGTCCCCGAGATCGCCGCGAAGTTCCCCGACGAGGCGGCCCGCAACGCCGAGATCGCCCGCGTCGAGGCCGAGATCCGGGCCGGCGTCGAGCGCGACCGCGCCATCGTGCGCGAGGCGGGCGGCCTGTTCGTGGTCGGCACGGAACGCCACGAATCCCGCCGCATCGACAACCAGCTGCGCGGTCGTTCCGGCCGCCAGGGCGATCCCGGCGCGTCGAAGTTCTTCCTGTCGCTCGAAGACGACCTGATGCGCATCTTCGGCAACAACAAGGTGCTCGACTGGGTCCAGAAGAAGGGCATGGCCGACGACGAGGCGCTGACCCATCGCTGGCTGAACAAGGCGCTTGAGACGGCGCAGGGCAAGGTCGAGGCGCGCAACTTCGAGATCCGCAAGAACCTGCTGCGCTTCGACGACGTGATGAACGCCCAGCGCCAGGAGATCTACAAGGAGCGCATCGAGCTGATGGGCACCGAGGACGTGTCGGAGACGATCGCCGGCATGCGCCGCGACGTGGTCGACTCGCTCATCAAGCGCACCATCCCCGAGGGTGTCTATGCCGAGCAGTGGAAGGTCGGCGAGCTCAAGGACGACATCCAGCGCATCTTCGGCCTGGACCTGCCGGTCGAGGACTGGGCCAAGGAAGAAGGCATCGCCGACGAGGAGATGAAGGTCCGGCTGAACGACTCGGTCGAGCGCGTCTTCGCGCAGAAGTCGGCGCAGTACGGGCCGGACGTCTGGCGCCAGGTCGAGAAGAGCGTGCTGATGCAGATCTTCGACCAGAGCTGGAAGGACCATCTGCTGCATCTCGACCATCTGCGCCAGGGCATCGGCCTGCGCGCCTATGGCCAGAAGGATCCGCTGAACGAATACAAGCGCGAGGCCTTCAACCTGTTCAGCGACCTGCTGACCAACCTGCGCGAACAGGTCGTCACGCTGCTGGCGACGCTGCAGATCCGCATGGAGCCGCCGCCGATGCCGGAGATGCCGTCCAACATGCACGAGGTGCACGAGGACCCGGCCCTGGCCGCGGCGATGAGCGACGATCCTGCCTACGATCCGGCCGATCCGGACGGCGGCGGCGTGGCGACGCTCCACCGCCCGCGCCCCGTGGCCAAGGGCCCGGTCGATCCCAACGATCCCTCGACCTGGGGCAAGGTCTCACGCAACGCGCTCTGCCCCTGCGGCTCGGGCAAGAAGTTCAAGCACTGCCACGGGCGGGTCTGAGGCTCACGAGGGCCGACGACGTATTGAGCTCGCCGGACACATCCCCGGTCAGAGAGGAGGCAGCGCCGTGGCCAGCGGGCGGTCCGACAGGCGCACCAGGCCGCCGAACGGCTCGGACAACTCCAGGAGCAGGAACAGCGCGGCGGCGATCGAGAACGCGACCAGCGCGAGCGCCACGATCGAGGTGTGCTTCAGCGGCGAGAACAGGCAGAAGCTGATGAACAGGCACACCATCCATGCCGACAGGATGAAGATCAGGGCACCCGGCAGGTCGGGCTGGGATCGCTCGTAGAGCCGCAGGCGCGATTGCGACATCTCGGCCGCGATCTGCACTGCCTGCGCCTTCAGCGTCACCTGCATCGCATTGGCCGGCGCGAGGCTGAGAATCGCCACATAGGCCTTTTCGCCGGCGGAGTCCGGCAGGACGAAGAAGTTCTCCGTCGGTCGGGTCCAAAGATGCTCGATCGCCTCCGTCAGGGCCGGGCGCAGCAAGGCGCGCGCCGGCTGAGCCGGCTCGCCGTACAGCCGCAACGTGTTGTCGAGGTTGATGACGTCGGCGGCGAGGGTGCGCAGGTCGTTGCGCTGCGCCTCGTAGATTCCGTACGAGGAGCTGATCAGGAGGCTCAGCACCAGGGCCGCGATGCTGGCCAGCAGCGCCATGCCGAGCCGCACAACCTCCTTGGCCTCGTCGTCCAGCATGTGGTCGGGTACGCGCCTGCGCAGCACCGAGCCGAGCCAGGCGCCGCCCAGCAGCGAGAGGAATACGGCGGCACCCAGCGCGAGATCGCGGAAGGAGCCGGTCATCGGGGAAGGAGGCTGGCCCTCACGCCGCCGTCCTGTCAGGGCAACGGAAATCGCGGGCGATCGGGCAGTCGGCAGTCACGCGATCACCCTGCCAGTACGCTCCCGCGCCATCAAGTCCGGGGGGAGAGGATTCCTGCTCCGCGGGAATCGGTCCGCGCACCGCACGTCACGCGTCGAGGTCGGGAGTCTCCGGCCCCACGACCTCGGACCCGGCCTGTTTCGCCAGCCACGCCCGGGCCCTGCTCTCGGTCTTGAACAGGGAGGCAGGGCGCTTCGACGGCGAGATGTTGACGAAGCGCTTGAAGGCCAGGGCCACCGCCTCGTCCCGTCCCACAACCGCCAGCGGCCCGCTCGGAAAATGGTCCGTGTAGGCACTCAACCGCGCCCCCATCGCCATCACGTCGGCATCGTCATAGACCGGCTTCAGGCGGGTCGCATCGAACAGCTTCGAGTAGGCGAGCGCATTGGCCACGACCAAGGCGTCGAAATGGGCCTCCATCTCCTTCAACGTCACTTCGCCCTCGGCGATGACGTGAATGAGTTTCTGCGAATGAAGAATCTCCCAGCGCAGGGGCATCGTGCGTTTCCGGCATCCGGTGGGGGCGAGCGGCCGAGCCTATAGCCGACCCCCACCCGCTCGCCAAAGCCTGTTTGTCAGATGCACGACCTCGGCGCGTTCAAATTATGGCGATTGACGCTTATGAACGTTATAATATAACTCATTACAGTATAACATTTTTAGGCGGAGATCGGCATGCACAGGTTCGGCGTATCCACACTGGCCCTCGCAGCAGGTCTTTCGGCGTTGACTCCCGCCATGGCGCAGACGCCGCCCGCTGAGCCGGCCCAACCGCAGGTTCCCTCGGACGGTCTCTCGATCGAAGTGGTCGGCAAGCGGCTCGACCGCGAGCGCAGCGAGATCCAGCCCAGCCTCGGTGCCACCCGCTATGATTTCAGTAAGACCGCGATCAGCAACACGCCGCTGGGCGAGAACGCCACCCTCAACCAGGTTCTGTTGCGCGCGCCCGGCGTCGTGCAGGACGGCTTCGGCCAGATCCACGTGCGCGGCGACCATGGCAGCCTGCAGTATCGCCTGGACGGTGTGCAGCTGCCCGAGGGGCTGGCGCTGTTCAGCAGCATTCTCTCGCCGCGCTTCGCCGACCAGCTCTCGCTGATTACCGGCGCGCTCCCCGCCCAGTACGGCCTGCGCACCGCCGGCGTGGTCGACATCGCCGTGAAGTCCGGCACGACCAATCCGGGCGGCGAAGCCTCGACGATGGTGGGCTCCTACAACTGGGTCCAGCCGGCCCTGGAATATGGCGGCCGGTCGGGCAACTTCGACTACTTCGCGGTCGGCCAGTATGTCAGCAACAACATCGGCATCGAGAATCCGACGCCCAGCACCTCGCCGCTGCACGACTCGACCGCGCAATGGTATGCGCTGACCAAGCTCAGCGCCCTGGCCGACGAGAATACCCGCCTCAGCTTCATCGCCGGCGGCGCGAGCGCGCGCTACCAGATTCCCAACGTGCCGGGACAGACCCCCGAATTCCCGGTCAACGGGATCACCGACTGGAACAGCGCGGTGCTCGACCAGCGGCAGTGGGAGGACACCTATTTCGGCATCGCCTCGCTGCAGAAGAGCTACCAGAACTTCAACATGCAGCTCTCGGGGTTCGGCCGCTACTCCAAGCTCTCCTATCAGCCGGACGCGCTGGGCGACCTGCTCTACAACGGCATCGCGCCCTGGTCGCAGCGCACCAGCGTCGCGTTCGGCGTCCAGGCCGATGCGAGCTGGAAGGTCGCGTCCAACCACACGCTGCGCGGCGGTTTCCTCGTCCAGCGCGAACAGGTCTCGAGCTACAGCCAGAACAATGCGCTGGGCCTGGTCCCGGACCCCGGCGATCCGACGGCGTTGATCCCCGGCGACAGCCCCGTGGGCTTCAGCGACGGCTCGACGCTCGTCGGCTGGACCTACAGCGTCTATCTGCAGGACGAATGGAAGGTCACCCCGACCGTGACGGTGAACTTCGGCGCGCGTTTCGACGCCATCTCCGGGCAGGTCTCCGAAAACCAGGTCAGCCCGCGCATCAACGTCGTCTGGGAGCCGACGCCGCAGATCAGCCTGCGGGCCGGCTACTCGCGCTATTTCGTGCCGGCGCCGCTCAACCAGGTCGGCTTCGGATCGCTCGCCGCCCGCGTGGGCACCACGGCCGAGCCCGAGAATTTCGTGAACGATCCGGTGCGGGCGGAACGGTCCGACTACTTCGACGTCGGCCTCACGGTGAAGCCGGTCGAAGGCCTCACCATCGGCTTCGCCGGCTACTACAAGTTCGCCGAGAACTATCTCGACAAGGGCCAGTTCGGCGCCCCGATCCAGCTGGCCTCCTTCAACTACGCCAATGCGCAGGTGAAGGGCTTCGAACTCTACGCGAACTACGATCAGGGTCCGTGGTCGGTCTACGGCAACCTGGCCTGGTCCAAGGTCAGCGCCACGCGGATCAATTCCGCCCAATACAACTTCTCGCCCGATGATCTCGCCTACATCGGCAGCCACTGGATCGCCGCCGACCACGACCAAGGCTGGACCGGTTCGGCGGGCGCGGCCTACATCTTCAATCAGGGCAGCGACCATGCGACCCGCGTCTCGGCGGACGTTCTGTTCGGCAGCGGCCTGCGCACCAGCGTCGTCACGCCCAACGACACCTCGCTGCCGGCCTACGCCACGCTCAATCTCTCGGTGACGCAGAAGGTTCCGATCGCCGGCAGCAAGGGCACGCAGATCCGCCTCGACGCGATCAACGTCACGGACGGCGTCTACGAACTGCGCACCGGCGAGGGTGTCGGCGTCGGCGCGCCGCAGTACGGAATGCGCCGGGCCTTCTTCGTGACGCTGGCGCAAAAATTCTGACCCGCAAACGACATGATGCGGGGAGGCCGGGCGTGGTAGAAAACACCATGCCTGACACCAGCCTCCCCTTCGTCCTGACCCTTCAGGGCGGCTCCAACTTTCGCGACCTCGGCGGCTACAGGACCGAGGACGGGCGCACCGTGCGGCGCAACACGGTGTTCCGCTCGGCCCATCTCGGCGGCCTGACCAACGAGGACCGAACCGCCCTCGGGCGCCTCGGCGTCCGCACCATCGTCGACCTGCGCGGCGTGAGCGAGGCGGCCGAG
>CAZPOS010000063.1:0-22919 GCA_964588065.1 uncultured Reyranella sp.
GGTAGGGGCTGTCGAAGCTGAGCTGCGGCCAGACGAGCTGGGCCGCGATGACGACGCCGACCAGGAAGGCCGCTATGCCCCAGAACATCGTCAATATGACGGCCGCCCGTATCACGTCCTCGACGTAACGCGGCGCCGGACGCTGGTCGGCTGTCAATACGGCTTGGCTCGACATGCTTACTCCCCGAATGGTCGCGGGGACACTAGGAGGCCGTGCGGGTCGCTCCCTTGATTTGGGTCAAGGCCGTGGCCTCGGGCGGCGGATCACAATGCCGCATGCAATACGAATGCGAGGCGCCATGAACGAGACCGTTGCGGTGTTTCCGATGCCTCGGCCGCTGATCCGGCGCGTTCCCGTCGATCGTCCCTGGACATGGCTCGCCGCCGGCTGGCGCGACGTGGTGGCCGCCCCGACCGTGAGTCTCGCCTATGGAGTCGTCCCGGTGGCCGCCGGCTGGCTCGCCATCGTGCTGATGCTCCGCTTCGATCTGCCTTATCTCGTGCTGCCGCTCAGCGCCGGGTTCTTCTATGTCGGTCCTTTCATCGCCACCGGCCTGTACGAGATCAGCCGCCGCCTCGAAGCCGGGCAGCCGGTCGACGGCAGGTCGACCCTCATGGCGTGGCGGCGCAACCCCGAGCAGATCGCGCTCATGGGCGTGCTTCTCCTTCTCTTTCATCTTGCCTGGATGAGGCTGGCGCAGCTCCTGTTCGCCCTGTTCGAGTTCCGCACCGTCCCGTCCTGGGACCGGTTCCTCGATCTCGTCTGGACGACCTCGAAGAGCCTGCCGTTCCTGGCGCTCGGCATCGGTCTCGGCGCGTTTCTGGCAGCCATCGCCTTCGCGATCGGCGCCTTCTCGATTCCCTATCTGCTCGACCGCCGGAACTCGAACATGTTCGAGGCGATCGCGACCTCGGTCGCCGCGACCCGGCTGAATATCCGGCCGATGCTGCTGTGGGCCGGCCTGATCGTCTTCCTGACGGGCGTCGGCATGATTCCGGGACTGCTGGGGCTGGTCGTGACCCTGCCGCTGGTCGCGCACGCGACCTGGCACGCCTACCGCGACGTCATCCGCTTCGAAGCGGAGCCCGTCGAGGGTGCGTCACTGGCGCAGCGGACCCTACGTAATATCCCTTAGTGCAAGAGCCAGATGGTCGGTCGATGCGCAACCTCGTATCGAAAGGCGCACCACGGTGGTGGCTGCAGATGCCAGATCATTCAAGGGAGAGAGGCATGGTCAAACAACGGAAGCCGATGACTCCCGAAGAGTTCGTCCAGGACGTCGGCGGTATCGCCCTGTGGCTGTGCGCGTCCCTTTTCGTCGTGCTGGCACTGGCCACGTTCCTGGAGACGCTTGCGACCTCGTGAGGCCGTGATCGGACTGAGTCTAGAGCCGCTGGCTGGCCAGTGCGAGCATGACCAGCGCGTTGCCCGCGAGGAGTGGTGGGCTGACCCACTTCGCGACCGTCTTCAGGTGGCGCCGCATGATCAGTCCGCCCCAGCCGACGGCAACCAGGGCCGGCACGGTGCCGACGGCGAAGCACGCCATGGCGATTGCCCCTGACGCGACCGATCCGGTCCCGGCCGCGGCCGCCAGGGCGCCGTAGAGCAGGCCACAAGGCAGGAAACCCAGCACGACCCCCAGCAAGTACCTTGCAACAGGCGTGCGCGAGGCGGACAGCGGTCCGGCGAGTCGCGCCACGAGGTTCGTGGCAGGGGAGGCCGCGTTCACCACCATGCCGAAAGCCTGCGCGGCGAGCAGCACGGCCGCCGCGGCCAGCAGGATGGCCGACAGCAGGCCGAACACGTCGAGCGAGGCGAAGACGGCCGTGGCGCCGCCGGCCACGGCGCCCAGCGCCGTGTAGGTCGTGAAGCGGCCGAGATGATAGGGCAGGAGGAGCGCGCCGGTCAGGCGGCGCCACTCGCCATAGGATCGATCCCCCGGCTGCTGCTCGGCCGAGGCCATCACCTGACCCAGCACGAACGGCCCGCACATGCCGACGCAGTGCACGAGGCTGCCGGCAAGCCCGGCCAGGAGCAGCGCCGCCGGCAGGCCGAGCGGCATCGATGCGGCAGCCATGAGGCCGTCGCCGCACATCGCGAAGAATCGGGAGATGATGTCCATCGACCACAGTGGACCATGATTTTTCCCGGTGGCGATTGACCTGCGTCAAGGTCGCCCCCGGCGCGGCCGGCCACGATCGCCTCACTTTCAGGAGGATGCCCATGGCCTACAAGACGATTCTCGTTCACTGCGATGCCAGCCCGAAAGTGGGCCAGAGGCTGACCGTGGCGGCGGAGCTGGCGGAGCGTTACGGCGCCCATCTGGTCGGCATGCATGCCCGGCCGCCGCTCGAAGCGCCGATCTTCTTTGAAGGCGGCGTCGCGATGGACTCGCTGTTCGCCAGCTATGAGGCCAGCGCCGACGCCGACCAGGCCGCCGCCCTCGCCTCCTTCCAGAAGGCCGTCAAGGAGCGCCGCGTTCCCTCGCACGAATGGCGGGTGACCGATGGCTTCATCGATTCCGAACTCGTCATCCAGGCGCGCTACACCGATCTCCTCGTCCTCGGCCAGACCGACCCCGATGCCCAGACGCCCACGCCGTCGGACCTGCCCGAAGCGGTCGTGCTGGCGAGCGGCCGGCCGACCCTGGTCGTCCCGCATATCGGCGTGCGCGCGCCGATCGGCGAGTCGGTGCTGCTGTGCTGGAACGCCAGCCGCGAGAGCGCGCGCGCGGCGGCCGACGCGCTGCCGTTCCTGCGGATGGCGAAGAAGGTCGTCGTCCTCGTGGTCGACCCGCGCACCTCGCCCGACGGCCACGGCGCCGAGCCGGGTGCCGACGTGGCGCTGTGGCTCACCCGTCACGGGGTGAACGTCACGGTGCAGCGCGACGTCGCCGCCGACAGCGACGTGGGCGGGGTCATCCTGTCTCGCGCCGCCGACATCGGCAGCGACCTCATCGTCATGGGCGTCTACGGCCATTCGCGGGTGCGCGAGATGGTGCTGGGCGGCGTCAGCCGTACGCTCCTGTCCAGCATGACCATCCCCGTGCTGATCTCGCACTGATGGACGCGAACACGATCGCGGCCTACGACCGCTCGGTCCCTCGCTACACGAGCTATCCGACGGCCGCCCAGTTCCACGGCGCGGTCGGTGCCGTGCAGCACAAGGCGTGGCTCGCGGATCTCGGCCGCGACAGCTCGACGGTCTATCTCCACGTGCCGTTCTGCGCGCGCCTCTGCTGGTACTGTGCCTGCCACACGGCGGCGATGAACCGTTCGGAGTCCCTCGCCGCCTATGGCCGCGCGCTGGCCAAGGAGATCGATCTCGTGGCCGAGGCCGTTCCCGGCATGATGGTCGGCCAGATCCAATGGGGCGGCGGCACGCCATCCCAGCTCGGGGCGGCCAATCTGGTCTCGGTGGCAAAGAGGCTGGCCGCACGGTTCGATCGCCGCAGCGGTTCGGAAACCTCGATGGAGGTCGATCCGCGTTTCTGTGACGAGGAATTCGTTGCGACGATGCGGGAGATCGGCGTCGATCGCGTGAGCTTCGGCGTGCAGGATTTCGATCTCGACGTACAGAAGGCGATCAACCGTCTGCAGTCGATCGAGGACACGGCTTCGGCCATGTCCAGGATCCGGGGGGCCGGCATCGCCCGCATCAATATCGATCTCGTCTATGGCCTGCCGAAGCAGACGCCGGAAACGCTGGCGCGGACGCTCGACGCCGCGCTCGCCCTCGCGCCGGATCGCTTCGCCGTCTTCGCCTATGCGCACGTTCCCTGGACGAAGGCACGCCAGCGCCTGATCGACACCGAAAGCCTGCCGGGAGCGGAGGCGCGTGCCGCCATGGCCAGGCTGGTGGCGGACCGCCTGGTCGACGGCGGCTACAAGAAGGTCGGACTGGATCACTATGCACGGCCGAACGACGCGCTCTCCACTGCGGCAGACCGTGGCCAGTTGCGGCGCAGTTTCCAGGGCTATGTCGTGGTCGACCAGCCGTCCGTCGTCGGCCTCGGCGCCTCGGCGATCTCCAGCCTGCCGCGCGGGTACACCCAGAACATCGCCGATCCAGGACGTTACCAGGCGCTCATCGAGGCCGGATGTTTTGCCTCGGCGCGCGGCCTCGAACTCACCGCGGCCGATCGCCTGCGCGGCGAAATCATCGAGAGGCTGATGTGCAGCTTCTCGGTCGATCTCGACGACGTCTGCCGGCGGCATGGCGCCTCGACCGGTTCGTTCATTTCCGAGGTGGCTGGATTGCCGCAGCTCGTCGATGACGGTCTGGTCCAGCGCGACGGCGAAACGCTGCACGTCACCGAACGGGGACGCCCGCTGGTGCGGTTCGTGTGCGCGGCATTCGACACTCACCTCGCCCATGCCGATGGCCGGCATTCACGCGGAATTTGAAGAAGGAATCGTCATGAGCACTTATCAAATGGTATCGCGCCACGTCGAGGCGGCCCTGGCGGAAGGGGCAGGGCAGGGTATTGCCGGCGACGTGGTGGCGCGTTGCCTCCTCTCCGAGGCGATCCGCATCTTCAGGCTCGCCCGTTCGAACGACGACATCGCGGCGGAGCTGACGGCCGCCATCGACAATCTCGACGAGGATGCGCCGCTCTCCTTCATCAGACCCTGAATGAGGTGACCCCGGCACGGCGACGCATGCTATACGTCGCCGGTCATGGTGATGCGCCGATGAGCCGGATGCCCCGATGAGCGACATCTCGATCGCGCTTGCGCTCGAGGCGGCGGAAGCGCGCCTGCGGTCCATCCTGCAGACCGTGCCCGACGCCATGATCATCATCGACGAGCGGGGCCGCATCGAATCGCTCAGCACGACCGCGGAGCGACTGTTCGGCTATGAGGCGGACGAGGCCTGCGGGCGCAACGTCAGCCTGCTGATGCCGTCGCCCTATCGCGAGCAGCACGACGCCTACATCGAACGCTACCTGAAGACCGGGGAGCGCCGGATCATCGGCATCGGCCGCATCGTGGTGGGCCAGCGCAAGGACGGAACGACCTTCCCGATGCATCTCACGGTGGGCGAACTGCGCACCGGAGACCGCCATCACTTCACCGGCTTCATCCGCGACCTGACCGACCAGCAGCTCACCGAGGACCGGCTGAAGGAGCTGCAGTCGGAAGTCACGCACATGTCGCGGTTCACGGCGCTGGGCGAGATGGCCTCGACGCTGGCACACGAGATCAACCAGCCGCTCACCGCGATCAGCAACTATCTCAAGGGCTCGCGCCGGTTGCTCGACCGCATGGAGGGCGAAAACGTCGAGATGCTGAGGGACGCGGTCTCGAAGGCCGCCGACCAGGCGCTGCGGGCGGGGCAGATCATTCGCCGGCTGCGCGAGTTCGTGGCGCGCGGCGAAAGCGAGCGGCGCATCGAGAGTCTTCCCAAGCTGATCGAGGATGCCAGCACGCTCGCCCTGGTGGGGGCGAGGGAGCACGGTATCGCGGTCTCGTTCCGGCTCGATCCCGCGGCCGACCTCGTCCTGGCCGACCGGATCCAGATCCAGCAGGTGCTGGTCAACCTGATGCGCAATGCCATCGACGTGATGAGCGAGGGCGGGGCGGTCCGCCGGCTCGACATCGCCACGGCCGCCGGGCCGGAGGACCAGGTCGAAGTGACCGTGGCCGATACCGGCTCGGGCCTCGCGCCGGAGGTGGCGAGGCAGCTGTTCCAGCCGTTCGTCACGACCAAGCGCAAGGGCATGGGCCTCGGCCTGTCGATCTGCCGCACGATCGTCGAGGCGCATGGCGGCAAGATCTGGGTGAACTCGCCTCCCGAGGGCGGCACGATCTTCCACTTCACCCTGCGCGCCGTCGCGCACGACCGGGAGAACGAGGATGCCTAGCCAGGTCGTTCACGTGATCGACGACGATGTCGACGTCCGCCAGTCGCTTGCCTTCCTGCTCAGCACCGCCGGCCTCGCGGTGCGGGTGCACGAATCGGCGGTCGCATTCCTGAAGGCCCTGCCGGAGGCCCAGCCGGGCTGCGTGGTCACCGATATCCGCATGCCGGAAATGGACGGGCTCGAGCTGCAGCGCCGTCTGGTCGAGTTGAAGGCCGGCTTTCCCGTGATCGTAATGACCGGCCACGGCGACGTCCCGATGGCGGTGGAGGCCATGAAGACCGGGGCCGTCGACTTCATCGAAAAGCCGTTCGACGACGAGACCCTTCTGTCCGCGATCCGGGCCGCCCTCGACAGCCATTCGCGCAATCGCGAACGCGAGGACCGTATCCTGGCGATCCGCAAGCGTCTCGACGCCCTGTCCGGGCGCGAGCGCGACGTGCTGCGGGGCCTGGCGGCCGGCAAGGCGAACAAGGTGATCGCCTACGATCTCGGCATCAGCGCGCGCACCGTGGAGGTCTATCGCGCCAACGTGATGACCAAGATGCAGGCCGACAGCCTCTCGGAACTGGTGCGCATGGTCCTGATGGCCGAGGGAGAATCCTAGGATTTGCGCTGGATCAACGCGGCCTTGCCCGCGGTGGGCGACTTTGGTGCATGTCGAAGGATTCCGAAGCCATCCTGCTCGTCGACGACGATGCCGCCGTGCGCCACGCGCTCAAGTTCTCGCTCGAGATGGAGGGATTCGACGTGCGCCTCTATCCGACCCCGGAGGCGCTGCTGGCGGAAGAGGAGCTGCCGGCCGGCGGCTGCCTCGTCATCGACTACCGGATGCCCGAGATCGACGGGCTCGAACTCGTCGAACGGCTTCGGAAGCGCGGCGTCACCCTGCCGATTTTCCTGATCAGCGGCCGGGTGACCCGCTCGCTCCGCGCCCGCGCCTCGAGCCTGGGGGTCGAAGACGTGCTGGAGAAGCCGCTGTCGGACCTGGCCGCCAGTATCAGGCCCGTCCTCGATGCCCGGCCGTGACGGTCATGCATCGATGCCGGCGACCATCCTCGGTTTCGTGCTCCGTTCGTCGGGGCGCCACCAGGCGGCGCTCGCCGTCCTGTCGGTCCTTGTCTTCCTGCTGAGCGCGGCGCCGCTGGAACTGCAGCGGCGGGTGATCAACGTGCTGGTGGATCGCGGTGCGTTCGAGACGGTGCTGTGGCTGGCTGCCGCCTATGTCGGCGTGGTGCTCTCCGAGCAGAGTCTGAAACTCTGCCTCAACGTCTATCGCGGCTGGGTCGCCGAGGATTCGGTTCGCCGGCTGCGCAGCCTGGTGGCAGACTACGCCGATCGCGCCGCCCGGGACGTGAGCGGCGAGGAAGCCGGCGTCGAGATCTCGATGGTGCTGGAGGAGGCCGAACCGATCGGCGGCTTCACCGGCGTCAGCCTGTCCGAGCCGTTGCTGCAGGGCGGCGTCCTGACCAGCGTCATCGTCTACATGCTCTATCTCGACTGGCGCATGGCGCTGCTCGGGCTCGCCTTCTTCCTGCCGCAGGTCTTCTTCGTGCCGCTGCTGCAGCGGGCCATCAACCGTCGCGCCCAGTCGCGCATCCTCGTGAAGCGCGGCATCAGCGGCGGGCTGGTGAGCCGCATCGCCGGGCGCGCGCCGGTCAGCGGCCGGATCGGCTGGGGCTGGACGCAGGATCCGATCGAGCGCGTGTTCACGCTGAACATGGGCATCTACCGGATCAAGTTCACGATGAACCTGCTGATGAACATGATGCATCACCTGGCCGTCGCCTCGGCCCTCTGCTTCGGGGGCTGGCAGGTGCTGCAGGGCAAGATCGAGGTCGGCACCGTCGTGGCCGTGGTGGCGGGGCTGGGAAAGCTCAACGACCCGTGGGGCGACATCGTGAACTGGGCCCGCGAGCTCGCGGTGGTCGGGGTCAAGTACCGGCTGTTCGCGGGTGTCCTGGAAGGCCTGGCGACGCCGGCGGGCGACCGGCAGCCTACGTAGAATCCCTTAGTTCAAGACCCAAATGGTCGGCCGGCTCCCCGGGCCCTATCCCTGTGTCCGTCACAGACACCCAGTCGGGAGCCAGCCATGCATACGAACTCAGCGATTTCTGCCCGTGTTCCTGCTGCCGTCGCCCTTCGGGGAGCCGCCAACATGCAGCCCGCTGGCAGCCCGACCGCCGGCCAGCCGCGCATGCTGGCCAAGGGCGAGGAGCTGTTCGCCGAAGGCGACCCGGCGGACTATTTCTACAAGGTGGTTTCCGGGTCGATCCGGACCTGCAAGCTGCTGAGCGACGGTCGGCGGCAGATCGATGCCTTCCACCTTGCGGGCGACATTTTCGGCCTGGAAGCCGGGCCTGAGTACCGGTTCACCGCCGAAGCGCTGGGCGATGCGACGCTCGTGGCCTTCCGCCGCTCGCGCCTCGCCGAACTGACCGAGGCCGATCCGGCCTTCGCCAATCAGGTGCTCGCGTCGATGATGAAGTGCCTCGGCCGTGCGCAGGACCACATGCTCCTGCTCGGACGCAAGACCGCCCAGGAAAAGATCGCCACCTTCCTGCTCGACATGGCCAAGCGCATCTCCAGCGACGACGAGCATCTCGAACTGCCGATGCAGCGCTCCGACATTGCCGACCATCTCGGCCTCACCATCGAGACGGTGTCGCGCACCCTGACCCAGTTCGCGCGCCAGGGCCTGATCCGCCTGCAGGCCGGCAGCCGCTCGGTCGATCTCTGCAACCTCGCCGCCCTGCGGCAGCTCGACGCCTGACCCGCGCGGCCGGGAATCGCGGAGCGAGCCAGCGCCCGCGATTCGCCGGATACCGGCCAACCGTCCCGTCTGCCCTGCAGCCCGCCGTCAGCGACGGCCGGGCTGCTTTGCTGCGACCGTCACGGCCTGGGCCTCCTGCGACCGCAGATACTGCGCGGTCGCCGAAGCCACCGAAATGCCCAGCAGCATGAAGGAGGCACAGGCGAACAGCAGGAAGTAGATCGGTATATCGGTCATCGAAAATCTCCGCGCTTCCGGGAAGTTCAGTGGGAGACGGCCGCGGTCGGAGCGTTGGGCCGCAGCCGGTCGATCGCCTTGAACGAGCGTCTTGCATAGGCCAGCAACTCGCCATCGGTCGGATGGTCCATCGCCTCGACGCCCACCAGCATCTTCCTGACGTGTGGCAGGTGCTTGTCGAGATGGCGGACCAGCTCCTGCTTGGCCTGTGCCGGACCCACCAGAAGCCATTCCTGGGTGCCGCGCAGGGCGTCGACGATGTGATCGAGGAAGCTCAGGTCGAGCGCGGCATGGCCCGCGCCGATGACGCCGGCCTTGTGATGAACCTTTCGAAACGGGCTGTGGGCCTTGATGTTCTCGCGCTCGACATCGTCGGCGTTGAAGCGGAACACGTGGGCTTCCTTGCTGTCCATCCAGACGATGGCGTGACTGTGGGTCATGGTTTCTCCCGATGGCTATGTGGACATGGTGGAGCGGCCGTGGCAGCGCTGCGTTGATTCAGGTCAATCGTCCGACGATGTCGGATCGACCGGCCCGCGGCGCACGGCGGCGGCGCGCAGTTCGCTCATTCCCTTGCCGGTCCGCGGGTCGACGACGTGCAGCCCGTTGCAGGCGAGACAATGCTGTCCCACGAAGGCGGGCAGGGGGCCGGTGGCATCTTCGTAGCGGCCCTGGACATTGTAGCCCGTGGTCGGGCAGCGGAAGACAAACGTGCGCACGATACCAGTATGTCTCCGCACTTATGGTGCGCTTTGATTCAGGTCAAAGCGGAAGCGGCCTCTGCCGACGATCTTTTCCACGGAGGGGAAATCTCATGACCAAATGCGCTTCCAAGGACAGGTTCGGCTACCTCGGGACGGAGGCGGCCGAGCTGCGCGACCATCTCGATCAGGCGGCCGCGGCGATTGCCCGTGCCGCCCAGAGCGAAGGAACCGAGGCCGCCGCGGCGGCCGCCGAAGCGGCGCGGGAACTGCTCGCGCGGGCGGCGCTCCTGGCGGACGAACTGGTCGACAAGGCCAAGGGCGCGGCGAAGGCGGTGGACGCAGGCCAGGAGGGACTCGCCGACCTCGTCCGCCGCAAGCCGCTGGCCGCCCTCGGTCTCGCCACCGCCGCAGGATTCGCTCTGGCACTCCTCATGCGGCGCAAATGAGCGCCGCATCGGAGACGGGAACCCTGCTGGTCGCTCTGGCGAAGTCGGTCGCGGCGGTGGGCGCCGGCGTCCTGGTCGCCTCCGGGCGGCGGCTCGCGGCGACCGTGGCCGCCTGCATCGTGGTCGGACTGCTGCTGGCCGTCAGCCTGGCCTTCCTGACCCTGTCGGCCTATCGCGCGATCGCCGCGTCGCTGGGTGACGTGTATGCGCCCCTGATCGTCGGCTGCCTCTACCTCGTGGCGGGACTCGTTGCGGCGCTGATCGTGCTCCTGCGCCGTCGCTAGGTTTCATGCTCAAGGTCCGGAAGCTCGGGATCGACGCTTGCCAGGAGACGGTCGCGTATCTCGCCCGTCGCTGCGAACATTATCGCGCGCAGGAGTTCGTGGCGCTCGCCCGAATCGAGATCTGGGGCGCCGGTCGTCGCATCGTCGCCACGCTGAACATCGTCGACGACGAGCAGATCATGGCGCGGGACGAACTCGGCCTGTCAGAACTCGCCTACCGTCAGCTCGGGCTGCCGCCGGGGACGCTGGTGGAGATCGCGCAGGCGGGACCGCCGCCCAGCCTCGATCATGTCCGGGCCAAGATCGACGGCGCCGAACTGGGTCCGGCCGCCTACCAGGAGATCGCGCGCGACCTCGCCGCGCATCGCTATTCCAAGATGGAGATTGCGGCCTTCCTGATCGCCGGCGCGCGCTTCACGACGGCGCCGGAAGTCCTGTCGATGACCCGCGCCATGGCGGCGGTCGGAGGCCGGCTGTCGTGGGGCAGCGACATGGTGGTCGACAAGCACTGCATCGGCGGCATTCCCGGCAACCGGACCTCGATGATCGTCGTGCCGATCGTGGCCGCGCATGGTCTCACCATTCCCAAGACGTCGTCGCGCGCGATCACCTCGCCGGCCGGCACCGCCGACACGATGGAAGTGCTGGCGCGGGTCGATGTCGGCTCGGACGAGATGCACGAGATCGTGGCGGCGGAGAACGGCTGCCTCGTCTGGGGTGGTCACGCCAACCTGTCCCCGGCGGACGATGTTTTGATCTCCGTCGAGCGGCCGCTGGCGATCGACACGCCCGAACAGATGGTCGCCTCGATCCTCTCGAAGAAGCTGGCGGCCGGCTCGACGCATCTCGTGCTCGATCTGCCGGTCGGGCCCACGGCGAAGCTGCGCGACCGCGAGCGCTTCCTGCGGCTGCGAAAGCTGTTCGAGTACGTGGCCGACCAGGTGGGCATCAGCATCGACGTGCTGGCAACCGACGGCAGCCAGCCGATCGGGCGCGGCATCGGTCCGTGGCTGGAAGCGCGCGACGTGATGCAGGTACTCGAACGGCATCCCGACGCGCCGCGCGACCTGGAGGAGAGGGCCGTGCTGCTGGCCGGCCACGTGCTCGAGTTCGATCCCGCCTTGCGCGGCGGCCAGGGGATCGTGCGGGCCCGTGAGCTGCTGCACAGTGGTGCTGCGCTGGCGAAGATGCGACGGCTGATCGCGGCCCAGGGCGCTCCTCCGCAGGCGACCAGCCTCGGCTCCCTGACGCATGACGTGCCGGCCGTTCAGGACGGGGTCGTGACCGCGATCGACTGCCACCGGCTGGCGCGGATAGCCCGCCTCGCCGGTGCGCCGATGGACAAGGGGGCGGGGGTGGACCTGTTCAAGCGGATCGGCGATCCCGTGCAGCGGGGCGAGCCGCTCTACCGGATCCATGCCGCCTTCGAAGCCGACTTCCGCTTTGCCACCCAGCTGGCCGCCGGCGGGGACGGCATGACCATCGGGCGACGCGCATGACCCTCCAGCTCCATGTCCATGGTGCCGCCGGCACCGTCACGGGCTCCTGCCACCGGCTGGTGACGCCGCGCGGCAGCCTGCTGGTCGATTGCGGCATGTTCCAGGGGCCGAAGTCCCTGCGGGTCCTGAACTACCGGGCCTTTCCGTTCGCGCCGGCGGAGATCGACGCGGTGCTGTTCACCCATGCCCATATCGATCACACGGGCCTGTTCCCCAAGCTCACCCTGGGCGGATTTCAGGGCCGGGCCTTCGCGACGGAGGCCACCCGCGACCTGCTGCGCTGGCTGCTGCCGGATGCCGGCGCCATCCAGGAATACGACGTCGAACGCCTGAATCGCCGCAACGCGCGCAGGGCCGAGCCTGCGGTCGTGCCGATCTACACGCGCGCCGACGCCGAGGCCTCGCTTTCCTTCATCGAGGCCCAACCCTACGATCGCTGGTTCGAGCCGCTGCCGGGCGTGCGGACGCGCCTGCGCAATGCCGGGCACATTCTCGGCAGTGCCTTCCTCGAAATGGAGGTCGACGCCGCACCGAGGCCCGTGCGGCTCGTCTTCTCGGGTGACGTCGGCCCGCTCGACAAGGCGCTTCAACCCGATCCCGCGCGGCCCGGGCGCGCCGATGTGGCGCTGGTCGAATCCACCTACGGCAGTCGCTCGCGCGAGCCGATGTCGGAAGCGGGTCGCAGGGAGCTCCTCGGCCGCGAGCTGGAGGTCGCGCTGGCGGCTGGTGGCAACGTCGTCGTGCCGGTCTTCGCGGTCGAGCGGACGCAGGAGATCCTGGAAGACATCGCGGAACTGAAGCGGGCCGGCAAACTCACAGGCGCGCAGGTGTTTCTCGACTCGCCGTTGGCGGGGCGGACCACCGAGGTGTTCCGCGCCCATCGCGCCGCGCTCAGCCGGTCCGAGGGCGGCCATGCGTTCAGCGGCGGCGAGTTTCGGTTGAGCGAGACCGTGGACCAGAGCCGGGCGATCGGGCGTATCCATGGCGGTGCGATCATCCTGGCCGGGTCGGGCATGTGCGACGCCGGACGGGTGAAGCATCATCTCAAGGACAATCTCTGGCGCTCGGACTCGACGATCCTCTTCGTCGGATACCAGGCGCCCGGAACCCTGGGGGCGTTGATCCGCGGCGGCGCCCCCCAGGTTCGCATCCATGGCGAGGAGATCGGAGTCCGGGCACGGATACGCTCGATCGATTCCTATACCGGCCATGCCGACCGCGAGGAGCTGGTCGGCTGGTGCCGGCCGATGCTGGCGGACCTCGGCTCCCTCCTGCTCGTCCATGGTGAACCGGAAGGCATCGACGGTCTTTCCGCGGCGCTCGCCGCTGCGGGAGTCGAGCTGGCCCGCATCGTCGCACCGACCCTCGACGAGACGTTTTCGCTGGTCCATCGCGACGGCCGATGGGTGGCGGTCCCCGATGCGGACGGCGTGCGCCGTCTTGCGCCCGAAGTGGCCAATGCGCGTCGCGACTGGCACAACGACTATGCGCAGATGCTGCTCGATATCCGGGGGGCACTGCAGGCTGCTCCCGACGATGCCGCGCGTCATCGGCTGCTGCAGCAATTGCGCCGCGCGCTGGGCAACGGCGGCCGATAGCATCGTGCAAAGGATAAAGGATGCGACCCGGTCGGGGCCGCATCCTGCATCGTGTTCGCCCGGCTGCTACTTGGCCGGCTTGAGCGTGACCTCGGCCAATCCGCCGGCGACGTTGAGACCGACATTGCCCTCGACGCTGACCGGCTGCAGGCTGACCTGCTTGTTGCCGCCGCCGATCAGTACGTTGGCGCCCGCGCCCACCCCGGCCGAAGCGCTGGCCGTCGGGCCGACATAGTCGCCGGCCAATGCACCCTTGGCGACCTGGCCGGGCGCGAAGACCAGCCACACGACGTGTCCCTGCTTGGTGAAGCCGAGATCGACGCCGTACTTCTTGATGGTGCCGGTGTAGTGTTCGGCCGTGCCGTCGGTCTTGGCGAGGATGCAGTCGAGATCCTTCGAGGAGCCGAAGACGAACCCGACGCCGCCGGCAACCGTGCAGGTGAGGGAGCCGACGTTCACACCCTTGGGCGACGTTTGCGCCTGCGCCGCAAGACCAAAGGAAAATACGGACAGCGCCGCCGTGAGGGCCGCAGCATACATGTTCATCGCTTTTCTCCTGGGAGGCGGAAAGGGGTTTCTCCGCATCCGCGAGCCTAGGCACGGAAGGCGCGGGCGCGTTGATCTGCATCAAGCTCTGGCCAGGTTGATACAGATCAACGGCCTCACCGCCCTGCGCGCCTAGAATACCTTGAGGAAGTGGAGGGTGAGATGAACGACATGCATGCGGACAAGGTGCCGAGCGTGGAGTCACTGCCGGCAGGCAACATGGTGAACGCAGCGCTTTCGGGCTATGCGGATTGCTTCGAGGAATGGGCCGCCGTCGGTGCGGCCTGGCAGAGCGAACTCTCGAAATTCGCCGAGCGCCGCTTCAAGGACAATGTCTCGACCTATCTCACGCTGCTGTCGGCGCGCGACGCCGCGACCGTCTGGCAGGCCCAGGGGGCGTGGACCGTCCGGGCCGTCGAGGACTATTCGGCGGAGGCCAACCGTCTCGGCCAGCTCATCACCAGCGTGACCGTGTGCGGTGCGACGCCCGAGGCGCAGCAGACGACCCAGCTCCTGGGCTAGCGAAGGCTCAGGATGTAGTCGACCAGCGCCTGACGCTCCCGGTTGCTGAGGGAGAAGTCGGGCATGCGCGTGTGGCCGGTCGACAGGTAGGCCTTGAGCTGCTCGGCATTGGTCGTCGGCTTGGCGGCGATGGCGGAAAAGCTCGGGATGCCGTTCGCACTCGCGGTCTTGGGCGCGGGCTCGACGATGTGACAGGCCATGCACCAGCGTTCGGCCAGCGCGGCCCCGTAGCCCGGACCCTGCGCCAGGGCGGGGAGCGGCAGAAGGATGAGCAGGGGAATCAGGCTTTTCATCGGCTTCTCCATGAGCTGACTATGAGCGGCGCATCGCCCGGAACAGGGCGATGCCGACGATGAGAATCAACACCGAGGGCACCAGCCCCATCAGCGCGAGTTCGAAGGGATCTCGCGACGACCCGCGCAGGAAGGGGAGCCACGCACCATCCTCCTGACACCACAGCCGACCGTCGGCCTGGCGGATGCACGACTGGTTGAGCAGCAGCATCCAGCCGACCCACGCGATCGCACTGCCAACCGCCCAGAGGGTGATCAATGCGCGTCCCGAACCCATCCTGCCGGTCCTTCCTTGCTTTCGACGCCGCACACGGAGTTGATCCTTCCGGACGTCCATGTTCCTTGTCCCAGATCAAGAAGGTGAGGCCTTGATCTGGATCACGGCGCGGGCTCCCTTTCGCTCACTAGGGTGAATGATGGTCGAAAAGGCATTAACGGCGGATCCGCTGTCGGGCGCGGTTTCCGACCATCGCACGCTCCTGTTGCTGCGCGGGGCTGCCGCGCTCCTGTTCGCCTTCCTCGTGTTCTTCTGGCCGAAGCTCACCGACGCCGGTCTCGCGGTGCTGTGGGGCGGCTATTCCCTCGTGGACGGCACGCTGGCCCTGACGGGCGCGACGCTGGCGCGACGCGGCGGCGCACAGATCTGGCTGGGGTTGATCGGACTGGCAGGACTGGCGTGCGCCGGGGGCGCCCTGTTCGCGCTCGACCTGGTGGTCGCACATCTGGCGGGCATCATTGGCATCTGGGCGGTCACGACCGGCGCGCTACAGCTCTGGGCGGCCCGCGAATTGAGCGGGACCGTCGATCGCGGCTGGGTCCTGGCAGCGGACGGCGCGGGGGCCATCCTGTTCGGGCTGGCATTGGCCTTCTGGCCGGATCCCGAGATGCAGGTGCTGGTCTGGCTCACGGGCTGGTTCGCGCTGGCCCTCGGCAGCCTGTACTGGAGCATCGCGATCTGGCTCGGTCGATCGAACTGAAAACCCGGGCATGGCTTCGACTTGACGCAAGTCAAGGAGGCCCTGCGGCGCCTGCCTAGAATGCTTCGCATCCTCCTGAGGCGGGAGCGGGCCATGCTGGCAAGAGACATCATGACCGGGAAGGTCGTTTGTGCCCGGCCGACGGACTCCCTGTTCGATGCCGCCGAACGCATGCTGGGCGCCGACGTCGGCGCTCTCCTGGTCGTGAACGAGGCGGGTGAAATTCTCGGGATCATCAGCGAGGCGGATCTCGTCCGGCGCGCCGAGATAGATGCGGCCCCCGGCAAGAGCTGGTTGCAATGCCTCCTGCGAAGCGACACCGCGACCGGGCGAGAGTCCATGTCCGGCCGCGGTTTGCGGGTCGGCGACATCATGACCGGGGAAGTGGTGACCGCGAGCGAGGACACGCCGCTGGAAGGGCTCGTCGAGCGCCTGCGCCGGTACAAGGTGAAACGCATCCCGATCGTTCGAGACGGCATTCCGGTGGGTATCGTCAGCCGCGCCGATCTGATGCGGGCCGTCTTGTCGAGTGAGACCGCGGCCGGGCGACGTTCGCAGGCGTGACGGGTTTGCGCGAGGCGAGGGATCACATCCGGCTGGTGCCGGTCCGTGCAGAGGGGGGGCCATGACCGACAAGACGACCGTGGACGTTCGCTGGTTCCGCGACATCCGTGCCACCGACCTGGCGTCGGTCGGCGGCAAGAATGCCTCGCTGGGAGAGATGGTTTCGGCCCTCGGCGGCCAGGGTGTGAGGGTGCCGGACGGCTTTGCATTGACCGCCGACGTCTATCGCGAGGCCCTGACGGCAGCCGGGGCCTGGCCGAAGCTGGCGGCCCTGCTCGAGGGTGTCGGCGCCGACGACGTCGGCCGCCTGGCGAGGGCGGCCGCCGAAGCCCGAGCGATCGTCTATGCCGCGACCGGCACGGACCGGATCCGAACGATGCTGGTGGAGAACTACCGGAAACTCGAAGCCCTGTATGGGGCACGGGTCGCGGTTGCCGTCCGCAGTTCCGCCACGGCCGAAGATCTGCCCACCGCGAGCTTCGCGGGCCAGCATGAGAGTTTCCTCAACGTCCAGGGGATCACCCAGCTTGAGGAAGCCTGCCGCAAGTGCTTCGCGTCGGCCTTCACCGACCGGGCGATCGTCTATCGCAACGCCAACGGCTTCGATCACATGAAGGTGGGGCTCTCCGTGGGCATCATGAAGATGGTGCGCTCGGACCTGGCGGCGAGCGGCGTGGCCTTCACCCTGGATACCGAGAGCGGCTTTCGTGACGTCGTGCTGGTGACCGGCGTCTGGGGATTGGGCGAGAGCATCGTCCAGGGAAAGGTCGATCCCGACGAGTTTCACGTCCACAAGCCAACGTTCCGGGCCGGCAAGCGCTGCGTGCTGCGGCGGTCCCTGGGACGCAAGCAGCAGGAATTGATCTACGGGAAGGAGGCTGCTGCCGGCGCGACGCTCTATGTCGAGACGCCGGCCGACCAGCGCGACCGATTCTGCATCAGCGACGCCGAGGTTCTCGAACTCACCGACTCGGCGCTGCGGATCGAGGCGCACTATTCGGAACTGGCCGGCGAGCCGCGCGCCATGGACATCGAATGGGCGAAGGACGGCCCCGATGGCGATCTCTTCATCGTCCAGGCGCGGCCCGAGACCGTGGTGTCGAGGCGCCAGGCCTCCGTCATCGAGACCTACCGGGTGCGCAGCAAGAGCGCACCGCTGGTGGAGGGCCGTGCGGTGGGCGAGCGAGCCGCCAGCGGCGCCGTCTATCCGGTGTCGAGCGCCGCGGACCTGCCGGGCTTTCCGCCGGGCGCCGTCCTAGTGGCGAGTTCGACCAGCCCCGATTGGGAACCGGCGATGAAGCGGGCGGCGGCGATCGTGACGGATCGCGGCGGCAGAACCTGTCATGCCGCCATCGTGGCGCGTGAGCACGGCATTCCGGCGATCGTGGGCGCCGCCAATGCGACGACCGTCCTCGCAAGGGGCGCGCGGGTGACGGTCTCCTGCGCCGAGGGCGAGACCGGTCGCGTCTATCCAGGCGACCAGCCGATCGAGATCGTCACGAAGGACGCAGCGGACCTGGCCCGGCCGCGCACACCCATCATGGTGAACCTGGGAAATCCCGACCTGGCCTTCCGGACCGCCATGCGACCGAACGAAGGTGTCGGGCTCGCCCGCATGGAGTTCATCGTCAACCAGCATATCGGCGTTCATCCGATGGCGCTGGCGCAGCCGGAGAAGGTGACCGATCCAACGGAACGCGCGCAGATCGCGCGGCTGACGCGACACTTCGACGATCCCAGGGACTTCTTCATCGAGCGCCTGTCGGAAGGGATCGGCACGATCGCCGCCGCCTTCCATCCGAAGCCGGTCATCGTGCGGCTGTCGGACTTCAAGACGAACGAGTATGCCAAGCTGCTGGGTGGCCGCGGTTTCGAGCCGCGCGAGGAAAACCCGATGCTCGGGTTTCGCGGCGCCAGCCGGTACACGCACCCGGCGTATGCCGACGGCTTTGCGCTCGAATGCGCTGCGCTGCGTCGGGTTCGCGACGACATGGGCCTCGAGAACGTGCGGATCATGGTGCCGTTCTGCCGCCGGGTCGAGGAAGCCGCGCAGGTCATCGCCGCGCTCGAGAAGAACGGGCTGAAGCGCGGCGAGAACGGGCTCGAGGTCTACGTGATGTGCGAGATCCCCAACAATGTCATCCAGATCGATGCGTTCTCCCGGCTGTTCGACGGATTCTCGATCGGCTCGAACGATCTCACGCAGCTCGTCCTGGGCGTCGACCGCGATTCCGACATGGTTTCGTTCGAGTTCGACGAGCGCGATCCTGGCGTGCTGGAAATGCTGCGGCTGGCGATCGAGGGCGCCCACCGCAACGGGCGTCATGTCGGAATCTGCGGCGAAGCGCCCGCCAACTATCCGGACGTCGCGCGGTTCCTGACCCGGCTCGGCATCGATTCGATCAGCGTCAATCCCGAGAGCGTCGCCCAGACGATGGAGGTCGTGTTTCACGCGGAAGCTTGAGGCATATCAATTCCCCGACGTTCCGGCGCGCCTAGCGTAGCGGCCAACAACGGAGGAACCCATGCCGAAGATGATGGCGGCAGTCTTTGCCGAGCCGGGCCGGATCGTCATCGAGTCGCGACCGGTGCCCGATGTCGGCCCCCTCGACGCGCTGGTGCGGATCAGCACCACGACGATCTGCGGCACCGACGTGCACATCCTTCGCGGTGAGTACCCCGTCGCCAAGGGCCTGATCGTCGGCCACGAGCCGGTCGGCATCATCGAGAAGCTCGGCTCCGAGGTCAAAGGCTACAAGGAAGGCCAGCGCGTGGTGGCCGGCGCCATCACGCCCAGCGGTCACAGCTATGCCTGCCTCTGCGGCGCGCATTCGCAGGACGGGCCCGGCACACGCCACGGCTTCAAGCCGGCGGGCGGCTGGCGCTTCGGCAACACGATCGACGGCTGCCAGGCCGAGTTCGTGCTCGTGCCCGATGCGATGACCAATCTCGCCCCGGTTCCCTCGAACCTCACCGACGAGCAGGTCCTGATGTGCCCCGACATCATGTCGACCGGCTTCGCGGGCGCCGAGGGCGGCAGTGTGCGCATCGGCGACATCGTGGCGGTCTTCGCGCTGGGGCCGATCGGGCTCTGCGCCGCGCTGGGTGCGCGTTTGATGGGAGCCACCACGGTGATCGGCGTCGATACGGTCCCCGCCCGGATGGAAGTGGCGCGGAAGCTGGGCGTCGACCATGTCGTCGATTTCAAGAAGGCCGATCCCGTGGCGGCGATCCGCGAACTCACCGGAGGTCGTGGCGTCGACGTCGCGATCGAGGCGCTGGGGACGCAGCAGACCTTCGAGAGCGCGCTGCGCGTGCTGCGCCCGGGCGGAACGCTGTCGAGCCTCGGCGTCTATTCGTCCGATCTTCGCATCCCCCTCGATGCCTTCACGGCGGGCCTCGGCGACAACAAGATCGTCACGTCGCTGTGCCCGGGCGGCAAGGAGCGCATGCGGCGGCTGATGGAGGTCATCGCTTCCGGGCGGGCCGACCTCGGTGCCCTGGTGACACATCGGTACAAGTTGGCCGACATCGAGCAGGCCTACGACCTTTTCGCGCATCAGCGGGACGGGGTTCTGAAGATCGCCCTCACACCGTAATGCGGAGTTGCCTCGATGGTCAGTTCTCCTACCGGCATCTCCGGCGGGCCGGTGCCTGCGTCGCCGACGCGCCGCCTGCTGCGTCCGGATTTCCTCTGGGGCGTTTCGACATCGTCGTATCAGATCGAGGGCGCGGCACGCGACGACGGGCGAGGCCCCAGTATCTGGGACGGCTTTTCCCATGAACCCGGACGGATCGCCAACGGCGACACCGGTGACGTCGCCTGCGATCACTATCATCGTTACGCCGAGGACATCGCGCTGATGCGCGACATCGGCGTCGGCGCCTATCGCTTCTCGATCGCCTGGCCGCGCGTACTGCCGGAAGGACAGGGGGCGGTGAACGAGCGCGGGATCGCCTTTTACGACCGGCTGGTCGACGGGTTGCTCGCGGCCGGGATCGAGCCCTGGGTCTGCCTCTACCACTGGGATCTGCCGCAGGCCCTGCAGGATCGCGGCGGCTGGGCGCATCGCGACAGCGTCGGCTGGTTCGCCGACTATGCCCGCCTGGTGGCAAGCCGGCTGGGCGACCGCGTGAAGCGGTTTGCGACCTTCAACGAGCCGGGCGTCTTCACGCTGTTCGGGTACGCCTTCCGTTGGCATCCGCCGGCGGTCGACGATGCCGCGCAGCATCACGCCGCGATCCATCACGTCAACCTGGCGCACGGCGCGGCGATCGACGTGCTGCGGGCCTATCTTCCGGGCGCGTCGCTCGGAACCATCTGCAACATGCAGCCGGCGCGGCCGGTCGATCCGACGCCTGCCGACCGTGCGGCCGCCGCCCTGCTGGACGACTACTGGAACCGCGCCTTTGCGGACCCGCAGATTCTCGGCGCCTATCCCGCGGCGCTCGTGGAACGGGTCGCGCCGTTCGTCCAGGCGGGCGACATTGACCGGATCCGGCGCCCCATCGACTGGCTGGGCATCAACCACTATTCGCCGATCTACGCGCGGGCCGACGCCGCGTCCCGCCTGGGCTTCGCCTGGAGCGATGCGCCCGCGAACGCCCCCCGGTCGCCGATCGGCTGGCAGATCGACCCCGACGCCTTCAGGGACACGCTGCTCGACGTCTGCGACCGCTATCGCCTGCCGATCTACGTGACGGAGAACGGCGCCGGCGCGGAGGAGACGGGCGATGCGACCGGGGCGATCGACGATGTCGAACGCATCGGCTATCTGGCGCGCTACCTGGATGCGCTCGAGGAGGCCGTCACCTACGGCGCCGACGTGCGCGGCTACTTCGTCTGGTCGCTGCTCGACAACTTCGAATGGGGGGCGGGCTATGCCAACCGCTTCGGGCTCGTGCGCGTCGACTATCCGACGCAGCGCCGAATCCCCAAAGCCTCGGCCCGCTGGTACAAGGCGACCATTGCCACCCAGCGCCGCGGCCGCGCGCCATGAGTTGCCTTCTCGCCGATGTCGGAGGCACGCGCACGCGTTTCGCCCTGTTCGCGGACGGCGCGCTGGGACCGATCGAATCGCTGCGCACCGGCGCCTATGCCAGCATGCAGGATGCCGTGCATCACTTCCTCAACACGCAGGTCGCGGGCACCGTCGTCGAGCGTGCCGTGATAGCCGCCGCCGGTCCTGTCTCGGGCGGCCGCTGCAAACTCACCAATGCCCGCTGGATCCTCGATGCCGAGGGGCTTCGGCAGACGCTGCATCTCCGGTCGGTGCGCCTGGTGAACGACCTCGAAGCGCTGGGTTGGGCGGTGCCGCATCTGGGGAGCGACGATCTCGTCGCGGTCGGCGAGGGCAGTGCCCTCCCGGGCGAGCCGGTTGCAGTCATCGCACCGGGGACCGGCCTGGGTCTTTCCTGTTACCTTCCCGGTGCGCCTCCACGGGTCGCGGCCAGTGAAGCGGGACATGCGACCCTGGCGGCGACCGACGCGGGCGACGCTGCGATCCTGGAGCGACTCCGCCAGCGCTTCGGGCACGTCTCGGCGGAGCGGGCCCTGTCCGGCGCCGGGTTGCTCAATCTCCAGGCGGCGCTGGCGGTCGAGGCGGATCGCCCACCGGCATCGTCGTCGCCGGAGGCGATCGTCAGGGAGGCGGTCTACGGTTCGCCGGCGGAGAACGCGGCTCTCGAAACCTTCTGCGACTTCCTGGGATCGTTCGCAGGCGACATGGCGCTGACTTTCGCCGCCCGCGGCGGCGTACTGATCGGAGGGGGGATCGCGCCTCATATCCTCCCGGTTCTGGTGGGGTCGGCGTTTCGCAAGCGCTTCGCCGCAAAGGGCCGCTTCGCCGACTATGTCGGGCAGATTCCCACCGCCATCATCGTCCGGCCGGAACCGACCTTCCTCGGCCTGGCGGCGCTGGCGGCGCGGGCCGACGGATGAAGACCGACGATGGCGTCTCGGCGGTCGGGCCGGGGCCGCTCAGGCGTTTCTGGCACAGCGCGCTGGGGTTCGGCCGCGACAAGGGCGCCTGGGTGCCGTGGACCCTGATCGGACTCCTGATCCTCTGCGTCGTGGCGCAGCTTCTGGTCCAGTACCGGCTCAACGTCTGGAATCGCGATTTCTTCGATGCGCTGGAGAGGCGCAACAGCAGCGGCATCCGGCATCAGACCTCCCTGCTGCCGGGGCTTGCCGCCTGCAGCATCTTCCTCGCAGCCTTCGCCGTCTGGGCGCGCATGACATTCCAGCGCCGGTGGCGCGGTTGGCTGACCACCTACCTGGTGGGGCTGTGGCTGGAGAACGGCAACTACCGGCGCCTCGAGGCGGCCAGCGACGAGCCCCAGCTTGCCGAATACCGGATCGCCGAGGATGCGCGCATCGCCACCGATGCACCCATCGACCTCGTGACCGGCCTGCTTTCCTCGGTGCTCACGGCCGCGACCTTCGTCGTCGTTCTGTGGACGGTGGGGGGCGCGATCGCCATCGGGCCGGCGCACCTGGGGCTCGAATTGCCAGGCTACCTCGTGTTCGCCAGCATCGCCTACGCCATGCTGACGACCGGGGCCATGCTGTTCGTTGGGCGCCGCATGGCGCATGTCATCGAACGGAAGAAC
>CAZPOS010000064.1:0-20000 GCA_964588065.1 uncultured Reyranella sp.
AGCATCGGACCGGAGATCGTGTTCATGCGCTGCGGCGCATTGAGCGTGACCGTCGCGATCATGCCGTCGACGGCGTAGAGCAGTTCCTCGGGCATGACGGAAGCTGTGGGCGCGGCCGCAAATTGGCTCATGTTTCCTCCTCCTGGCGATTGCCGGTATGGTGACGCAGGAGATCAGGACACGCCATGCAAAACCGTTTCATCGACCTTTACAGCGACACCAAGACCAAGCCCTCCCCCGGCATGCGGAAGGCCATGGCCGACGCCGAGGTCGGCGACGAGCAGAAGATGGAGGATCCCACCGTCAACCGCCTGCGCGACCGCGTGTGCGAACTGCTGGGCAAGGAGGACGCGGTGTTCCTGCCGAGCGGCACCATGGGCAACCAGATCGCCATCCGCGTTCACTGCCGGCTGGGCGACGAGGTGATCGCGGACCGCACGGCACACATCATCAATGCCGAGTCGGGCGGCACCGCCGCCAATGCCGGCGTCATGATCCGCATGCTCGACGGTCCGCACGGCGTCTTCACCGGCGAGCAGGTCAAGGACGCCATCCGCGATCCCAGCAGCCGCCACGCCCCGCGCTCGCGCCTCGTGTCGATCGAGAATACCTCCAACGGCGGTTGCGGCACCGTGTGGCCGCTGGCCACCATGCAGGGCGTGACCAAGGTGGCGCGCGACGCCGGCCTCAGCCTGCACATGGACGGCGCCCGCCTCTGCAACGCGGTCGTCAAGTCGGGCACCAAGGCGAGCGACTATGCCGCCTGCGTCGACTCGCTGTGGCTCGACTACACCAAGGGCCTGGGCGCGCCGGTCGGCGCGAGTCTCGCGGGCTCGAAGGAGTTCATCCACGAGGCGTGGCGCCAGAAGCAGATGCTGGGCGGCTCGATGCGGCAGTCCGGCATCATCGCCGCCGCCGCCCTCTACGCCCTCGAACACAACTGGGACCGCCTCGCCGAGGACCACGACAATGCCCGCCATCTCTCGGAGGGTATCGCCAACATCAAGGGACTGAAGATCGACGTGCCGCGGATGGAGACCAACCTGGTCTTCTTCGAGGTCACCAAGCCCGGCTGGACGCCGGCCAGGCTGGTCGAGGCCTGCAGGGAGCGCGGCCTCGGCATGGGCACCGCCGCCGGCAACCGCATCCGCGCCGTCACCCATCTCGACGTCAACAAGTCCGACATCGACAGCGCCCTGAAGGTGATCAGCGACGCGCTGGCGGCCTGAGTCCGCCAAAGGCGCTACGGCGCGGCCTGGCCTCGGCGGACCCATTCCTGGACAAGGAAACGCAGGTCGAAGATCGGCTTGCTGTCGTAGCCCTTGCCGACCCAGCAGAATTGGCGCTGGTCGAGGCTGCGGCCCTCGACCAGGCGAAGCCCGGCCTCCAGCTCGCCGCGCCGCGCCAGGGCGACAGCCTGCAATCCCTGCAACGTGTCGCGCAGGCAGGCGGCATCCTTCGCGGTCAGCTGTGCCAGTTCGGGCGGAAGCGAACGGGCCGCGGCCTCGATCTCGCCCGCGGCGCCGTCCCAGGCCAGCGCATCGGCGACCTCGACGAGGCGGCGGCTGGCTTCCTGCAAGTCAGCGCCGGAGCGCAGGCCCACGAGGGTCGCGACGTCGCTCCGGTCACCCAGCTCGCGCAGCAGCATGACGCCGACGAAGATGTCCGAGACGCCGAACGCACCGGCGCTGCCGGCCACGAATTCGCGCAGCAGCAGCTTCGCCCGATCGACCCGGCCCTGCAGCAGCAGGAGCCGCAGCGCCGGAAGGTCCTTGCCGGGAAAGACGTGCAGGTAGGCATCGAGCGCGGCCGCGGCGCGGTCCCTCAGACCGGCATTCTGCTGCGCCTCGATGATGCGCAGGACGGGACCGGCATCCAGGTCGACCGCGGCCGGCGCCGATTCGACCAGCGCGCGGGCATCGATGGCATTGCCTTCGAGTACCAGGCCGATCAGCTGCAGTTGCGCCCGCAGCCTGGGATTGATGCGCTCAAGCGTTTCACGGTCGGCCTCGCCGAGCCCGGCCAATCGCCGCGCGAGCGGGGAGCGCGGATAGATCGCGAGGAAGGAAGCCGCCCAGTCCACGCCCAGCGCCTTGGCCGCCGCGTCGTCGATCGGAGCCCCAGCGGCCACGCGGGCGAGGATCAGCGACTGCCGCGCCCCGTGCCAGGCGAGCGCCGGCGCATTGTTGCGACGCGCGAGATCGGTCTGGGCATCGGCCGCCAGGATCGCTGCATTGGTGAGATCGACGCCGTTGTCGCGCGCGCTCTTGTCGAAGATCGCGATCAGCTGTTCGATCAACTCGACCGATGCTGGCCCCGCGGTGGCCCCGGCCACCGAGTCCGCGAGCGCGACGAGATAGGGCTGACCGAGCGGCGTGCCACCGGGTTGCGCGGTCAGCTTGAAGGCCGACTGCCAGTAGACGCTGCGCGCCTGCCAGCGCCGCGCGAAGCCACGATCCAGTGTCCAGTCGCAATCGCCGTAGTCGACCGACACGCGGCGGTCGGGCGAAAGCTGCCGCGGCTCGACGGCCTCGACGACCTTGCGCACGAGGCGGTCGACCTCGGCGCTGTCGCCGCGGCGGCCGGCCATGACGGCCAGGCGGGCCAGGATCTCCGGCCCCGCCGGGGCACGGCGCGTGGTCTGGGTCATGCTGCCCGCGGCACGCTGCTCGGCCTCGGCCGACGCCCCGAGATCGGCCAGCCGCAGCCCCATCGCGGCGTCGAGTTCGGGCGCGGTCAGACGCGTTGCCACCTGGCGTGCGAGCGACCGGTGACCGTGCTGGCACAGCCAGTCGATCCCGACGCTGCGATTGACGATTCCCGCCACCTCGCCGACACCCGGCTGCATCGACTGGAAGAACCAGGCCATGGCCTCGGCATCGTTGGCGCGCATGAGCTGCAGGAAGTACTGCTTGTTCACGCCCTCGCCGGACGACAGGCCGGAATATTGCCGGTCGAGCAGGAAGATGCGCTGCATGTCGTCGCGGTCTTCGGCCAATGCCCTCGCTGCGCCCAACCCGACTTCGATGAGTTCGCGGTCGGTCGATGCGCCTTTCTCCGCGAGCGCCTCGTCGATCGCCCTCAGCCGGTCGGCAGCCTTGTACGGACGATCGGTCGACGGCAGGGACAGCAGCGCCAGATAGGCCTCGACCTGCATCCGCCGCTTCAGGTCGACATTCTTCTCACGCTGGGCCTTGTCGAGATGCGCCTCCACGAGCTCAGTCGCCCGCGCGAGCGTGGTCCGATCGACAGGAGATTGCGCCTGGCCGAGGGAAGCAAAGCAGTGCACTCCCAAGGCCGCAGCCAAGGCAGACTTGATCCAAACCCGAATTTTCATCGTCGCTGCTGGTCGCCGGAACCGGTGTATGATGATCGTTAACCAACGACTGAGTGCATTTGGTGGCAAAAATTACAGTGAACTGCCCGATTCGGCGCCGCGGCCCCTCTCCGATCGACGGACGCCGATGAACGCCCCCCTCCAGCTCGGTCGTTCGATCAAGCGGCGTGAAGACCAGCGGTTCCTGACCGGGCGCGGGCGTTATGCGGACAATACCGCGCCGCGCGACGCGCTTGCCGTCCTGTTCGTGCGCTCGCCGCATGCCCATGCACGGATCGTGAGCATCGACACGGCAGCAGCGCTCGCCTCGCCCGGCGTCGAGGCGATTTACACTGCGCAGGATCTCGTGGCCGGCAAGGTTGGCCATCTTCCGGCGATCAGCGAGATCAAGGACGAGGCCGGCAATCGCCATCGCGAGCCGGAGCATCTGCCCATGCCAGCCGGCAAGGTGCGCCATGTCGGCGACATCGTGGCGATGATCGTGGCGGCCACGGTCGACCAGGCGCGCGATGCCGCGGAATTGCTGCAGGTCGACTACGAGGAGCTGCCTGCCGTGGTGACGGCGGCTCAGGCGCTGGCGCCGGATGCGCCGCTGGTGCACGACGACGTCCCCGGCAACCTGATGTGCCGCTGGGGCAAGGGCGACCGCGCGGCGACCGACGCCGCCTTCGAGCGCGCCGCGCATGTCACGACGCTCTCGATCCGCTCGCCGCGCCAGATCGTGCACTACATGGAGACCCGGGCCGCCTGGTCGACCCACGAGGCCGGCGACGACCTCGTCACCGTCACCTTCTCCTCGCAGGGCGTGCAGATCCCGCACCGGCTGATGTGCGAGCGCGTGCTTCACGTGCCGAAGGAAAAGCTGCGGCTCGTCACCGAGGATGTGGGCGGCGGCTTCGGACCGAAGTATCCGATCTATGCCGAATCAACCTTGATCGCCTGGGCGACGCGCAAGCTCGGCCGTGGGCTGCGCTGGACTTGCGAGCGCGGCGAACTGGCGGTGGCCGACAGCCATGCCCGCGACCTCGTCGCCACGGCGGACCTCGCGCTCGACGCCGAGGGGCGCTTCCTCGGCCTGCGCGTGAAGGCAGAAGCCAATTACGGCGCCTACGTCTCGATGTTCGCGCCGACCATCCCGACGACAGGTCTCGCCAAGGTGATCTCCGGCCTCTACCGCATCCCCGCGATCCGCATCGACTTCGACTGCGTCTTCACCAACACCGTGCCGGTCGACGCCATCCGCGGCGCAGGCAAGCCCGAGGCCCTGTTCCTGCTGGAGCGTCTCGTCGATCTGGCCGCGCACGAGACGGGCCGCACGCCCGTCGAACTGCGACGGCTCAACCTGTTGCGCGCCGACGAGATGCCGTACGCGGCGGCAAGCGGCTACACCTACGACGCTGCCGACTGCGTTCGCCTGTTCGAGACCGCCCTCGCGACCGCCGACGCAGCCGGCTTCGACACCAGGCGCGCGGCGAGCGAAGCCGCGGGCAGGCTGCGTGGGCTTGGCCTGTCCTGCCATCTCCATGGCACCGGCGGCATCGCCGACGAGCATGTCGTGGTGAATGCCGAGGCCGGCCGGCTGGTCGCGCGGGTCGGCACGCAAAGCCAGGGGCAAGGACACGAGACCGTGTTCGCGCAAATCCTGGCGGCCGCGCTCGGCGTTCCGGTCGAGCGCATCGAAATCAAACAGGGCGACACGCGCAGCATCCCGCGTGGCGGCGGCACCGGCGGCTCCTCCTCCACGATCATCAGCGGCACGACGCTGAAGCGCGCCGCCGACGTGTTGATCGAGCGCGGCCGCGATCTCGCCGCCGAACGGCTCGAGACGTCGCCGGCGGACATCGCCTATCGCGACGGCGCGTTCGAAGTCGTGGGCACCGACCGCCGGGTCGGCCTGTTCGAACTGGCAGCCTGGAAGCCGTTCGACGGCGATGCGGTGTTCGCCGACAAGGTCGAGTCCTTCCCGACCGGGGTCATGGTCTGCGAGGTCGAGGTCGATCCCGAGACCGGCGAGACGCGCATCGACCGCTTCCTGGCGGTCGCCGATTGCGGCCCGGTGGTGAACCCGCGTCTGCTGGCCGGCCAGATGCATGGCGGCATCGTGCACGGTCTCGGCAATGCGCTGATGGAAGAGGCGCGCTACGACGAAGAGAGCGGCCAGCTGCTCACGGGCACCCTGATGGACTATGCGCTGCCGCGCGCCGACGACATGCCCTCGTTCGGGATCGAGACGATCGCGACGCCCTCGCCCAACAATGCGCTCGGCTTCAAGGGCGTCGGCGAGCTGCCGACCAATGGCGCCCCGGCCGCGCTGGCCAATGCCGTCCTCGATGCGCTGCGCCCGCTGGGCGTGCGCCACATCGACATGCCGTTGACCGCCGCCAAGGTCTGGGAGGCTCTGCAGCAGCGCTGATCAGGCCTGCAGCAGGTCGAACAGGCCGCGGCCGCCGACATAGAGTCCGGCCGCGATCACGAACAGCGCGAAGAGCCTCGTCAGCACGCCCTTGCGCTGCGCCAGCGCGGCGTTGGCCTTCGTGCCCGCCAGCGCGCCGGCGACGCCGCCCGCGATCAGAAGGGCCGCCACCTGCCAGTCGACCAGCCCGGACCAGGCATAGCTGCCGGCCGCCGTGATGCCGAAGGCGGTCACCGCGACGAGCGACGCGCTGGTCGCATCCTCGAGTTTCATGTCCGCGGCGAGGATCAGGCCGGGCACGATCAGGAAGCCACCGCCGATGCCGAAGAAGCCCGACAGGAGACCGACGCCCGCGCCCAGCACGATGAGACGCGGCAGGAGATGCCGCGCGTTCTCCCGCGTCAACCAGGCCGACTGAGCCCCGCCCCTATCCTTGGGGCGCAGCATCATCAGGCCGACCACGATCATGAGGATGCCGAACAGCGCGACGAGCTTCTGCCCGTCCATGGCCTTGCCGAGCGCGGCGCCGGCGAAGGCGCCGCCGACGCCCGCGAGGCTGAACACGATGGCGCAGGGCCAGTGGATCGGCGCCTTGCGCGCATGCATCGCCAGCCCCGCCGCGGCATTGACCGCCACGGCGAAGGCGGCCGTGCCGATCGCGACATGGGCCGAGGGCATGCCGACGGCGTAGAGGAGGAGCGGCACGGCCAGGATCGAGCCACCGCCCCCGATGAGTCCGAGGACGAGGCCGACCACACCGCCAGAGGCGAGCGCGGCGACCGGGGCGAACATCAGGCCAGCGCCTTCCGCGTCGCCCGGTTCCACGGCATCAGGGCCAGCAGCTTGGCCATGCCGCACCAGCCCGTGGTGCCGGCGAACACCAGCCCGGCGCCGACGAAGGCCGAGACCGCGAAGAACGGCGGCGCGATCCAGAGGCCGAGGACGACACCCAGCACGACCAGACTGCCGGCCACGATCTGGACCTGACGCATGATCTCGATCGGCTGGCTGCGGTCGGCCGAGACCGGCAGGCCGGCGCGCTTCCAGGCCTCGAGCCCGCCCTCGAGCAGATAGGCCTCGCAGCCCGCCGCCTCACCCAGGCGCGCAGCGTTGGCACCGGTGCGGGCACCGGAGCGGCAATGGAAGATCACGGCCTTGGCGCCGGGCGCTTGCACGCTCCGCAGCGTCGAGAGAGGCGCATGCTGCGTGCCGGGAATGTGCTCGCGCGCCCTTTCGTCGGCCTCGCGCACGTCGACCAGGACGGCGCCTTCGGCGATGAGTTGCCGCGCCCTCGCGGCATCGATGACAGGCAGGGACATGATGGATCCTTTCCGCGCGGTCCTTCAGTCCGCGCAATAGAGTCGATGAAGCGTCGACAGCAGCGTCTCGATCCGCGGGTCGCCGATCCGGTACCAGACGGTCTGCGCCTCGCGCCGGAAGGCGACGATCCCCTCCTCCCGCATGCGCGCGAGATGCTGGGACAGTGCCGACTGCGACAGGCCGACTTCGGCCGCCAGCGTACCGACGGTCGCCTCGCCCACCTCCACGAGATTGCAGAGGATCAGCAGGCGGCGGTCGTTGGCGAGCGCCGAAAGAATGTCGGCCACTTCGCCGGCTTTCGCCTGAAGCGCCCGGGGATCGATGTTCTGCTTGGTCTTCATTTTAGGTATTGCTAATTTAGATATTGCTAATATATCTGTCAACCATAGAACGGAGGAATTCATGAGCCACCCCATCATCGACGCCTTCTTCGACGAGGCGACCTTTACGGTGACCTATCTGGTGACCGACCCCGAAACCCGTCGTGCCGCGATCGTCGATCCGGTGCTCGACTACGACCACAAGTCCGGGAAGGCCTCGGCCAGGTCCGCGGAACGCGTCCTCGCGAAGGCCTCGGAACGGCAGGTTTCGGTCGACTGGATCCTCGAGACACATGCCCATGCCGATCATCTGACCGCCGCGCCGTTGTTGAAGGCACGCACCGGGGCCAAGGTCGTCATCGGCGAGCACATTCGCGAGGTGCAGAAGATCTTCAAGACGGTCTTCAACGCGGCGGACGTGAGCGAGGACGGGCGAGAGTTCGACCGGCTGGTCAGGGACGGCGAAGTCCTGACACTCGGCAACCTCAGCATCGAGGTGATGCACCTGCCCGGCCACACGCCGGCCGACGTTGCCTACCGGATCGGCGATGCCGTGTTCGTCGGCGACACGATCTTCATGCCCGACTACGGCACCGCCCGCGCCGACTTCCCCGGCGGCGACGCACCAACGCTCTACCGCTCGATCCGGCGCCTACTGTCCCTGCCGCCGGAGACGCGCCTGTTCATGTGTCACGACTACAAGGCGCCCGGCCGCGACCGCTATGCCTGGGAGACGACCGTCGCCGAGGAGCGGGCCGGCAACGTGCATGTGCATGACGGCGTGGCCGAAGCCGAGTTCGTCGCGATGCGCACCAAGCGCGATGCCACGCTTGCGGCCCCCGTTCTGCTCCTGCCCTCGGTACAGGTGAACATCCGCGCGGGTCATCTGCCGCCGCCGGACGACAATGGTCGCAGCTACCTCAAGATACCCGTCACGCTCGTCGCGGCATGACGATTGGCAGGGCGTTTCTCTCCCGCTAGGCTTCGCGCCCAAGGGAGAAGAAACGCATCATGTCCAAGAAGTCCGTCGTCGCGCTCGCGGGCGCGCTGGTCCTGTTCGCCTCGTCGGCTTTCGCCCAGGCGGCCTGGCCGAACAAACCCATCAAGCTGGTCGCACCCTATCCGCCGGGCGGCCAGACCGATGTCGTATCCCGCTACTTCGCCGAGAAGCTGTCGGGCGTGCTGGGCCAGCAGGTGATCGTCGACAACAAGCCCGGCGCAAACGGCATGGTGGGCATGGAAATCGTCAAGAACCTGCCGGGCGACGGCTACACGTTCGTCTACGTGAACTCGTCGATGATGTGCATCAACCCTTACGTCTACAAGAAGATCCCCTACGACGGGTTCAAGGACTTCGTCCCCGTGACCCAGCATGGACTGGCGCCGCTCGCCATGGTCGTGCCGCCCTCGCTGGGCGTCAAATCGGTGAAGGAATTCGTCGCCTGGGCCAAGGAGCGCAAGGGCAAGGTGAATTTCGCCTCGTTTGGCAACGGCTCCTCCTCGCACATCTGGGGCGAGATGCTGAACCAGGCCGAGAAGCTCGACATGACGCACGTCCCCTACAAGGGCGCCGGGCCGGCCGTGCAGGACGTCGTGGCCGGCCACATCCCGATGACCATCCAGGACCTCGCCGCCAGCGGCGGCGCGATCGCGGGCGGCAAGCTAGTGCCTCTCGCGGTCACGTCGGCCCAGCGCTGGCCGCGCCTGCCCAACGTGCCGACCTTCGAGGAGGCAGGTTACAAGATCAACCTCACCGGCTGGAACGGCGTCATGGCGCCGGCCGGCACGCCCAAGGAGATCGTCGAACGCATCAGCGCGGAGATCCGCAAGCTGGTGCAGACGCCCGAGGGCAAGGAGAAGCTGCTCGACATGGGCCTGATCGCCACCGGCACGACTCCCGCCGAGATGACCGAGATCATGAAGACCGGCTGCGCCGCCTGGGGCGAGGCCGTGAAGCGCGCCGGGGTCGAGCCGGAATGAACGATCCGGCCTGATCCACATCAAGGACCGCCAGGCGTCCCCATGCGAGCGTGGCGCGCATGGGGAAGCGTATCCTGATCCTGAACGGCCATCCCGACACGTCCCGCAAGGGCCTGTGCGGCGCCCTCGCCGACGCCTATGCCGAGGGAGCCGCCTCGGGCGGCCATACGGTCGAAAGGCTCGACATCGGGGCGCTGCGGTTCGACCTGATGCGGTCCCAGAGCGAATTCGAGAACGGCACCGCGCCGCCGGACATCGCAGCGGCGCAGGAGGCGATCCGCCGCGCCGAACATCTCGTGGTCGTCTTCCCGCTGTGGCTGGGGGATATGCCGGCCCTGCTCAAGGGCTTCTTCGAGCAGGCGCTGCGGCCGGGCTTCGCCTTCGCCTATCGCCCCAACGGCTTCCCGGAGAAGCATCTCGGCGGGCGCAGCGCCCGCATCGTCGTCACGATGGGCATGCCGGAGATCCTGTACCGGTGGTACTTCCGCGCGCACGCGGTGAAGAACCTGAAGCGCAACATCCTCGGATTCGTCGGCTACGGCCCGGTGCGCGACACGATCGTGGGCGGCGTCGCGACCGCCAAGCCCGCAACCATGACCGGCCATTTCGAAACGATGCGCGCCCTCGGCCGCGGCGCGCGCTGAGCTACCGCCGCGACAGGCGGTCGAGGGCGGTCGCAATCGCCTCGCGCGTCGACGCGGGTTGCTCGGCGATGGCATGGCCCAGCAGGTCGAGCTGACGCCGCAGCGTGTGCACCTGGTCGACCAGGTCGACCACCGTCTCCACCGACTCGTCGTCGAAGCCCAACTCGTCGACCAGCTCGCCCAGCAGGCGGGCGCGCGCCACGTCGATCTGCTCGAAGCGCCAACCGTCGCCGCTGCCCGCCGGGCGCAGCAGTCCACGCGACACCCAGCGCTCGACATGGACTTCCGTCAGCTGACCGTGCTGGCGCAGCAGTTCGTCCAACGTCGTCATGTGAACTGCTCCATCTCCTTGCGTGGATCGTAGGCGCGACCGGCTTCCCAGCCTTCCAGGAATTGCTTGAGCTTCTCGTCGGGCACCTCGGGCAGCACGACCTTCAGCTTCACATACTGGTCGCCGCGCTGGCCCGATTTGCGGTCGAGCAGGCCGCGGCCCTTGAGCCGCAGCGACGTGCCGGTATTGGAGCCGGCCGGCACGTTCAGCATCACCGCGCCGCCCACCGTGGGCACCTTCACCTTGCCGCCCAGCGCCGCTTCGGTGAGCGTGACCGGCAGATCGACGTGGATGTCGTTGTCGCGCGGCTGGAAGAAAGCGTGGGGATCGACATGGATCTCGACATAGGCATCGCCGGCCGGACGGCCCTGGCCGCCCGGCATGCCCTGCCCCTTGAGGCGCAGGGTCTGGCCGTCGGTCGTGCCCTCGGGCACGTCGATGTCGAG
This sequence comes from uncultured Reyranella sp., assembly GCA_964588065.1. Taxonomy (GTDB): domain Bacteria; phylum Pseudomonadota; class Alphaproteobacteria; order Reyranellales; family Reyranellaceae; genus Reyranella. Next base: position 10,792 of record CAZPOS010000064.1, read on the forward strand.
CGTCTTGCCGTCGGGCAGCGTGACCCGCTGTTTGCCGCCGCGCGCCGCCACCAGGAACGGCACGCGCAGGCTGTAGGTGACCGGCATGCCGCCCATGTCGAACCCACCGGCGCTGAAGCCCGCGCCGCCGCCGCGGCGCTGGCCGAACATCTCGGAGAAGATACCGCCCATGTCGACGAAGGACTCGTGACCCGCGGCATGGTCGTACTTGCCGCCGGGCCCGCCCGCATGGTCGCGATAGTAGCCGCGCGGCGGCATTTCCTGGCCCGTGCCGTCGATCTCGCCCGCGTCGAAGCGCCGGCGCTTCTCCGGATCGGAGAGAATGTCGTTGGCCTGGCCGATCTCCTTGAACTTGGCTTCGGCCGCCTTGTCGCCGGGATTGAGGTCGGGATGGTGTTTCTTGGCGAGCTTGCGGAACGCCTTCCGGATGTCGTCCTCGGAGGCAGTCCTCGGCACGCCCAGAACGGAATAAGGATCAGTCATAGCCCTACAGATGTGACGTGTATTGCGAGCTTACAAGGGCGTCGTGACAGGTGTTCACAGCCCCAGCACCGCCTTGGCGATGATGTTGCGCTGGATCTCGTTGGAGCCGGCATAGATCGTCGACGCGCGGTTGTTGAGGTAGAGCGGCATGGCGCTCACACCCCAGTCGGGCGTCACGGTCGGTTCGTTGTGGCCGAGCTCGCGCCCCTCGGGCTCGAACGGCCCGGCATACCAGGCCAGCGCCTCGACGCCGAGATGGTCGAGCTTCTGCAGGGTCTCGCTGCCCCGGATCTTCATCGACGAGGAGACCGCGCCGGGATTGCGGCCGCGGCTCAAGTCGGAGAGGACCTGCATCTCGATCATCTCCAGCGCCTGGATGTCCATCTCGGCCTCGGCCAGCCGCTCGACGAAGCCGCGGTCGGCGATCAGCCGGCCCGACCCGTCGGCCGCCTCCTCGCGCGCGATGCGCTTCACGTCGTCGAGACGGGCATAGAGGTTCGGGGTGTACGCATCGCCGCCGCGCTCGAACTCGAGCAGGTACTTGGCGACCGTCCAGCCGGCATTCTCGGGGCCGATCCGGTTGGCGACCGGCGTGCGGACATTGTCGAAGAACACCTGGTTGACCTCGTGGTCTCCGGCCAGGGTAACGATCGGGGTGACGGTAAGGCCAGGTGTCGTCATCGAATCGATCAGCACGAAGGAGATGCCGTCCTGCGGCTTGCCCTCGCTCGAGGTCCGCACCAGGCAGAACATGTGGTCGGCGACGTGCGCGCCGGTCGTCCAGATCTTGGTGCCGTTGATGACATAGTCGTCGCCGTCGCGCTCGGCGCGCGTCTTGAGGCTCGCGAGATCCGATCCCGAGCCCGGCTCGGAATAGCCCTGGCAGAAGGTGATGTCGCCCGCCACGATGCGCGGCAGGTATTTTTCCTTCTGCTCCGGCGTGCCGAACTTCATGATCACCGGCCCGACCATGCGCAGGCCCATCGAGAAGATGCGGGGCGCGTCAGCGGCGATGCACTCGCGGCTGAAGATGTAGCGCTGCGTCGCGCTCCAGCCGGTGCCGCCATGTTCCTTCGGCCAGCTCGGCGCCGACCAGCCGCGACGGGCCAGGATCCTGTGCCAGCGCATCCCGGCCGCATGGTCGGAGAACACGCCGGCGGTCTTGCGCCCGGCCTCGCGGAGGTCTTCGGTCAGGTTCTCGTCGAGGAATCGCCGAACCTCGGTGCGGAAATCCTCGTCCTCCCGGCTGAGCGCCAGATCCATGCTTTCCTCCCGTTCGTCTTTGCACGAAGGCTAGCGACCCCTGCCACCCTTCGTCCAGTGGCGGGCTGACACGGATGCAAGACGGGCGGTATGGTTCTTGCCTCTGAAGCGTAACGAACGCGGAGGTCGCCGTGGCCCGACTGGTTGGTCTGTTCGCCCTTCTCTTCCTCGCGCTGCCGGCGGCGGCCCAGGAGCGCAAGGAAGTCGACCTCGCCCTCGTGCTGGCGATCGACATCTCGGGCAGCATCGATCCGGATGAGGCCAAACTGCAGCGCCAGGGTTACGTCGACGCCTTCAACGATCCGGTGATCGTCAGGGCGATCCTCGGCGGCAATCACGGCCGCATCGCCGTCGCCTATTTCGAATGGTCCGACTCCTGGATCCAGAAACTGCTGATCGACTGGACGCTGCTCGATTCCGAGGCCGCGATCGCGGACTTCCGCCAGCGCCTGTCCGACGCGCCCATATCGATCTCGCGCCGCACCTCGATCAGCGGCGCCATCCGCTATGCCATCCCCATGTACGGTCGCATCCCCTACGATGCCGACCGCAAGGTGCTCGACATATCGGGCGACGGATCGAACAACGATGGCGGCCTGGTGACCGATATCCGCCACGACGCGCTCAAGGAGCGCATCGTCATCAACGGCCTGCCGATCATGAACGGCCGGCCCAATCCGTTCGGCTTCCCGGCCGAGGACGACCTCGACAAATACTACCTGCACTGTGTGACCGGGGGCCCGCGCTCGTTCGTCGAGGTGGCGCGCAGCTTCGAGGATTTCCCCCGCGCCATCCGCAAGAAGCTGCTGCAGGAGGTGGCCGACACCGGGCCGCTGAACGACTTCGACATCGGCGAGCTCGGCGCGGCCCGCGAGGGCCTGCAGCTCGCGCAATCGGGAGCGGCCGGCCGCCGCACCGTCAAGGCCGACGACGACTATACGCGGTTCGTGCGCCCCGAGTACGAGCTGGGCTGCGACGTGGGCGAGCGCCGCTCGCGCGATTTCTGGCAGCGCCGCTTCGGCGTCACGCCCGACTGAGACCGTTCGACCGGCCGGAACATCCGATGGTCCGCAATGCGTCCCAAGAGCTACATCCGCCGCGTCGGACCGACCCTACGGCACGGTGCGGGGCGCGCCACCGGCGGCAAGGGGATTGATCTGTGCCGGGCTGAGACCGGGATCGAAGCCACCGCCGCCGGTGCCCGGCCCTCCCATTCTCGGCGGCCCGCCCGGTGCAGCCGGTCCGCCCGCAGCAAATGGCTGGGGCCCACCCTGGACCGGGCCGGCGGCGTTCGGTCCCCTGCCCGAGTTGGCGTCGGCGAAGCCGGTTGCCTTCACCGCCCTGTCGGCGCCGGCGTCCGGTGCGCCCCTGACCGCTTCGAGCCGCCCGATCGTACCGGCTAGACTGCCGGGGGCCGCGCGTATGGGCAGCCCGGGTGCCTGGCCCACGATGGTGCTCACCTGAAATCCAGGTGCCGTCACGCTCCGGGTCCGGCCCTGCCCGGTAACCGTCATCTCATAGCCGAACATGAAGGTGGCCGTGGTCTTGGTCGGCTCGACGGCGAACATCGCAATGCCACCGCGAATGCTGAGCGTGGCCGATGGCGTAATGACGACGATCGGCGTCTTCTTGCTGATTCTGCCGCCGACCAGGCGGAAGACGCCCTTGGTGGCGGTGACTGCCAGATCGCCCAATTTCTGATCTGCGTCGTAAACGAACCGGTCGAGCGTCACCTGCGCCTGGTTGCTGATCGTCAGGGCGGTCCCGTCGAGAAACAGGAGGTGGGCGCGATCCACGGCGCCCGTGGTCACGACCTCACCCGCCTTGACGTCGATGCCCACGTGGAGGACGCGCTCGATCTCGTCCGGGGGCTTCCCGGTCGGATCGCCCGTGACCGCCGACGTGATCCCGATCCGTTGCGCGACCGCTGCCCGGGGCGTGCCCGCCACGAGAGGCAAGGCCAGGATTGTTGCACCCACGAGGAGCGCGCCACGGATGTTCAGCATGGGCTGGTTACGCAACCGCAGCCTCCGGCATCCCCGCCGACCGGGCGCGAAGTTTCATCGTAGCGGGTCGTTGCAAACGTCCGCAGCAGCGAGCCCTGGAAGACCAGCCGGTCGTTGCGCCAAGCCCCCCGATCGAAGCCGGCATCCCGAACCGTGCCGGTTCTGCTGGGACTATATCGCGCCGGGTACCTTCATTGCCGTTCACCGGCTCGCAGCTCGACTTCCGATCCGTCGCCCGGACCGACGGCGCGGCGCTCACTGCCGGCAGTGGCATGGCTGCCCCCAAACGGGCGGGCCCGGGTTGCCAGCAGGATGGCCGGCACTCCCAGGACCGCAACTGCACCAGCCCCCATGGCGAGGAGAAGGCGTCGGCGGCCGGCATGCGCCTGCGTCGACCCGCGATGCGGCCGAGCCGCGACGAGACGCGGCGGTCCGGACGCGCGAGGCGGTCGCGGCTGGTCGCCGAAGGCCACCCCCACTCTCTCGAGCCGCATCCACACCTGCTGCGCACGCTGCCAGGCGGCCCCGTGACTGGGATCGATATCGAGCCACCGAACGAAGGCCTCGCGATCGGCCGGGCCCGCATGCCGGTCTTCCAGGACCACGAGCCAATGTAGTGCCTCTTCGATCACTGGATCCTGAAACGGTTGCCGCATGGTCCTCCGGGCGGCTCGGCCGCTTCGCACTCGTTCTATCGGGCGGCGTCCATCTCGCCCTCGACCGCCATCAAGGCGCTCACCATATGATGGACGACCGTGGCGCGGCCGATACCGAGTCGCCGTGCGACCTCCGCATGCGACAGCCCTTCGAAGCGGCACAGCAGGAAGACCTCGCGACAGCGCGGCGGCAGCGCATCGATGACGCGGACCAGTCGCGCGAACTCACTGCGATGCGGCACGACATTTCGGTGCGAGATCCGCGGCGTTGGCTCGAACCGACCATCCGGCGCCGTCTGGTTCTGATGATCGCTCGCCACCCGGGAAGCGATCCGGAAAAGATGACTGCGGGGAGTTCCGGGCAGTCCGCCTTCCGGCTTGTGGGCGATGCGAAGCCAGATCTCGTGCGCGAGGTCTGACGCGAGAGCCGGATTGCCGAGGCGGCACGCGAGAAAGCGCATGAGCGCCTGGCGATGCTCGGCGAAGGTCTGCAGGAGGGTGTAGCGACAGATTTCCGACATCATGCGCAGGCTAGCCCAACTGCGAACGATTCGCAAAACCTGCAGCCGAGACGACATTTGCAATGTCTACGAAGATACGATCGTCTTGAAGCCACCGTAAGCCATTCGCCTGGGATCGAACGGCATGTCCGGCGGCTGCGTCTGCATGCGCGGATCCGCCATGACCTTGGCGTTGACCCGGTCGCGATGGGCGCGCGACTTGTAGACGATGTACGAGAAGACGACGGTCTCGCCAGGCTTGGTCTTGATGAGTTTCGTGAACGGCATGCCGAACTTCACCTTGAGGTCGTCGCCGACGCACTCGCGATAGTCGAGCGCCCCGTGTTCTCGCCACACCTTGCCGGCCGAGCGGGCGATCTTCGTGTAGGCGGCTAGCTTCTTCTTGGGCACGACGAGGACGAATCCATCTACATAGGACATCGAATGCTCCTCCGGTTGCTCGTGTCCAGGGCTATGGCGAATGCACAACGTGTGTCAATCGAGCTGGAGTACGGGCAGGGCCGACAGACTCCGGGCGGCGAAGTCGAGGAACGCGTCGATCTTGGGCGCACGATGGGCGCGGCCCTTGGTGAGGAGTTGCACCGGAAGCGGCGGCCGTTCGAAGGCACGCAACAGGCGGACCAGACGGCCGGCGGTTAGATCCTCGGCGACCTGATAGGAGAGGAACTGCGCAATGCCGCGACCCTCGCGCGCCAGCCAGAGACGGGTCTCGATATCGTCGACACGCAGCCGGCCCGCGAGATGGGCGGGCGCACCGCGGCGGCGACCGCCGAAGGTCCATTCCATCGCCCCACGGGAGGTTCCCAACAGCGCTTCATGCAACGCGAGATCCGCCGGCGCCTTTGGCGTGCCGTGCCGGGCGAGATAGGCGGGACTCGCCACCCATTGCCGCCGCACATGGCCGACCGGTCGCGCCACGAGGCCCGAATCGGCAAGCGCGCCAATGCGTAGCGCCACGTCGATCCCCTCCTCGATGAGGTCGACGTTGCGGTCGTTCAGCAACAGTTCGACCTCCACACCTTCGTGGCTGTCGAGGAAATGCGCCGCCAGCGGAGCGACGTGACGGCGGCCGAACTGCACCGGCGCGGCGATGCGCAACAGCCCTCTGACAGGTGCCTCGCGGGCGCCGGCCGCGGCGGCCTCGTAGGCCTCGACGACACCGCGCGCCCGCTCATACAGCGCGCGACCGGCCTCGGTCGGCGCGAGTCGCCGCGTCGTGCGATCAATCAGCCGCACGCCGATCCTCTCCTCCAGCGCCGCCAACGCCCGCGTCACGGCCGGTGCCGAGCGACTCAGCCGCTGCGCCGCCCGCACCAGGCTCCCCTCCTCCACGATCCGCACGAAGATCGCGAACTCGTCCAGCCGGTCCATGCATTCTTCCGGTTTTTGCAATTATGACTTTATTATTCATGCCGTTCTCGCGGCAAACGGCGAGCCCTATGTTTCGGTTGAGCCGAGGAGGACGTGCAGATGTTGAACGGAAGTTGTCTCTGTGGCGCCGTCGCCTACGAAGCCGATGCTCCACTGGAGCGGATCGTGCACTGCCATTGCCACACCTGCCGCAAGACACACGGGACCGCTTTTTCGTCGGTCACGGCCGTACCCCGAGACAAGTTCCGCTGGCTCCGCGGCGGGCAACTGCTCGGCGCCATCGAATCGTCGCCCGGCAAATTCCGCCGCTTCTGCAGCAAGTGCGGTTCGCATGTAATGGCCGATCGCGTGACGCAGCCGGTCGTGCTGCTGCGATTGGGCTGTCTCGACACCGAGGTTGGGAACGTTCCCCAAGTCCATATCTGGCGGTCCGATGCGGCCCCTTGGTACGATCCAAACATCGGCCTGCCCGAGAAGCAGGAGGGCTTGTGATGGCCGCCGAAGCAATCGACTTCCTGCCGTTCCATGCCGACGAGCAGGCGGCGCAGAGGCTCGCCCGGGAGCCGGCCGGCCTGGCGCCGATCCGCCCCTTCATGCCCGAGCAGCATCGCGCCTTCTTCTCGCTGCTGCCCTACCTGTTCACGGCGACGCCCGATGCCCGAGGCTGGCCGATGGCGTCGGTGCTGACCGGTCCACCGGGATTTGTAACGTCGCCCGATCCGGCCACGTTGGTCGTCGAGGCGCTGCCGCACGACGGCGATCCCGCGGGTCCCGGCTTCGTGGCCGGTGCCGGGATCGGGTTGCTGGGCATCGATCTGTCGACGCGGCGGCGCAACCGCGCCAACGGCCGGATCGTGGCGCGCGACCGCGCGCTCACGGTCCATGTCTCCCAGAGCTTCGGCAATTGCCCGCAGTACATCCAGACGCGTGGCGTCGCTCCCGCCGCCCGAGAGGCAGGGCCCGTCGAGACCCTGTCCGGGCTGGACGAGGCCGCGCGCGATCTCGTCGAATCGACCGACACGTTCTTCGTCGCCAGCCGGGCGCGTGCCGAGCTGGGCGACTCCGGCGGGTTCGACATGTCCCATCGCGGCGGTCGGCCGGGTTTCGTCGGCGCGCGGGGGGACACGCTCGTCATCCCCGACTTCCGCGGCAACCGCTTCTTCAACACGCTGGGCAACCTGTTGGGCGACCCGCGGGCCGGCCTGCTCTTCCCCAACTTCGATACCGGCGAGCTGCTTCAGCTCCAGGGCAGGGTCACGATCGACTGGGACCCCGGCGAGGGCGCTCCAGATGGGGCCGAGCGGTTGTGGCGCGTCGAGGTCGAGCGCGCCTGGCGCAGGCCTTTCGCCTTCCCCTATCGATCGACGTTCGGCAATTACGCGCCCAGCACCCTGCGCACGGGCGTCTGGTGGCAAGCGGGCATCAGGCCGCGGCGGGCCGCAGCCGCTGCACCATGGCCTCGAGCGCCAGCAGGTAGGAATCGACCCCGAAGCCCGCAATCATGCCGACCGCCGCCTCCGAGGTGATCGACCCGAAGCCGCGCTTCTCGATGTTCGTCATGTGGATCTCGATGGCCGGCATCGAGATCGAGCGCAGGCAGTCGCGCAGCGCGTGGCCGGCATGGAGGAAGCCGGCGGGATTGAACAGCAACCCGTCGAATTTGGCACGGTCGGCCTTGTAGATGGCCGAAACCGCTTCGCCTTCGGAGTTGGTGTAGACGATCTCGATCGCCACGCCGAGATCGCGAGCCCGGCGCCGGATGGCGGCGTCGAGTTCCTTGGCCGTGGTCGTGCCATAGAGCTCGGGCTGTCGGCGCCCGAGATATTCCATGTTCGCGCCCTGGATCAGCAGCAGGTTCATCAGGCGGACCTTAGAGCAAATCCGCCCGCGAGCGAACCGTGTTCGTTCCGCAGATCAACGCGGCAGGGTGGAACTTCCCATCAAGCTTTCGTCGATGGCGCGCGCGCACTGGCGACCCTCGCGAATCGCCCACACGACCAGCGACTGGCCGCGACGCATGTCGCCGGCGGCGAACAGCCTCGGCACCGAGGTCTGGTAGTCCTTCACGTTGGCCGCGACGTTGCCGCGCGGATCGAGCGCCACGCCCGCCTGCTCCACCAGGCCCGGCCGGCGCGGGCCGAGGAAGCCCATCGCCAGCAGCACGAGATCGGCGCGCAGCTCGAAGCCGCTGCCCGCGACCTCCTGCATCGCCATGCGGCCGTCGGCACCCTTGACCCATTCGACGCGCACGCACTCCAGCGCCTCGACCTTGCCGTTGCTGCCCACCGCCCGCTTGGTCAGCACCGCGAAATCGCGGGCAGCGCCCTCTTCGTGGCTCGACGAGCTGCGCAGCTTGAGCGGCCAGTCCGGCCAGGTCAGCGCCTTGTTCTCGCGCACCGGCGGCTGTGGCATCACCTCGAGCTGCGTCACCGAGGCGGCGCCATGGCGGTTCGACGTGCCGACGCAATCGGAGCCGGTATCGCCGCCGCCGATCACGATGACATGCTTGCCCTTGGCGCTCAGCGTGCCGCGCGGCGCGGCGCGCGCCTCGTCGTCGCCGGCATTGCGCTTGTTCTGCTGCGTCAGGAAATCCATCGCGAAGTGGATGCCGTTCAGCTCGCGCCCCGGCACCTCCAGATCGCGCGGCAGCTCGGCACCGCCCGTCAAGGCGACGGCGTCATAGCCTTCCATCAGCGACTTGATCGACAGGGTCGCACCGACCTCGACGCCGGTGCGGAACTCGACGCCCTCGGCCTCCATCTGGCGCATGCGCCGGTCGATATGGTGCTTCTCCATCTTGAAGTCGGGAATGCCGTAGCGCAGAAGGCCGCCGATCCGGTCGGCCTTCTCGAACAGGGTCACCGAATGGCCGGCGCGCGCGAGCTGCTGGGCACAGGCGAGGCCCGCCG